>NZ_JBFTZV010000002.1:0-351647 GCF_056406615.1 Arthrobacter sp. P1_B3 | reverse complement strand
CCGTGGGCCTTGAAGAGGTCCTCGCGGTTGGGGACGTAGCGCAGGGTCCGGGCCAGGCCCACGATCCGCTGCTCCGGCCGGGTGGAGGTCAGGCCGTCGATGCTGACGTTGTTCAGGCCTCGCTTGCGCAGCTGGGAGGAGAGGGTGGCGGTGCAGACGCTTTCCAGCTTCGCCTTCAGTTCCGGGGACAGGATAGGTCCGACGGCGGCGAGGCCGGCGGCTTCACGGGAACCGTAGGCTTCCTCGCGCTGCAGATCGTCGGTCTTGGGCCGGGCGCCGAAGTCCGCGAACGGCGTCGTGCCTTCCGCCACCCGGGTGACCAGCCGGCCGGTAGAGAGAGCGGTGGGTTCGCCGGCGCTGACTTCCACCTCGACGACGTCGCCCGGCTTGGCCACCGAAGCCCCGGCGGGGGTGCCGGTGAGGATGATGTCGCCCTCTTCGAGGGTGAGCAGCTGGGACAGATCGGCCACGAGCCGGGCGAACGGGAAGAGCAGGTCCCCGGTGGTGTCGTCCTGGACCAGTTCGCCGTTGTGCCAGGTGCGGATCCGCAGTTTGGCGGGATCGACGGCGTCGGCCGCGATCAGGCCCGGTCCCACCGGCGTGAAGCCGTCGCCGCCTTTGGAGCGGAGGTTGGAGCCCTTGTCCGCGTAGCGGAGGTCGTACACGCCGAGGTCGTTGCTGGCGGTGACCCACTCGACATGGCTCCACGCGTCCTCGATGCCCACGCGACGGGCGGGCTTGCCGATGATCAGGGCGATCTCGCCCTCGTAGCCGAGGAGTTCGCAGCCGGCCGGGCGCTCCACGCTTGAGGGGGCTGCTGCCGAACCGATTGCCAGGGACGACGACGGCTTCAGGAAGTAGGAAGGCTGCTCGGGTGTGCGGCCGCGCTGGGCTGCCCGGCTGGGGTAGTTGATGTGCACCGCGATGACCTTGCGGGCCGCGGCCAGGATGTGGTCGGTGACCTGTTCCAAGAGTTACTCCTCATCGAGTACGAAATCGTATACGAAAACTATGGTCCGGGATCCGTGGAACGTCAAGCCCCTTTTCGGCAATTTCCAAAGTGCTTGTAACCCGCGTCATATCTGCCGTACAGTTTTGGATTGGGAATCAAAATTCTATTATCGAACGTCAAGTTCTAATATCGAACACCACGACGGCGACAGACCGCCACACAACGAAGTGAGGAAAGCCCGTGCATTTCCACCACCACGGTTACGTATCCGGTGACCCGCGAGTCCAGCCGGCCGCCGGCGTCGGCATCGACCGTCCCACGCAGCTTCCGGACGAGGTCGACGTGCTCATTGTGGGCACCGGGCCTGCGGGCATGCTCACCGCCGCGCAACTCTCCCAGTTCCCGGGCGTCACGACCCGGATCGTGGAGCGCCGCGCCGGCAGGCTCGCCATCGGCCAGGCCGACGGCATCCAGGCCCGGAGTGTCGAGACCTTCCAGGCCTTCGGTTTCGCCGAGCGGATCATCGCCGAGGCCTACCGCATCACCGAAATGGCCTTCTGGAAGCCGGACCCCGCGGACCCGTCCCGCATTCACCGCAGCGCCCGCGCCGTGGACGACCCTGCCGGCATCAGTGAGTTCCCGCACCTGATCGTCAACCAGGCCCGCGTGCTGGACTACTTCGGCGAGTTCATGGCGAACTCGCCCACCCGCATGTCGCCGGACTACGGGCTGGAGTTCCGCGGCCTGGAGGTCACCGGTGAAGGCGAGTACCCCGTCACCGTGACCCTCCTGCACACGGCCGGCCCCTACGAGGGCCAGGAACGCACTGTCCGCGCCAAGTACGTCGTCGGTGCGGACGGCGCGCGGAGCAAGGTGCGGGAATCGATCGGCTGCACGCTCGCCGGCGACCAGGCCAACCATGCCTGGGGTGTCATGGACGTCCTCGCGAACACGGACTTCCCCGACATCCGGCTGAAGTGTGCCATCCAGTCCGGCCGGGGCGGCAGCATCCTGCATATCCCCCGTGAAGGCGGCCACCTCTTCCGCATGTACGTCGACCTCGGCGAGGTGGACCCCAACGACAAAGGCGCGGTCCGCAACACCACCATCGAGCAGATCATCGCCAAGGCGAACGAAATTCTCCACCCGTACACACTCGACGTGCGCAACGTCGCCTGGCACAGCGTGTACGAGGTGGGACACCGCCTCACCGACCGGTTCGACGACGTCCTGCCGGAGCAGCGGGGCACCCGCACGCCGCGGGTGTTCATCACCGGCGACGCGTGCCACACGCACAGCGCCAAGGCCGGCCAGGGCATGAACGTCTCCATGCAGGACGGTTTTAACCTGGGCTGGAAGCTCGGACACGTGCTCGAGGGCCGCAGCCCGGAGACCCTGCTGTCCACGTACTCGGCCGAGCGCCAGGTCATCGCGAAGAACCTCATCGACTTCGACAAGGAGTGGTCGACGCTGATGGCGAAGAAGCCCGAGGAGTTCGAAAGCCCCTCCGAGCTCGAGGACTTTTATGTCAGCACCGCCGAATTCCCGGCAGGCTTCATGACCCAGTACGCACCCTCCATGCTCATCGGCGGGCCGGCGCACCAGGACCTGGCCGCCGGGTTCACCATCGGCAAGCGTTTCAAGTCCGCGCCCGTCGTGCGGGTCTGCGACACAAACCCGGTGCACCTCGGCCACCAGGCGAAGGCGGACGGTCGGTGGCGCATCTACGTCTTCGCGGACGCGGCAGCGCCGCAAACGGGCCAGCAGGGCGCGGGCGAGCAGGGCGCGGCGTCGCCCGTCGCCGAGTTCGCCGACTGGATCGCGAACTCGCCGGACTCGCCCCTCGCCGCCACCCCCGAGGGGGCCGACCGTGATGCTTGGTTCGACGTGAACGTGATCTACCAGCAGGACCACACGAACCTCGACATCGGCGCCGTGCCGGCGGCGTTCAAGCCGCAGGTGGGCCCGTTCCAGCTCACCTACCTCGAGAAGGTCTACGCCACGGATCCGACGGCGGACATCTTCGAGCTGCGCGGCATCGACCGCGGCGGCGCGGTGGTGGTGGTGCGGCCTGACCAGTATGTGGCGAACGTCCTGCCGTTGACAGCGACGGCGGAGCTCGCCGCGTTCTTCGCGCCCCTCCTGCGGGCAGGCAACCGCGCCCGTGAATTCCAGAACCACGCGGGCTAAGCGCCGGCCCACGGGCACCCTTCCGATGGCGCAGTGACGCTCCCGCCCAGTTGCTGCTGACCGCACCTCTGCGTACCCGCGAAATCCCGGTGGTGCGTAGAGGTGATGCGGAGTCCGGCACCGAGCAACTGGKATGGAGCGTCGTCAGGCGGAAGCAGGGACGAACGCGGACATCCCGCCACACACCGGCCCGGTTCCGCTACGGAAAACGTTCCGTGACACGGCAATGGCCCGGCGCTACGGGTATACCAGCAGCGCCGGGCCGTTTGCTCGTCGCCGGCCCGGATCCGTAGCGAATTGCTGGGGCGCTCAGCCCGGGACTGGGTCCCGCGACGTGGCGGCAATCCTGGGGCTCAATTGTCCCTGAGTCGGCGTGTTCGCACGGCTCAGGGCCTCAGGTGCTGGGCGAAGTGGTCCTCGATCCGCTGCCAGGCTTCGGGGGCCGATTCCGGGTCGGGGCCGATGCCCATGACCCGGAACAGTGGTCGCAGCGGCCTCGGCCCGGTCTCCACATCGTTGAGGAAGGCGTGCCCGGCGTGCGGGAATTCCTTGACGTCGTGGGCCACACCCAGGCGGTCGAGCACGGACTCGAGTTTCGCGGCCCCACCACGCAGGGTGCGGTCCTTGCCGCCGAAGTTGGCCACGATCGGGCAGGCCCCGGCGAGGGCCTCTTCCGGGTTCTTGGGGAGCCTGCCGTAGTTGACGGCTGCGGCGTCGAAGCCGTCGTTGGCCAGGAGCAGGGCAAAGCCGCCGCCCATGCAGAACCCGATCACGCCGATCTTGCCCGTGGTCCGGCCGGATTCCCGGAGCCAGTCCCGGGCGGTGGCCAGATCGGTGAAGGCCCGGCCCTCGCCCGCAGCCAACGCACGCATGGTGGCCACGAGACAGCGGCGGGCGCCGCCGTCGCTGAAGAGGTCAACGGCCAGCGTCAGGTAACCGGCGGCCGCCATGCGGTTGGCGTGGCGGACGGTAATGTCGTCCAGGCCCAACGCTTCGTGGACCATCAGGACCGCAGGAAAAGGCCCGTCGCCCTCCGGCGTCGCCAGGTAGCCGCGCAGCACCGGCGAACCGCCGGCGGCAGCGCTGGCCCGGCTCAAGTCGACGTTGCTGAGATTCCGGCTGACGCTCTGGCCGTGGTCTGCTTGGGTGCGTGCCATGGTGTCCCCTTTGTCGGCTGTGTGGGGCCATTCTCGCAAACGGGCACAAAAAAGCAGCGCCGGACATCCCCCAAAGGAAAATCCGGCGCCGCAAACTTTTTAAGGACTAGTCCTTCTTGAAGGTGTCCTTGACGTTTTCGCCGACCTTCTTCGCATCGGCTACAACCTGGTCCCGCTGGCCCTCGGCTCGAAGCTGGTCGTTGTCAGTGGCATTGCCAGCAGCTTCCTTGGCCTTGCCGCCGAGGTGCTCTGCTTCGTTCTGAATCTTGTCTCCGACGCCCATGGTGTTGGCCACCTTTCGTTTCCGGTTGAAATTCACTGTCCAATCACCATAACACAAAGTATGCTTACTAATTCAAGGGTCTCCCGGGATGATCCTCCGGTGCGTCGACGCCGGCCGCGGCCTGGGCGGTTGGCGCAAGGGTGAAATTCCCCCGGCCCGCGGGCTAGGCTCGAGGTCATGGACCACAAGACCACTCTCACGCAGCACATCAATGCTCCGGCGGACTCGGTGTGGGCGGTGGTGTCGGACATTCCAGGATCTGCCGCGACCCTGTCCGGCGTCGATTCGATCCAGATGCTCACTGACGGACCTTATGCCGTGGGCACACGCTGGAAGGAAACCCGCACCATGATGGGGCGCTCGGAAACGGTGGAGATGTGGGTTTCCCAGTCCGAGGCGCCGTCGACCGGCCGGGGCGGCAGCACCACGGTGAAAGCCCTCCAGGGCGGCGCCGACTACACCTCCAGGTTCGCACTGGCGGAGCGCGACGGCGGAACGGACCTCACGCTGACCTTCGGCGCCGAAGTCATCAAACCAACCCGGTTCAGCAAGATTATGCTCACCGTGTTCGGCCCGCTCGGGATGCGCATCACCCGCAAGGCGCTGGCCAAAGACCTGGCGGACATCGCCGCCAAAGCCGAGTCCCTGTGATGGTGCGGCGCGCTGCGGCGGACAAGGCTCCCAAGGTCACCGCACCCCGCCTCGAGCCGGTCCGGCCGGGGGAGCTGCGGGACGATCCTGCCCCGGAATTCCGGCGCGGTGTTCGGTACGACGGCGTCCGGTACAGCCGCGCGTCGGCAGACGGACTGGACCTTGGCGCCACGGACTTCGCCGAGTGCGAATTCGCCGGGGTCTCCTTCAATGAGACGCAGCTGCGCGGTGCCACCTTCCGTGACTGCATCCTGACCGAGGTCTACGCCCCGGTGCTGACGGCGGCCCGGACCAGTCTGCGGGATGTGGAGATCAGCAACCCCCGCTGGGGATCGGCCGAGCTCTATGAATGTGGCTGGCAATCGGTGCGGATCGACGGCGGCAAACTCGACTATGTGAACCTGCGCGGGTCCAAGCTCACGGACGTGCAGATCAGTGACTGCATCATCAACGAGCTGGATCTGGGCTCCTGCACCGCCACGCGGGTCGCCTTGAAGAACTGCACGATCGGCACTCTTGATTTCACCGGGGCCCGGCTCAAGGACTTCGACCTCAGGGGCACCGATTTCCGCACGATCAGCGGCCTGGGCAGCCTGGCTGGCCTCGTGGTCGACGACTACCAGCTCACCCTGCTTGCCCCATTGCTCGCGGCCCATCTGGGCGTCGTCGTCGCGTAATCCGCCGGCATCCGGTTGACCCCCTTGCCCCGCCGTGTAATCTTTATAGAACGAACGGTCGGTAAATTACTCTGCTGCCGGCCCCGCTTTCTTGGTGAAGGATGTTCTCATGGTCGAGGCTTTTCTTGTTGGCGGCGCCCGCACCCCGGTGGGCCGCTACGGCGGCGCCCTCTCCGCAGTCCGCCCCGATGACCTGGCCGCACTGGTGGTTCGTGAGGCTGTGGCCCGGGCCGGCGTCGATCCGGACAGCATCGAGGAAGTAATCCTCGGCAATGCCAACGGCGCCGGCGAAGAGAACCGCAACGTGGCCCGCATGGCCACCCTACTTGCCGGGCTGCCCCTCCACATCTCCGGCATCACCGTGAACCGGCTCTGCGCCTCCGGGCTCAGCGCCATCATCATGGCCAGCCACATGATCAAATCCGGCGCCGCGGACATCGTGATTGCCGGCGGAGTCGAATCCATGAGCCGGGCCCCCTGGGTCCAGGAAAAGCCCCGGACCGCCTTCGCCAAACCGGGCGAAATATTCGATACCTCCATCGGCTGGCGTTTCGTCAACCCGCAGTTCACCAAGGGAGAGCTCTCCCGGGACGGCAAGATGACCTACTCCATGCCCGAGACGGCGGAAGAGGTGGGCCGGGTTGACGGCATCTCGCGGGAGGACGCCGACGCCTTCGCCGTCCGCTCCCACGAACGCGCCCTGGCCGCCATCGCCGCCGGCCGCTTCGCCGAGGAAATCGTCCCTGTGACCGTCAAGACCCGCAAGGGCGAGACCGTGGTGGACACCGATGAGGGCCCCCGCGCCGGCACCACCATGGACGTCCTCGCCGGGCTCCGGCCGGTAGTCAAGGGCGGCTCGATCGTCACGGCAGGCAACTCCTCCACCCTCAACGACGGCGCCTCCGCCATCATCGTGGCCTCCGAAGCCGCGATCCAGAAGCTTGGCCTCACGCCCCGGGCACGCATTATCGACGGCGCCTCCGCCGGCTGCGAGCCCGAAATCATGGGCATCGGACCGGTCCCGGCCACCGAGAAGGTACTCGCCCGTTCCGGCCTCAGCGTCGGGGACCTCGGCGCCGTCGAACTGAACGAGGCGTTCGCGACCCAGTCCCTGGCCAGCATGCGCCGGCTCGGCCTTGACCCGGAGATTGTGAACCGCGACGGCGGCGCGATCTCCCTGGGCCACCCGCTCGGTTCGTCCGGTTCCCGGATCGCGATCACGCTGCTGGGGCGGATGGAACGCGAAAACGCGAAGATCGGCCTCGCCACCATGTGCATCGGTGTCGGCCAGGGCACGGCCATGCTGCTGGAGCGCGTGTAGTGGCGGCCCCGGCACTGGCCCTCGACGCGGCTGGCTTCGGCACGCTCCTGGTCGAAGAGCGCGAGGACCGCGTGGTGGTGGTGCTCAACCGCCCCGAGGTCCGCAACGCGATCGACCAGCAGATGGTCGACGAACTCCACGCCGTCTGCGCCCATCTCGAGCAGCACCCGAAAATCCTTATCATCGCCGGAGCCGCCGGGGTTTTCGCCTCTGGCGCCGACATCGGGCAGTTGCGCGAACGGCGCCGCGACGATGCCCTGCAGGGCATCAACTCCACCATTTTCGTCCGGATCGCCAAGCTGCCGATGCCCGTCATCGCAGCCCTCGACGGCTTCTGCCTCGGCGGCGGCGCCGAACTGGCCTACGCCGCCGACTTCCGGATCGGCACCCCGTCCGTCCGGATCGGCAATCCCGAAACCGGACTCGGCATCCTGGCCGCCGCCGGCGCCAGCTGGCGCCTCAAGGAACTCGTGGGGGAGCCCGTCGCCAAGGAAATGCTGCTGGCCGGTGCCGTGCTGCGGGCAGACCGTGCCCTCGCGGTCAACCTCATCACCGAAATCCACGAACCGTCCGCTCTGATGGCCGCGGCCCACGGGCTCGCCGACCGGATCGCCTCGCAGGACCCGCTCGCCGTCCGGATCACCAAATCCGTGTTCCACGCCCCGGCCGAGGCGCATCCCCTCATTGACCAGCTGGCGCAGGGGATCCTCTTCGAATCCCAGGCCAAGTTCGACCGTATGCAGACTTTTTTGGATAAAAAATCAGTCAAGAAAACAGAGAAGCAGTCAGCCAAAGAATCCGGGAAGCAGAAATAGACATGGGCAACTCCGTACTCCCCGACAGTAACCTTCCCGGCAGCAAGTTTCCCCACTCCGTCGGGGTTCTCGGCGGCGGCCGCATGGGCGCAGGCATCGCCCACGCCTTCCTGATCAAGGGAGCCAATGTGGTGGTCGTCGAGCGCGACGAGGCTTCGGCCGAGGCCGCCCGGGAGCGGGTCGAGTCCGCCGCTGCCAAGAGCCTCGAGCGCGGCGCCGTGGATGGCAACCTGGACGAGATGGCTTCCCGGCTCGCGGTCACGGTGGACTACGACGACTTCGCCGACCGGCAGCTGGTGGTCGAGGCTGTTCCGGAGGACTGGGACCTGAAGGTCACCGCGCTGCGCGGCATCGAGGAACGGCTCGCCGACGGCGCCTACCTCGCGTCAAACACGTCGTCGCTGTCCGTCAACGGGCTGGCCCGTGAGCTGAAGCGGCCGCAGAACTTCCTGGGCCTGCACTTCTTCAACCCGGTGCCGGCGTCGACGCTGATCGAGGTGGTCCTCGGCGAGCAGACTTCCGACGCCCTGGCGCAGGCCGCCCGCGGCTGGGTCGAGGCGCTCGGCAAGACCGCCGTCGTGGTCAACGACGCGCCTGGATTCGCCTCCTCCCGGCTTGGCGTCGCGATCGCCCTCGAAGCGATGCGGATGGTGGAAGAGGGCGTGGCCACCGCCGAAGACATCGACAACGCCATGGTCCTCGGCTACAAGCACCCCACGGGCCCGCTGCGGACCACCGACATTGTGGGCCTGGATGTGCGCCTCGGCATCGCGGAGTACCTGCAGTCCACGCTGGGGGATCGTTTCGCTCCGCCGCAGATCCTGCGGGACAAGGTCGCCCGCGGGGAACTGGGCCGCAAGTCCGGCAAGGGCTTCTTCGACTGGACCAAGTGACCGGCGCGTGACCGTGCCCCTAGGATGGTGCGGTGACTTCCCTGGACCGCCCCGCGATCGCCCCCATCACCCTGACCGGCAAATACGTCGTCCTTGAACCGCTGAGCCCGGACCACCACGACGGCCTCGTCGAGGCGGCCCGCGACGGTGAGCTGTGGCACCTCTGGTACACCAGTGTGCCCGCGCCGCAACACATGGCCGCCGAGATTGAGCGGCGCCTGGCCCTGCAGGACAGCGGCGACATGCTGCCCTTCACCACGCGGCTGCTCGACCCCGCCACGGGCACACCGGGCAGGGTGATCGGCATGACCACGTACATGAACATCGACGCCGCAACGCCCCGGGTGGAGATCGGCTCCACCTGGAACGCGGCGTCAGCACATGGCAGCGGCACCAACCCGGACTCCAAGTTGCTGCTGCTGCGGCACGCCTTCGAGACGCTGGGCTGCCCCGCCGTCGAGTTCCGGACGCACTGGCTCAACCACCAGTCCCGTGAGGCGATCGCGCGGTTGGGCGCCAAGCAGGACGGTGTGCTCCGCAGCCACACGCGCAGCACTGACGGGGCGCTGCGGGACACGGTCGTGTTTTCCATCCTGGAACACGAGTGGCCGATGGTCCGGAACGCCCTTGAGTCCAGGCTGGCCAAGCGGCGTCAGGGTGCCGAGTAGGCCTTGGCCCCGTTAAGCGAAGCGAAGTACGCCTCGTAGCCCCGGGCGTTCGGGTGGAAGTTTTCGGGACTGGCCAGGGCCGAACGGTCGAGATTGATCCACGGGGCTGCCGAGTTCACGCCGTGACCGGCGAAAGCGGCCCGGACATCGACGAACTCTGCTCCGGTGGCCCGGGCGGCGGCGGCGATGGAGCCGTTCAAGCCGTCAGCCAGGAGTGTGGCCTTGTAGATGAACAGGGACATCGGATCAGCCTGACCGGGGGCGACCGGATCGTAGAGGTACGGGTAGCCCGTCACCACAACCTTGGCGTTGGGCGCGGCAGCCTTCACGCGCTGGATCATCGCGGTCACGTCACCGGCCAGCTTATGGCTGGAGATCTGGCCCTCAGCGTAGGCGCTGGCAGCGTCGCAAAGCGGACCCGCGGCGGGATTAACCATGGCGGCGCCGCAGGAGGCGAGGATTTCCGCAAACCGGAGGTTGTTGCCGCCGGCCGTGATGGTGACGAGTTCCGTGCCCTTGTTCAGCTGCCTCAGCTGGGTGTTCACGACGTCTTGGGTCGTCTTGCCGCTGCAGGCCGCGTTCGCGACCAGTTTGATGGATTTCTTGTGGGCAGCGAGTTCGGAATAGGTGTTCTCGCTGCGGTAGCAGTCATCCAGGTACGGCCCCGCCCCCAGCCCGGCGGCGTAGGAGTCTCCCAGCGCGATGTAGTTGGCCTTGTCCACGGCCTGCGCCGGCGCCGCCGCCAAACTGGCCGCCACTGCCAGGGTGGCGAGACCGGCCGCAAGAGCCGTTCGCCGGCGTCGAAGTTTCAGAGTTCCCATGGTGTTCTCCTCGGTTGCACGCTGGTTTCAGCGCCCGTGCCGTGAAAGCGTGCCGCGAAGAGGTCTCAGTCCCGGCTGCAGGCGAGCTGAAGTGTGCCCGGCGGCCACCGGGCACACCGCCACCCTATGCGGAAGCGTCGACCCGCACCATGGCAATCGTCCCGTTGTGTATAACTTTTGTGAATCCTCCCGTGGATCGGCGCCGGTGCGTGTGTTTAGCTTTCTGGATGACGATTCCTACCGCGCCCGGAGGCCATGCCAGGAGGACGGCCGTGCCCGGAGCGATGGCGTGGGACGGAGCGGTTAACGCCTGGCACGTCGCCGGCAGCGTGTTCCGGATGGGACGCCGCGAGTGGCTGACCGAGGCCGGCTGGCGGCAGGTGTACGACGGCGGCATCCGGACGGTCGTGGATCTCCGCAACGAAGCGGAAATCCGGCGCCGGGAGACCGACCCGCCGGTGACGGGGGCAGCCTTGGCCGGTTTCGACGTCGTGCTGGCCCCCACCGAAGACCCGGGCAACAGCGAGTTCCGCGAGCTCTGTGTGCCCTACCTGAACGACCCTGTCTGTTATGGCGACAACGCCAGGCTGTTCCCGCACCTCCTGGCCGGCGTCTTTAAGGCAGTGGCGGCCGCGGAGGGCGGCGTGGTCATCCACTGCTCTGCCGGGCGGGACCGGAGCGGCATGATCGCCGCCATGCTGCAGGACCTCGCCGGCGACAGCGACGAGGCCATTGTGCGCGGCTACCAGCGCTCCATGCGGGGCATCAATGAGCACCTCAGGCAGGCGGCTGTCCCGCATCCCCACGAACGGTATCTGCCCGAGGAAGTTCTGGCTCCGCTGCTCCAAACGCGGTCGGAAAGCCTCTTGCGGTTCGTGCGCCACGTGAAGACCGGTGATTTCTTACGCCACAATGGCATAACGGACCGGGAGCTGACTGCCATTCTGGCCAAATTGGGGCGCTAGAGTAACCGGGTGAAGACTCCGACGTACCAGCTGACAGTGCGGGCGGTGGCGGCTGCCGCCATCGCGCTTGCGGGATCGTTCTACGCCGTTCCTGCCCTCGCCGTAACAGGAGGGACGGAACCCGCACCGACAGCGTCGCCGACAGTCTCGCCGTCGGACGCGCCGACAGCCCCGCCGTCGGCAACCGCCGGCCCGGCAGCGCCGGTTGATACGACGGCGGCGGCTGGCGCGACAGCCACGGCCGCCGCCGCGACGCGCATCAGCGACGCCGGCCTCGCCGAAGCCGTGCAGCGGGACCTTGGCATGACCCTTGCGGAGTTTGATGCCGCCGGTGCGCTGGCCCGGCGGGCCGCCGACGCCGCTCCCTCCCTGCGGGCCCTCCCCGGCTATGTGGGGATCAGCCTCGCCGGCGGCAAGATCGCGGTTGAAGGCAGCGGCCCCGAGCTCCGGGCCCGCGTGGCCGAGCTGAACCAGTCCGGCACGGCCACGTTCGTGCTTGCCGCCCCGGCCGCCGCCGTTGTCCCCTCGGCCGCGGAGCTCCTTGCCTCCAGCACCCAGCAACTGTTCGAGGCCTACGTCAGCGAGGTCGGGGCCGCAGGGCTGCAGGCCGTCACCTACACCAACGGCCACTTCGTCATCCGCACCGGCGGCACCAACACGGCGCAGTCCATTCCCGCCTCCGGCGCCGCTCCCGCCTCCGGCGGGGATGCGCAGCCAGCGACAGCGCCGGGCACGAAGCCGAAGATGTCCGCGGCGGATTTCGTGGCCCGCTACGCCAACGTGGCACTGGAACAAGGATCGCGGATCGCCACGGAAGAGGACTTCTTTGGCGGCCAGGGGTACATCATTGACGGCCGCACCCTGTGTTCGGCCGGATTCGGGGCCTTCAGCCCCGCGGGCGAGCCCTTGGTCCTGACCGCCGGGCACTGCGCCGCTGACGGTGCCGCGAAGCAGGCCCAGGTTGAAGATCCCGCGGGGGCGCCGGCGGCCGGCGGGGCCGGTTCGGGCGCGGCCGCCGGGACCCTGGGGACCTTCGGGTTCAGCCAGTTCGGCGGTCCGGACAATTCCATAGTGGCTGCGGACGGCACCAACGTCGGCACGGACATCGCCGTCCTCCGGGGTATCCGGAGCAGCTTGGACCTCCAGCCGGCCGTCACGCGGTGGGACAACCCCGCCGATCCGGGGCCGTCGTCCGTGAAGATCGTGGGAACCGTGGCGCCGTTCCAGGGTCAGCCCGTGTGCCGGTCCGGCCGGAGCCTCGGCTGGTCGTGCGGGACCGTGGACTCAGTGGGCACCTGGGTCATCGCCGGACCGAACTCCTTGCCGCCGGACTTTGACAACGATCTCCGGGCGCTGAACGGCTTCGACTCCAGCACGGTCAAGTCCCGCCCCGGGGACTCCGGCGGACCGTGGATCAGCGGGAACTTCGCCGTCGGCATGCACACCGGGGCGGAAAGCGAGGGCGGCGTACAGACGCGGGCCATCGCGACCACGCTCGAGGACGCAGCGGGCCGGGTTCCCGGCGGTGTCCAGCTGCAGCTGTTCCTGGCCAAGCCAACGCTAGCGGCGGCCGCCAACGGAACCGTCACAGCCGGTGAGCCGATTACGGGGCACGTGGGCGCCGGTCCGGCCTCCGTGGTGGCGCCGAATTCCAAGGTCCGCGTCACCGTCCTAGACCAGAAACCAGGCCAGAAACCAGTCCAGAAACCAGGCCAGAAGGACGGTCAGCCGTTGGAAGTGCCCATCGACGCGTCGGGAAACTGGCAGTTCCCCGCGCCGTCGTCGGCCGGGCAGTTCAAGTTCTCGGCTGAAACTGTGAACGAATTCAGCCGCTCCGGGGCAGTCTCGCTGTCCGTCGACGTATCCCGCCTCGCGGCTCCGGCCATCACCTCTCCGGTGGACGGCCCGGCGCTCACCGCCATCGAAACAATCGAGGGCACCGGCGAAGCCGGCCGCACGGTGCGGCTCTCCGGCGACTTTACTGGGACCGGACTGGTCGCCGCAGACGGCCGCTGGAGCATCAAGGTGGCCGATCAGCCGGTCTTCGGAAAAATTTCGGTCACGGCGGTGCTCACGGCCCCCGGGCAGGCGGACAGCCCCTCGGTGACCCGCGCCTACTCTGTCATTCCGCCGGTTCCGGCGGTGTCGAACCTCCGGGACGGCAAACGCCTGCGCCAGGATGCCCTGCCCGCCGGCATCTCGGGCACCGCCATTGACGGTGCCGACGTGACCGCGGCGGTGGATGGGGTGGCCATTGGATCAGTCCTGGCCGGTGCTGGCAATGCTGGTGCCGGCGGTTCCGGCGGTGCGGGGGCGCGGGCCGCGCTGCAGCAGCGGATTCCGCAGGACCTGGCCGGCGGCGCCCGCTGGAGTGTCCCGTTCCCCGCCGGACTGGCCACTGGAGCGCACACGCTGACGGTTACGCAGGCCATTGACGGTGTCGCTTCGCTTCCGGCCGCCGTGGCGTTCACCGTCGACGCCGCACCTGTTTCCGCGGGTACCCCGGACGAGACCCCGGCAAACAGCCCGCCGGCAACGCCCAGCCAACCGACAGTCCCGCAGCAGCCGGTCAACCCGGCCGGAGCTCCCGCCGAGCCGGCCAACCCGGCGCAGGCGCCCGTCCCGCCGTCGGACACTTCCGTCATTGTGGGCGGCGAAGCACCGGACGGTGCGGCACCAGACGGCACGGCGGCAGGCGATGCGGGCCAGTTGGCCAGCACGGGTGCCGGCGGGCTCCTGCCCGCCGCAGGACTCGGCGCCGGGGCCCTGCTGCTCGGCGCGGCCTTCGTGGCGTTCGGCCGGCGCCGGGCGGGCCGCTAGCGGCGGACTCCAGGCCCGGCTCGCTGCAAAGCTGCGGGGTCGCCGTACGGTTACGGCGACCCCGCAGCTTTTGGGCGACCCCGCGAGTTCGGGGGCAGAACCGCGAGACGCGGCTACTGGAAGTCAGCCAGCCAGAGATCCGGGCCGAAGACCTCGTATTGAATGTCCTTCGCCGGTACGCCACCAGCGATCAAGGCGCTCCGAACCGATTTCAGGAACGGCAGGGGACCGCAGAGGTAGTACTCGGCGTCGTCGGGGAGTTCCACCGCTCCGACGTCCATGAAGCCGGAGAACTCGGATCCGGAGTCACTTCCGCCGACAGTGGGATTCAGGAACCACGTCCTCAACGTCCCGTCCGGCAAGGCAGCCAGATCCTCCGTGACCTGCCCCCGAAGTGGGAAGGACGCCTCGCTGTCGTCGGCATGCAGCATTATCACCTGCCGCTGGGAACCGGACTTGACGAGGTGCGACAGCATTCCGGCCATCGGGGTGATCCCGATCCCCGCGCTGGCCAGGACCAGGGGCCGGTCCGTGTACTCCAGCACCACATCGCCGAAGGGTGCCGAGAGCTCCACCTCGTCGCCCACCCGGACCTCATTGTGCAGCAGATTGGACATCTCGCCGTCGGGGGTCCCGAGTCCTTGGACCCGCTTCACCGCGAACTGCCGGTGCTGGCCGTCGTCGGCCTTGGTCAGGCTGTACTGCCTGGGCTGGTGGACGCCGTCGTGCATTTGCATCTTGATCGTCACGTACTGCCCCGGCAGGGAAGGCTTGACGTCGCGCTCGTCGGTACGTTCGACGACGAACGAGACGACGTCGTCTGTCTCCTGGATCCGCTGCACCACCCGCCATGTCCGCCAGATGGTTTCGGGGGAGAGGTGCACGGCGTTGTACAGCCCGCGCTCCTTGTTGATGAGCAGGTTCGCCAGCAGCCAGTAGACCTCGTCCCAGGCGGCGGCGACCTCGGGGGTGACGGCATCCCCCAGGACATCCACGATCGCCCACATGAGGTGGTCGTGGACAACCTGGTACTGGTCCGGGCTCAGGCCCAGCGAGACGTGTTTGTGGGCCACCCGGGAGAGCAGATGGTCCGGCACCTGATCCGGTTTCTCCACGAGCATGGTGGCGAATGCCGCGATGGATCCGGCGAGTGCCTGCTGCTGGCGGCCGTCCGCCTGGTTTCCCCTGTTGAACAGGCCGTCCAGGAGGTCCGGCCGTGCCTCGAACATATGTTTGTAGAAGCGCTTGGCGATCTCCTCGATGTGCTCGCCGACTACGGGAAGCGTTGCCTGGATGACAGGAAGTGAGGTGTCTGAGAGCATGGTGGATCCCTTCCGGTGCGACCGGTGCAACCCGTCGGTGGCGGGCGACTCAGCACTACCAAGCTAACAGCCGGGGCAACGGGCCTTCCGGGTCGATCGGCCCTACACCGACGGGGGCGACCGGTGTAGGCGGCGTTCACGCCCGGGCCCAGTTTCCCGCCCCCGCCCCCGTCCAGGCCCACGCCCAGGTCCCGTTCCATGCCCCGGCTCGCCGGAAAGCTGCGGGGGCGCCGTACGGCTACGGCCACCCCGCAGGTCTCCGGCGACCCCGAGGCGGCGACCCCGAGGCGTCGGGCCCCAGGCGCGGGCCGCGAACTCGGGAGTCAGGCCTTGCGGGCCAGCAGCAGATTGGTGATCCGCAGCGTGCAGAGCCGCTGGCCGGCCTCGTTCGTGATCAGCACCTCGTGCGTGGTCAGGGTGCCGCCCAGATGGATCGGGGTTGCCGTGATCGTGATCAGCCCCTCGCGGGCCGATTTATGGTGCGTGGCCGAGACGTCGACGCCCACCGCCGTCTTGCCCAGGGTGCTGGCGTGGATGACGGCGGCCCAGGAGCCCACGGCCTCGCCCACGGCCAGGGAGGCGCCGCCGTGCAGGAGCCCGAACGACTGCCGGTTGCCCTCCACCGGCATGGTCGCCACCACGCGGTCCACGGACTCCTCGACGATCTTCACGCCCATCTTCTCGTCGAGTTCCCCGAGGGTGATCTTCCACATCTCGGTGCTGCCGGTCTCGGGCGTCATAGCGTCTCCTTTGTTGCCGGCCGGCCGCGGCCCGGTCGGTGCCACCGCTGCTAGTGTGCGGCAGGCCTCATTCATGTACTCTAGATCATATTACCGAACGGACGGTCAGTAATGTTCCGGCCGTGTTGATCTTGCTCCCCCGTTGGAAGGACCCGTCAACGATGACCACCACAGCCGCACCCACAGTAGACACTGTCGAGATCGTTCCCAGCTTCATCCGGGGTTCCTGGTGGACTCCCGACGCCGCCTCCGCCGCCGGCGCAGCGCCGGTCCTGGACGCCAGCACCGGCGAACTTCTGGCCAAAGTGAGCACCGAGGGGCTCGACCTCGCCGCCGTCGTGGACTACGGCCGCACCACCGGCCAGGCGGAACTGGGCACGCTGACCTTCCACCAGCGCGCGCTCAAGCTCAAGGAGCTGGCGCAGTACCTCAACGGYCGCCGCGAGGAGTTCTACGCGCTCTCGGCGCAGACCGGCGCCACCAAAATCGACTCAATGGTCGACATCGACGGCGGGATCGGCGTCCTGTTCACTTTCGGGTCCAAGGGCCGCCGCGAACTGCCCAACTCCCAGGTGGTGGTCGATGGCCCCATGGAGGTGCTGTCCCGCGACGGCTCGTTCGCCGGTGAACACATCTACACCCGCATTCCCGGCGTCGCCGTGCAGATCAATGCCTTCAACTTCCCCGTGTGGGGCATGCTCGAGAAGCTGGCCCCGGCCTTCCTCGCCGGCGTGCCCACCATCGTCAAGCCGGCCACCCCCACCGGGTACGTGGCCGCCGCCGTGGTCAAGGCGATCGACGAATCCGGCATCCTGCCCACGGGCTCGCTGCAGCTGATTTCCGGCTCCGTCCGCACCCTGCTGGACCACCTGGACTACCGCGACCTCGTGGCCTTCACCGGCTCCGCCTCGACCGCCAACACGCTCAAGTCCCACCCCAACGTGGTCAAGGGCGGGGTCCGCTTCACTTCCGAAACCGATTCCCTCAACGCCGCGATCCTGGGCCCGGACGCCGTCAAGGGCACGCCGGAATTTGATGCCTTCATCAAGTCCCTCGTCACCGAGATGACGGTCAAGGCCGGCCAGAAATGCACCTCGATCCGCCGCGCGATCGTGCCGCAGGAACTCGTCGCCGACGTCACCGCCGCCGTGGGGGAACGCATCCGCGAACGCGTCGTGCTCGGTGACCCCCGGGCCGAGGGCGTCACCATGGGCGCCCTGGCCTCCCTCGAGCAGCTCGCCGACGTGCGCGCCGCCGTCCAGTCCATGCTCGACGCCGGCGGGGAGCTTGCCTACGGCACGCTCGATGCACCGAAGGTCACCAGCGCGGACGGCAGCATCGGCGTCGTCGACGGCGGTGCCTTCATGTCCCCTGTCCTGCTGAGCTGGGCCAACCCTGAGGCCGACGAGGTCCACTCGCTCGAGGCCTTCGGCCCGGTGTCCTCGGTGATCGGCTACACGGACCTGGCCGACGCCGTCCGCCTCGCCGCCCGCGGCGGCGGCTCGCTGGTCGCCTCGGTCTGCACGAACGACCCCGCCGTGGCGCAGCAGCTGGTCACCGGGATCGCGGCCCACCACGGCCGCGTGCTCATGCTCAACCGCGAGGACGCCCGCAGCTCCACCGGCCACGGCTCCCCGGTCCCGCACCTGGTCCACGGCGGGCCCGGCCGCGCCGGCGGCGGCGAAGAGCTCGGCGGCATCCGCTCGGTGATGCACCACATGCAGCGCACCGCGATCCAGGGCTCGCCCAACATGCTCACCGCCGTCACCGGCGTCTGGCACACCGGCGCGGACCGCAACTTCACGCTCGAGACCGAAGGCCAGCACCCGTTCCGGAAATCCCTGGCCACGCTGCACATCGGCGACGCCATCCGCTCCGAGCTGCGTGAGGTCTCGCTGGAGGAGATCACCAAGTTCGCGAACTCCACCGGCGACACGTTCTACGCCCACACCAACCAGGAAGCCGCCGCCGCCAACCCGTTCTTCCCGGGCATCGTGGCGCACGGCTACCTCCTGCTCAGCTGGGCCGCCGGCCTGTTCGTGGAGCCCGCACCGGGCCCGGTCCTTGCCAACTACGGCCTGGAGAACCTGCGGTTCATCACCCCGGTGGCCGCGGGCGACTCCATCCGCGTGACCCTGACGGCCAAGAAGATCACCCCGCGCGAGACCGACGAGTACGGCGAGGTGGCCTGGGATGCCGTCCTGACCAACCAGAACGACGAAATCGTGGCGACCTACGACGTACTGACCCTCGTCGAGAAGTAGCCTCACCCGACGCTCCCTCCCGACGCTCCCTCCCGTTGCCCTATCGCTTGTGGCTGCCAAAAGGTCGAAATGGCCGCCACAAGTGATAGGGCAACCGGGGAGGGGGCTCTTTCCACCCCGCTCCGGCGTAAAATCTTGCTCGTAGGAGGTGGCGAAATGACCCTAGTACTGAACAAAGCCACAACAGTCCTGCCAGTCGATGATGCAGCGCGTGCCCGGCATTTCTACGAGGACACTTTGGGGCTCCCGCACCGCGGCGTGGCAGACGACGGAAGCGAAATGTTCGGCTCAGAAGGCGGCCCGATGCTGCAGCTGATGCCTGTCAAGGATGGAAAGCACTCAGAGCACACCACCCTGAGTTTTGAAGTCAGCGAGATCGAACGCACAGTCAAGGATATGGAAGCCAAGGGCGTCATGTTCCAGGACTACGATCTCCCGGATCTCAAGACCGAGAACCACATTTGTACAACGGATTCAGAGAAGTGCGCCTGGTTCATGGACTCCGAGCACAATATTCTCTGCGTGCACGAGAACATCACCACGGCAGCTGATTACCAGCTCTGAGATCCGGTCCAGCCCTGGAAATTCGGGGGGACAAGATCAGTGCGGACAGATGCACGGCGCTCCGGCTCAGCGGGGCGCCTTTCTCGTGCGCACGGCCGTTAGCGTGCCCCGGACCTCCCCCCGGACCGTCCGATCTGTCCGGGCGGGACCACGGCGACACGGGGCGGGTCTGGAGCACGCCGTCGACGCTCACGTCGACGCGCTCATTGTAGAAACTGATGAGGCCGTGGATCTGGGCGGCGTCGCGGTACCGCCGGTCATAGCTCCACGCGATGTTCCGGCCCTGCGCGGAATCCGGGTAGCTCCAGTAGCTCGCCTGGCCCTTGTAGGGGCAGACGGTCCGCTTGGGGCTTTCCTCCATCAGGTCCAGCCGCACATCCGACGGCGGGATGTAGTAGCGCACCGGCAGCATCGTTTCGTAGAGCAGCTGCGCGCCGTTCGTCTTGGCGAGCGTCACGCCGTCGAGACTTACCTCAACGGTGAGCGAGGACGCCCGGATGTCCACCCGGTGGAACGGGTCGCGGGGATGGCCGATGATTTCCTCGTCGTCCTCCAGCCAGTCGAAAGCGTTGAAGTCCAGCACCACATATCCGGCCAGGTCGGGGTCCGCTGGCCGGAAGGCAGCGCGGGGCAGCCTCCCATGGGAGGTCACGACGTCGAGCTCCTCGCCGGCCGCTGTGTGCCTGCCGAACGACGTGCGCGGATCCAGTGCCTGCGGCCCCTCCAGACCCATCCTGAAGCCGTGTTCCGTCACGTCGCCCGCCTGCTGACCCGGCGGCGCGAGTTCAGCCCGGAGGTCAACGTCGGAAACGGCGTAGACAGGGGTGACGCGTTTGGGCTCCCACACCAGGAGCGCGTGAAGAGTGTCGACGACGGCCATCCCGCCCACCATGGCACGGACTCTTTTCTCGGTGGGCTGGTATCGCAAATCGGGGAATGCGCTGAAGAGGACTTCAGATAACTTCGTGGCCATGACTACAGGGTGGGCGTCCGTTATCCTGCCGTCAACGACTGTCCCGGCCACCTGCCCGCCGGCGGACGGTCAGCGCGGGACGTGGAGGCCGTGGAACGCCATGGTGATGACGTCGTCGGCCAGCTTTTCCGGCGACAGCGAACCGCCGGGTTTGTACCACTCGACAATGGAGTTGATGGTGCCGAACAGCAGACGGGTCACGGTGCGGGGATCGATGTCCTGGCGCAGGGAGCCCTCGTCCCGGGCCTCGGAAATCAGCGCGGCGACCTTGTGGTCGAAGGTGCGGCGCCGTTCCAGCGCGTCCCGCTCGATCTCCGTGTTCCCGCGCAGGCGCAGCAGCAGCGTCACGAAGGGCAGCCGCTCCACCAGGACCGAGATGGTCTGGCGGACCACGAACTCCAGCCGGGCATCGGCCGAGCCGGAGGTGGCCCCGGGCTGGTCCAGGATCGCCTCAAGCCCGCCCAGGGCGTGATCCAGGGCGAGCTTGAGCAGGTCGCCCTTGGACGGCACGTGATGGTAGATCGCGGACTTGGAGATGCCCAGGTTCTCGGCAAGGATGCCCATCGAGGTGGCGTCGTAGCCGTGGCGGTTGAAGACGTCGACGGCGATCACCAGCACCGACTGCTGGTCATAGCCGGGACGGCCGCGCTTCGTTGTGATTGCTGTGCTGGGCATAGTGGCTAGTTTCTCACGATCGGGTGCTCACTCAGGCCTTGGGCCGCATGTCGTAGATCCGCCGCAGCTTGCCGTTGGACCGCTCCAGCGAGCCGGGCTCGACGACGTCGACCGTGCAGGAGGAGCCCACATGGATCTTGATCTGCTGCTGCAGGGCCTTGGCGGCCGCCGCCGCGCCCTCGGCCGTGACGGCGTCGCGGCGCTCGATCTTAACGGTCATCTGGTCCATCCGATGGCCCTCGGGCCGGGTGAGCTCCAGCTGGAAGTGCGGGCTGAGCTCGGGGATGCGCAGAGCGATCTCCTCGATCTGTGACGGGAACAGGTTCACGCCGCGCAGGATGATCATGTCGTCGCTGCGGCCGGTGATGCGGCCCATGCGGCGGTGCGCCGGGCGCGCGGTGCCCGGCAGCAGCCGGGTGAGGTCCTTGGTGCGGTACCGGATGATCGGCAGCGCTTCCTTGGTGAGAGAGGTGAAGACGAGCTCGCCCGGTTCACCGTCGCCCAGCACCACCGTGGGGTCGAAGGCGTCGATGATCTCGGGGCGGAAGTGGTCCTCCCAGATGTGGCTGCCGTCCTGCGTTTCCACGGCTTCGCCGGCGACGCCCGGGCACATGACCTCGGAGAGGCCGTAGATGTCGCAGGCCTTGAGGTTCATGGTGGTCTCGAGCTCGTGCCGCATTTCCTCGGTCCACGGCTCGGCGCCCAGGACCGCGTACTTCAGCGACGTGGAGGCCGGGTCGATGCCCTGCTTGATCATCGCGTCGGCAATGGTCAGCAGGTACGTGGGGGTGGCCAGGATGGCGTCGGGCTTGAAGTCCTGGATGAGCGTGATCTGGCGCTCGGTCTGGCCGCCGGAGATCGGGATGACGGTGCAGCCGAGGGCCTCGGCGCCGGCGTGGGCGCCCATGCCGCCGGTGAACAGGCCGTAGCCATAGGCGTTGTGCACCTTCATGCCCGGCCGGACGCCGGAGGCGCGCAGCGAGCGGGCCACAAGCTTGGCCCAGTCGGCGAGGTCCTTCTTGGTGTAGCCCACCACGGTGGCGCGGCCCGTGGTGCCGGAGCTGGCGTGGATCCGCGCGACCTCGTGCTGCGGCACGGCGAACATGCCGAAGGGGTACTCGAGGCGGAGGTCCTCCTTAGTGGTGAAGGGGAACTTGCCGAGGTCGGAGAGTTCACGCAGGTCCGTCGGGTGGACGCCGGCCTCGTCGAACTTGCGCTTGTACAGGGGGACGCGGTCATAGGCGTAGGCCACCGTGTGCTGCAGGCGGCTGAGCTGGAGCGCCTCGAGCTCGTCGCGGGAGATGGTCTCCTCGCGGTCCAGGACAGCGTCAGTTGTGGCGGCGGCAGTTTCTTGGGTCATCAGTGGTTCCCTGTTTCTATTTCTTGGAGATGGTGCGGCTGCGGCCGCGGAACTCGGCGATGAGTTCGCCCGGGAGGATATCGGTGGGGAGCTGGCCCGGAAGGGTTGCTGCGGGGGCCGCGCCGGCCGGTGCCGCCGTCGGGATGCCCGCGCCAGGATCGGCGGCGTAGATCTGGATGTCGTACAGCCCGCTGCGTCCTGTGCTGGCGCGGCGGTTCGCGACGGCGGTCAGCACTTGTCCGCGGAAGGCGGGTTTCAGGAAGTTGATGTCGACGCCGGCAGCAACGGTGATGTTGGAGTCCTCGCCCGGGAGCGGATTGGCCGGGTTGCAGGCCAGTGCGAAAGCCGTGTCGCCGAAGGCGAAGATCATTCCGCCGTGGGCCATGCCGAAGCCGTTGAGCATTTCCTGCCGGAGTCTCATGCGGATCGTGGCATGCCCGTCGTCCAGCGCGAGGACTTCGATGCCCATCCATTCCGAGGCGTAGTCGTCTTTCAGGATGGGGTGGGTGCCCCCGGAAACCGTCAGTTCAGCCATGCGTCGTTGCCTCCAGCTTTATTTACCGAATGTTCATTAGGTAATCCCATTTTGGACCAAGCTGTCAAGGGCCGGTAGTCGTTGGTGCTACTGCTGGGACCGAGATGCATAAACGAACAAGCGTACGTCTTGACTCGCTGGTGTGAAGGACACATACTGAATTCGGGCCCCGGCTGCAATGACGAAACCGGCGGCAACTCAAGAACCTTGGAAGGGATTTGCCATGACTGAAGTGGCCTTTGACATCAACCGCAACGTGGACCTGTTCCGTGTGAACCGGGCAGACGAACTGGCCGCCGCGCCGGGACAGACGCTGAATGCCCGCCGCATCTCCGGCGTCAGCAAGGAAAGCAGTCCCGTTGAGCGACTCTGGTTCGGCAAGGTCTTCACCGGTCCCGGGGAGATCTCGGATGCCCATCACCACGGGGAGGCCAACACGGGAGGCTATGTGCTCAAGGGCCGTGGCTTTATCCGCTACGGCGAGGGCTACGGCCAGATCGTCTACCTGGAAGAGGGTGACTTCGTCTTCGTGCCGCCGTTTATGCCGCACATCGAAGGCAACGCCAGCATGACCGAGGAACTGGTCTGGATGACCACCCGCACGCCGGACAACATCGTCGTTAACCTGCGCGACCAGGACGTCGTGGACCTTGAAATCGACTACCGGTCCTGATTTCCCCCAACAAAAGGGCGGCTACCGAAAGGTAGTCGCCCTTTTGTTGTCGTTGGTCCAAATATAGGGCGGCTACCGAGCAGGTAGCCGCCCCATGTCGTGGCTAGGTGCCGGTCAGAAGGACCGGGGAAGTCCCAAGTGCTTCTCGCCGATGTAGTTGCGCGTCATCTCGTCAGTAAGCGGCGCGAACGTGTACAGCCGGGCATCGCGGAAGTAACGCTGCATGGGCAGGCCGCGGAAGAAGCCCCAGCCGGCCATGACCCGCATGCCAACATCGGTGGTGGTGGTTGCCGCGTCGGACGCTGCGAGCTTCGCCATGGCGGACCAGGTCTCATTGGTTCCCTCGCCGCCGTCGGACGCTTCTGCCGCCTGGCGCAGGAGGAGCCTGGCGGATTCAATTTTCACGCTGGCATCCACCAGATTGTGCTGGAGCCCCTGGAAGGAGCCCACGGGGCGGCCAAAAGCGTGCCGCTGACGTGCCCATCCGACGGCGGTTTCCATGGCTCCGCGGGCGATCCCCAAAGCCACCGCGGCCCCATTGAGCCGTTCGCCGTTGAGCGTATCCAGAACCTGGCGGAATCCCCTGTCCAGTTCACCCAAGACGTTCGCTGCCGGGACCCGCACGTCGTCGAGGTAGACGTCGCACTGCGCGAGGCCGCGGATGCCCATGGTGTCGATGGTTTCGGTCCTGATCCCGGGCGTGGAGCGGGGGAGCAGGAACATGGTGATGCCGTCAATGGCGGAGCGGGTGGTTTCGCTGGTCCGGGCCAGGAGGATCAGGTAGTCCGCGTCCATCGCACCGCCGATCCATTTCTTCTGTCCGGAGATGGAGTAGCTACCGTCCTCCAAGCGGGTGGCGTTGGTCTTCATGGCCCGGGCAACGTCAGTTCCGCCGTCGGGCTCGCTCAGTCCGAAGGACATCTTGGCTTTGCCGGCATGCAGCGGAGCCAGGAACTCTTCCTGCTGCCGGCGATTGCCGTAGGTGTGAAGGAGCTGGACGCCCATGTACTGGACCACCATGCTCACGGCCACCGATGTGGGGCCGGCGCCGAGTTCCTCAAGAACCACCGCCTGCGCCTGGTGTTTGGGTCCGCGGCCGTGGAGCTCGCCGTCGAGCTTGATCAGACCGGCGGCGCCAATCTCGCGGTATAGCTCGACGTCGTATTCTTCGGCTTCGTCGAACTTGTTGAGCCGCTCCGGCGTGACGTGCTCGGCGAGCATGGCGCGCACACGTGTCCGCAGCGCTGCGAATTCGTCGGGCTCGGAGATTTCGGCCGGCGGTGCCGGGCGGAAATTGTCCTGGATTGTCATGGCCTACTTCCTTTTCATGATGAAGCTGCTGCTGAACGTCATGACGGTGGAACCGTCCTGTTTCAGTACGGAGTAATCGATTTTCCAGATGCCCTGGTCCGGCTTTTTGGTCTCGCGCGCCATGGCTACCGTGGCCTCAACATGGATGGTGTCCCCGATGAACACCGGGGCGAGGGCACGGACCTCATCCAGGCCCAGCCATGCGACCACGTTGCTGAAATACCCCGTTTGGGTCATCAGGCCCAGGCCCAGGGACATGGTCAGCGGCCCGTGGGCGATGCGCTGTCCGAACGGCGTCGTTGCCGCATAGGTTTCATCCAGGTGCAGGGAGACGAGGTCGCCGGTGAGGCCCGCCCACTGGACCAGATGTGCATCCGTGATGGTCATACCTGCCGTGCGGACCACGTCGCCTGCCACCAGATCTTCCCAGTAGTGGTCAGGGCGGCCTTTGGGTTGCGGCAGGGTGGTGCCGGCCAGTTGGGGATCGATGCTGTGCATGTCTCTCTCCTGTTCGGGTGGATGAGGTCGGAGCCTAGGGGAATCGTAAGTCCACCTGGAATAAGACTAGACTAGCGAACGCTTGTTCGTATACTAATAAAGGACAGCAACTCGAATTCCTGGAGGCCCAACATGAGTGAAGCTACGATCGTCGCCCCCGCGCCGGTGTCGGACATCGAAGTCCCGGCAGCAACCGTGCACGAACAACTGACCGAGAAGCTCGCTTCGGCCCGCCTCGGTGGCTCAGAGAAGAACCGCAAGAAGATCACCGAATCAGGAAAGCTCCTCGTTCGGGAACGCCTGGCAATCCTGTTCGACGACGAAAACTACATCGAGGACGGGCTCCTCGCCCGCTATGAGGAAGGCCTGCCCGGTGACGCCGTCGTCATCGCGTTCGGCCGCGTTGACGGGCGCGAAGTGTGCGTCATCGCTAACGATTACTCCGTCAAGGCCGGCACCTGGGGCAACCGCACGTTCGAAAAGATCACCCAGGCGCAGAAGAACGCGGATGCCGCCGGCATCCCCATCGTTTACCTCTTCGACTCCGCCGGTGCCCGCATCGACGAACAGTTCGAGAGCTTCGCCGGCCGCCACGCCTGGGGCAACATCTTCTACAACCAGGTCCAGATTTCCGGTCGTGTTCCCCAGGTTTGTGCCCTTTTCGGCCCGTCGCCTGCGGGTTCGGCCTACGTTCCGGCGCTCTGCGACATGACCATCATGGTCCGCGGGCACGCAACCGCCTACCTGGGATCACCCCGCCTGGCGGAAATGGTCACCGGCGAGAAGGTGACGCTGGAGGAAATGGGCGGCGCCGAGATGCACTGCACGGTCTCCGGCCTGGGCGACGTCCTGGTGGAAAGCGACGAGGAAGCCCTCAACGCAATCCGCGTCTGGCTGTCCTTCCTGCCCGCAAACTGGGAAACCCCCGCGCCGCTGGCCCCCGCAATCGAGCCGCGCCCCGGACGCACCCTGCAGGAAATCGTTCCGCTGCGCGAGGCCGAGGTCTTCGACATGGAGGAATTCGTGGAATCCCTCGTGGACGAAGGATCCTGGTTCCCGTACAAGGAGTTGTTCGCTCCCGAGATGCTGACCGGCTTCGCCCGCATCAACGGCCGGCCGGTGGGGCTGGTGGGCAACCAGCCCAGGCACATGGGCGGCTCCATCTTCCCCGACTCCTCGGACAAGGCTGCCCGCTTCATCTGGATCTGCAATGCCTACAACATCCCCATCGTCTTCCTGGTGGACATCGCGGGCTACATGATCGGATCTGCCGTGGAGCGCCAGGGCATCATCCGGCATGGAGCCAAGATGATCTTCGCCGTCTCTGAGTGCCGGGTTCCGAGGATCACGGTCCTGGTCCGCAAGGCCTACGGTGGCGGCTACCTTGCTATGTCCGGTGCCCCCATGAACCCGGACGCTGTCATCGCGCTGCCCACGGCCCGTCCCGCACTGATGGGTCCGGATGCCGCAGTCAACGGCATCTACTACAACCAGATCCACGAGATTGAGGATCCGGCAGAGCGCAAGGCGTTCATCCTGGCTAAGCAAGCCGAGTATGCAGAAGGCATCGACGTCTTCAAGATCGCCAACGCGAACGCTGTAGAAGCTGTTGTCCCCGCCAACGAGCTGCGCGCCGATCTGACCAGGCGGCTGGGCCTGTACTCCAAGCGCAAGATGGTCCCCGTGGAGCGGCGCCAGGCCGTCACCCCGGCCTAAGGCACGCGGCACATGATTAAGGTAGTGGCCGTTATCAAAGCCAACCCGGAGCTGACCCGGGACGAGTTCCTGCACTTCTGGAACGTGGAGCACCCGGCCTATGTGCGCAAGCTCCCAGGCATCCTCCGGTACCGGCAGAACCCTGCGATCGAGCACCGGAAGCCCTGGCCGTACAGCGGCATGGCAGAACTTTGGTTCTGCTCGGTGGCCGACGTCAAGGCCGCCTACGCAGGCCCTGAAGGCAAGGAGCTGTTCGACCACGAGCACCACTTTTTGGAGAGTGTCGAATGGTTCTTGGCCGAAGAAGTCGACGTGCCGCTGGCCGTGGAGGACTGACCTGTGCCCAAACGCATCACCTACCTGGAGAAGCGGGACGGCCTGGCCCGGAAGGACTTTCGCACGCACTGGTCCACGACGCACGCCGAGATTGCCCGCGCCCTGCCCGGTGTGACGGACTACCGGCAGAACCATCTGCTGGAATCCGCGCCGGGGCTCGGGGCGGGGCTGTACCGTGTGGACGGCATCGTTGAACTGTGGTTCGCCGCCGACGACGTCGTACACGCCGGCTTCGACTCCGCGGTGGCGGACCGCCTGATGGTCGATGAGCAGGAATTCCTCAGTGGCCTCACGGGGGGACCGGTGACCGCCGGCGCGCCCCACGCCCCGTGGCCGTTCAAGCTTTGGGTGCTGGCACGCTGGCGCGACGGAACTGACAACGACTTTGACGCGGTTGACCGCTGGGCGGGGCCGCTGTCTGCAACATTCGACGGCGCCCTCGGCCGGGCCGTGAACGTGCTCGTTCCCGGGGCGGATCTGTTGGTCCGCGCGGCGCTGCGCCGGGAGGAACATATTCCGGAGGTTGCCATCTCCTTCGGCTTCGCCGGCGAGGCGGCCGCACGTGCCGCCGCCAGCATGCTGCCGGCCCACGTGGACGGGGTCCAGGGTATCCTGACCGGATTGTATGCCCGCGTCGCCGAGGAACTCGTCATTATCTGATGGAGGTCCGGCGATGACGCCAGTCGGCGGTGTGGTCCGCTTCGTCCTGCTCGGCGCTGCGTGGGGCTCCAGCTTCCTGCTGATGAACCTGGCGGTGCAGGGGCTTTCCCCGGGCCAGGTGGTCCTCGGACGGCTGGTCCTCGGCGCACTGGCGCTGACCCTGCTTCTGCTCGTGATGCGGCGGCCGTGGCCGCGGCAGCGCAAGCTGTGGTCGCACCTGGCGGTGACCGCCGGCGTCGGCTGCGTCCTGCCGTTCCTGCTGTTCGCGTGGGCGGCCGAGCGCATTCCCAGCGGACTCTCCAGCGTCCTGAATTCCGCCACGCCGCTGGCCACCGCGGCTGTCACCGCGCTGGCCCTGCGGCAGGAGAAAGTCACGCCGCGGAAGACCGTCGGCATCGTGGCCGGAGCCGCCGGAATCCTCGTGGTGCTCTCGCCGTGGCGGTTCTACGCCGCGGACGCCGTCGATTTGTGGGGGCAGATGGCTTGCCTCGCGGCCGTGCTGTGCTTTGGCGTCGTCTTTTCCTATACCAAGAAGTACGTTTCGCCCTACGCGGCGGACCCCATAGGGGTCCCGGCGGTCCAAATGGTCGCGGCGTCGCTGATGATGCTGGTCCTGGCTCCGCTCATTGCAGCCGGGGAAATCTCGCTGACGGCCCCGGTGGTGGTCGGCATGCTGCTGCTGGGTGTCGTCAGCACCGGCCTGGCATATGTCTGGAACTTCCGCATCATCGCCGAGTGGGGCGCCACGGCGGCGTCGACCGTCGCCTACATCACCCCGCTCGTAGGGGTGGCGCTCGGCGCGGTGGTGCTCCGGGAGGAGGTCAGCTGGAACCAGGTGGTCGGCGCTGGGGTGGTTATCGGCGGGATCGTCCTGGCCCAGTCAAGGCCGAAAGCGCCGGAGAAAGCCCCAGACGGGGAGTTGGAGGAAGCAACGTGAACACGCCCCGCTGCACAAGCACGCCCCACGATTGCGGGGACCCCAGGAGCTTTGAGGACATCAGGAATCTGAAGTCCGACTATTTCCGTCACGTTGATGCCAAGCGGTGGTCGAGCCTCCGCGCCCTCTTCCACGCCGATGCAAGGTTCCGTGGATTTCCCTTCGCCGCGGACGACGCCGACGGGTTCATCGGCGGCGTGTCAGGCTTCCTCGAGGGCGTCGAGTCGGTGCATCAGGGTTTTATGCCCCGCCTGGCCGTCACGGGCGACGGCGGCATCCGCGGGATCTGGTCGATGCATGACTACTTGGTCTGGGCCCGCGACAGCAGGCCTTACCGGGGCGCCAGCATCCCCGGACTCTACGGAATCCGGGGATACGGCTTGTACGAGGAGGAATACCGGCGGCTCGACGGGCAATGGCGGATTGCTGCCATGCGGCTGGTGCGGACCAGAGTTGACCTCCTGGTGGGTGAACCCCTGCAGCTCCCCGGCCAGGAGTTCGGCGCACCGGACCCTGACTGGATGCCCCGAACCTGACCCCAGGCACCTGAACGGCCGCCTTAAACCACCGGGGTCAGCCCCGGCACCCCCGCGTGGACGCCGGAGGTTGCCAGATACCGGATGTGGGCGGCCGTCTCGCTCAAGGCCAGCCTGAACTGCAGCGCGCCAAGCGACTCCCAGCCCCGGGACCATGTGAGCTGCCGGGCCACCTCGTGCACCGTGGGCGCGCCCTTGCCCAGGACGTCCAGGACTTCCCGTGAACGCTCCGCAATGTGCTTTTCGAGGACCCTTGCGCGGTGGCCCACGCCACGGAACCGGTATTCGTGTGCAGGGCAGACCTCGTAGTGGTCGTTGCCCGCGATCCGCTGCAGCGACTCAATATTGTGCCGCAGCGGATCGGTGTCGCCGCGGATCTCCAGGGACACGTTGGGGGAGATGCGGGGGAGGACATGGTCGCCGGACAACACCAGTTCGCCGTCGTCATCCCACATGCAGATGTGCCCCGGGGTGTGGCCCGGTGTTTCCATAATGCGCCAGTTACGTCCGGCCGCGGCCAGAGTGTCCGCATCGCCCAGCCGCCGGTCGGGGTCGGCGAGGCGCCGCATGTCGTGGAGTCCCTGAGGGCTCATGGCGGCTTCGGCCACCCGCCCCTCGGGGACGCCCCAGGTCCGCATGCGCTCGCGGTCCCGTTCCGATTCCGCATGGGCGTCATCGAACGCGGAGATGTGCCGCCGTTCCTGTTGCCCCAAAGCGATCCACGCGCCGGAGCCCCGCGCAAGGCGCGCCGCCATCCCGAGGTGGTCGGTGTGGAAATGCGTGGCCACGATCCCGCTGATTTCACGCGGCCCCACGTCCAGACGGCCCAGGGCAGCCATCAGCTGGCCGTGTCCCCCGTCGCTGTCAAAGCCGGGATCCACCACCACGCACTCATCGCCATCGAGCAGCACGTAGCTGAGCGTGTAGCGCATCGGATTTCCGGGAAAGGCAACCGGAACGCTGTGGACACCGGGCGCCACTACCTCCACCGGCGGGAGGACGCGGCGTTGCCAGGCCTCCTTCTGGGCGGTCCCGGTGATGGTGATGCCGTTGGTCTGCATCGTCTTAGTCTGCATGGTTATTGAAAAGCGAAAAGAGTCTGGTGGCGCCGCCGTCGATCAGGAGGTCCGCGCCGTTGATGTTGCGGGCGTCGTCCGTCAGCAGGTACGCGATCATGGCGCCGATTTCGGCGGGGTCAACGATGGTCTGGGTGGGGACGCGGCGGCGTACCTGGTCACGGACCTCCTGGATGACCATGGGGGTGTCCACTACGCCGGGGCAGATCGAGTTGATTGTGATTCCGGTACCCCAAAAGTCCTCAAGGAGGGAGCGCGTGAGGTTGGCCAGTCCGGCTTTGGAGGCGGCGTAGCTCGGGTACGGGTAGCCCGTCACGCCGGCGATCGAAGCGATGTTGACGATCCGCCCCCAGCCGGCCTCGATCATTCCGGGGGAAAACGCCTTGATCAGGTTGAACGGACCCACCAGGTTCACGTCCAAGGCGCGCCGGAAGGACTCCGCGGTGCTGTCCGCGAGGTACTTCCGGTCGAGGATGCCGGCCGCGTTGACCAGCGCCTGCACGGGCCCCACCTTGGCGGTCACCTCGGCCAGCAGCGTGCCGACGGCGGCCTCGTCCGCCACGTCGGCGGCAAACGCTACGGCCTTCCCGCCGGAGTCGCGGATGGCCCGGGCGGCCGCCTCGCTGCTCCCGGCGTCGAGGTCCACGCAGACGATGGTGTGGCCGGACCCGGAGAGGCGGGCATTGATGCCGCGGCACATGCCGCCGCCCGCTCCGGTCACCAGGACATTGAGGGAAATGCTGCTCATGATGCTGTGTCTCCTTCAGGAGTTCGAGTCGGAGCGCCCGGCGTTGGGCCCCCGCGTCAGGTGCTGCTTGTTGCCAGCGACGGATAGTCGGTGTAGCCCTCGGGGCCACCACCGTAGATGCCCGTGGGGCGCAGGGGTTCGAGTGGCGCCTGGGTCAGGAAGCGGTCCGGGAGGTCGGGGTTAGCGATGAAGAGCCGGCCGAAGCCCACCAGATCCGCCGTTCCGTCAGCGAGGAGTTGTTCGGCGGAAGCCTGGTCATGTCCACCCGTGACGATGACGACGCCGTCGAACAAGGCAGCGAGTTCGGCCGTGGGGACGGACGCGGCCGGCCGTTCCACGGTGGTGGACCCTGCGATCTCGGGTTCCACCAAGTGGAGGTAGGCGATTCCCAAGTCACTGACAAGGCGCACCACCGAGGAATACAGGGTGCGCTTGTCCGAGTCGTTGGCGTCCATCCATTCCGACGACGGCGAGAGGCGGACGCCGATGCGTTCCATGGGAAGGTGGCGGGCCACCTCGGTGACTACCTCGCGCAAGAACCGCATACGGTTTTCGAGGGAGCCGCCGTAGTGGTCGGTCCGGCGGTTGGACCCGTCGTTGAGGAATTGATCGATCAGGTAGCCGTTGGCGGCGTGCAGCTCCACGCCGTCGAATCCGGCCCGGACCGCGTTCCGGGCCGCCGCTCCGTAAGCTTGGATAATCCCGGCGATCTCCGCCGCCGACAGTTCGCGGGGCGTCTCGTAAGGGATCCTGCCGGCCGCACTGCGGTACTGGTAACCGGTGATGGCAACGGGTGAAGGCGCCTTGGGGGGCAGGCCGTCCGGCTGGACACTGGAATGGGACTGCCTTCCCACGTGCCATAGCTGGGCGTAGACCACGGCGCCCTCCCGCTTTGCGGCCTCCACTACCGGCCGCCAGGCCGTCACCTGGTCCGGGGAGTAGAGCCCGGGAACCCGGGCGTAGGCCGAAGCCTGGGGCGTGATGACGGCACCCTCGCTGATCACCAGGCCCGCACCGGCACGTTGCCCGTAGTACTCCTCCATGAGTGGCGTAGGCACGCCGTCATCATCGGCGCGGCTGCGGGTCAGCGGTGGCAGCACAATGCGGTTTCGCAGCGGCTGGCCTCCGAGGGAGAAGCTGTCAAACAGGGTGCTCTGGGGTTCCACGGATGTCTCCTACTGGCTTACGAGCGTTCGTACGACTAAAGTGAGTTTTGCGGATGTTGGGAGCCATGTCAATATCCCCGCCCCTAAAAGCGGACGCTTGTTAGGATTAGCGGAGATATGACCGACACGATCACTGAGGGGGAGGCCAAGATGACCGTCCGAGCGGAACGAAACACTGCCCAGACCATCCGGGAAGGCGCAGCCAAGCTTTTTTTCGAGCGTGGTTACGATGCAACCACGCTGCGGCAGGTGGCCTCGTCCGCGGGGCTCAAGGTCGGCAGCCTCTACAACCACATCGACAGCAAGGAAGACCTCCTGCTGCAAATCATGGGGGGCATCATCGATGACCTGCTCGAGCGCGTCCGGCAAGCTGTCGCTGACGCGGACGGAGGGGACAGTGTCGATCTCCTCCAGGCTGCCCTGGCTGAGCACATCACCTTCCACGCGGAGCGTGCCCAGGAAGTCTTCATTGGCAACGCGGAGCTGCGCTCGCTGCCCCAGGGTGCACGTGATGTGGTCATCAAGAAGCGCGCCGACTACGAAGCGTTCCTGGAGGTCCTGGTGTCCGCCGCGGGGCAGGCTGGACTCGCGGACGTCATCGACGCCAAAATCCACGTGTACAGCTTCGTTGCCCAGGCCACCCATATCGCAGGCTGGTTCAAGCACGGCGGCCGGTTCTCGCTCGAGGAGATTGTCCGGATCTACACGCGCCTGGCGCTGCGGGAGCTGAAGGTCGCGGACGCTGACGAACGCGTCGGTCGGGTGGTCCTGGACAGCTCAGCCACATAGGTAGCCGAGGCAGCGCCTCGCGCCGTTTTCGGACACCGCCAACGGCCGTTTTCGGACACCGCCCAAGAGTGTCGGAATCCGCCAAGAACCGGAACGCCCGGCTGGAATATCCGGCCGGGCGTTCCGGTCTTAAAGCTGGCTGCCGCGTCACTGGCCGGACCGCCAGTGCGGTCAGGCCGGCGACGTCAGGCGAGTGTGGTCAGTGCTCCTCCTGCAGCGATTGCTTGAACCGCTCCGGCAGCGTCAGGGTGGCAATGACGGAGATGATCACCAGGCTGAGGGCGATGGCCGTCAGGGCGGCCGTTCCGTTCTCGGTGTTCTGGAAGATCCAGGCCGCAATGAACGGGATAGGGGCGCCGAAGATCAGGCCGGCGAGGGTCATGCCGAGGGCTGAGCCGGTGTAGCGCATGCTCGTCGGGAGCGATTCCGAGAAGAACGCCGCCTGGGTACCGGCAGTGACCTGGATGCCGCACAGGGCCAGGGCGATGATCGCGACGCTGGCGGGGTAGTTCATGGAGTTCATGATGGGGAACATTGTGCCGGCAGCTACACCCTGCAAGGACAGGCCGAGGAGGAAGGTCTTCTTGCGGCCGATGCGGTCGCTGAGCTTGCCGCCGAAAATAGCGGCCGGGATGGAGATCAGGTTGGCCACGAGCAGCAGGCCGAAGGTGATCGAGTTTTCGTAACCGAGTTCCTTGGTCAGGTAGTTCACGGCGTAGGTGACGCTGATCCAGAACAGCCCAGCGGACGCAGCCCAGGACAGCACCAGCTTGATGACGGTTCCCGGCTTCTTCGCGATCACGGCCAGGGCACGCTCCTGGGGAACCGCGGACTCGGCAGCTTTCCTCTGGTTCTCCTTGAAAGCCGGAGTTTCTTCGACCCGCTGGCGGATGAATACGCCCACCACGAGCAACAGCACACCCATCAGGAAGGGGATCCTCCAGCCCCACGCGGCAAAAGCGTCCTTGGAAAGGAACATCGCCAGCCCGGTGAGGGTGATCGAGGCGAAGGTCTGCGCCAGCGGAGAGCCGGTGGCCAGGATCCCGCCGAACAGGCCTCGATGGTTAGTGGGCGCGTGCTCGACGACGAGCACTTGAACGCCGGTGGCCTCGCCGCCGAGGGCGAAGCCCTGGAGGAAGCGAAGCACCACCAGGAGCGTCGGGGCAACAATTCCCGCCACGGCGTAGGTGGGCAGCAGGCCAATCAGCACCGAGGACACGCCCATGAGGATAAGGGTGAACATCAGGACGTTGCGTCGGCCGATCTTGTCGCCCAAGGCACCGAAGACGATTCCGCCGAGGGGGCGGGCCACCATGCCGGCCCCGAAGGTGGCAAACGACGCGAGGATCGCCGAGTTCGCATCAAAGCTGGGGAAGAAGAGCTGGGGGAAGAGGGTTGCCGACAGGGTGCCGTACACAGCGAAGTCGAACCACTCCAGTGCGGTGCCGAACGTGCCGCTCGCCACGGCGGTCCTTGCTGTCTTCGGATCGAACGTCGGTGCTTCGAGCACCAAGAGCGGCGGGGGCTGAACAGGATTCGTCAATTCCGACATTGGAACTCACTCCTTGGATAGGTGGAAAGTCAGTGGCGTTCGCCGGTCTCCGTCGTGTGCAGCGAACCGCAACCACACTCCGCATCCTCTTCGTCAGGGAGGGCTCGGACCCTAGGGGCAATATACCCGGGGTTCGATGGAGAAGAACAAGCGTTCGTACATGAACAAGCGTTCGTACGAAGTGTAGGGTGTGATGTGGATCTCGCGCAAGGGCTCCCGGGGGTGCCTCTCCGCACCTGCCCGCCGATCCGTCAGCGCCCTCGACTGTGGACTCGGATCCCTCTTGCGGAGGGAACCAACTCATACTAAACTTTCGAACGAACGCTTGTTCGTTGAAGAATAAGCACTGCGGAGTCCGGCTTGTCGGACCCGCACCAGCCACACCGAGGAGCAATCATGCGAACGATTGGTGAGTGGATCAAACTCAACCACCGGCGCTACCCGACGCGCGAAGCCATCGTCGACGGCGCCCGCCGGCTGACCTTCGCTGAGCTCGCCGAGAGCGCATGGGGCCTGGGGAGGGGCCTGCGGGACGCCGGCGTCGGCGTGGGTAACACCGTGGGGGTGCTGGCCGGAAACTCGACCTTTAATGCCGAAGTCTTCTTTGGGGTCGCGGCCGCCGGCGGAACATACGTTGCCTACAACTGGCGTTGGGCACCGGCGGAGCTCGCGGCCGGCATCAAGGAGACCGGCGCGAAGATCATCCTGGTGGAGGAACGGCTCATTCCCAACGCGGAAGAGGCCCTGGAAATACTGGGCCGAACCGAGCAGGAGCTGCCGCGGCTGGTCCGACAGGGTGCCGAGGTCGACGCCCTGCGCACCGGATCCGGTCCGTTGGAGGATGTCACCACACTGGACAGCCCGCTCTGCATCATCTACACGGGCGGAAGCACTGGTACGCCCAAGGGCGTGGTCATGTCCCAAAGGGCAGCAGCGGCCAACGCATTCAACGAAATGTACGACTGCAGGATGGGCAGCCGCCGCGAGGAACGCGGCCTGATCATCACACCGTTCTTCCACTCGGCGGCACTGCTGTGCTGGCTGGTGCCGCACTTCATCGCCGGTGCCACCAGCGTGATCGCCGAGAAGTTCAACGACGAATTGATCGTGGACCTAGTGGGGCGGGAGCGGGTCACCAACACATTCCTCATCCCGAACATGATGCGCCGGCTGATGGAAAACGGCGTCTTTGCGGACCCGGCCATCAAGACCCATCTCAAGGCGGTCCATACGGGTGCCGGCCTGCTGCGGATGCCGGACAAGCAGCTTTTCACTGACCTGCTGCCCGACGCCGAACTGTACTTCCGCTACGGCCTCACCGAGGCGGGGCCCATGGTCACCCGGCTCAAGCCGGAAGACATGCTGGATCCCGCCGTCGACGGTTCGATCGGCACAGAGTACCTGCTGGCCGAGGCGCAGCTCCAGGATCCGTTCGGCGAGCCGGTTCCCCCGGGTGAGCTCGGCGAGATCTGCGTCAAGGGCCCGTCCCTGATGACCGGCTACTATGGCCGGCCCGAAGCTACCGCCGAGGCCTTCCGCGGCGGCTGGCTACACACCGGAGACCTGGCCGTGCAGGACGAGCGAGGGTATTACTTCTTCCGGGACCGGCTGAAGGAAATGATCAAGACCGGCGGTGAGAATGTCTATTCCGCCGAGATCGAGCAGGCGCTGTACCTGCACCCCGCCGTCCTGGAAGCAGCTGTTGTTGGTGTCCCGGACCCGCGCTGGGACGAGGAGGTGCGGGCCGTGGTCGTGCTCCGCAGCGGACTGCAGGCGAACGGCGAAGAACTATCCACCTTCCTCCGCGGGCACCTGGCAGGCTACAAGATTCCAAAAAAGATCGTCTTCCTGGGTGCCGACCAGCTGCCGCGGTCCGCGGCCGGAAAGCTCGTGAAGGCTCAGCTGAAATCGAACCTGGGATGGGGCGCATGAAACTCGCAACCGTACGGATCGAAGGCGGCACCGCAGCCGCCGTGGAGGTGGACGGTGTACTGGCGCTCTTGCCGTTTGCAGACGTCGGCGAATGGCTCCGTGCCGGATCGCCGGCAGTGGACCAGTACGACGGCGGCACACGCCTTGCGATTGACGGGGCCGACTTCGCGCCGCTGGTCACCGCTCCCGGAAAGATTGTGTGCGTTGGGCTCAACTACCGCGAGCACATCCTTGAGATGGGCCGGGAACTGCCGCAGCACCCCACCCTCTTCGCCAAATTCTCGGACGCCCTGATCGGCGCCAACGATCCCATCGTCCTGCCGCCGGGTTCCGAATCCGTGGACTGGGAGGCCGAGCTCGCCGTCGTTATCGGAAACAGGGTCTCGCGGGCCTCGGCAGAGGAAGCCGCGGCGGCGATCGCCGGTTTCACGGTGGCAAACGACATCTCAGCCCGCGACTTCCAGCGCCGGACGCCCGAGTGGCTGCAGGGCAAGACCTTCGACGCCACCACCCCGCTGGGTCCGTTCCTGCTGACGGCCGATGACGCCGGACACGCGCCGGACCTGGAGATTTCCTGCTCGGTGGATGGTGTCGCCAAACAAAAGGCGCACACCAGCGACCTGGTGTTCAGCCCCGTTGACCTGGTCCGCTACATTTCCGCGATCACCACGCTGCACCCGGGCGATGTGATTCTCACCGGCACGCCGGGAGGCGTAGGCGACGGCCGCACTCCCAAGGAACTCCTCACCGACGGCAGCGTCGTCACCACCTCGATCGACGGCATCGGCCAATGCCGCAACGCCTGCATCCTGCGCTGATTTCGGCGCCCTAGCTCTAAGGACAATCATGTTCAGCAAAATCCTGATCGCCAACCGCGGCGAAATCGCCGTCCGGGTGGCACGCAGCTGCCGCACCCTCGGCGTCGAGTCCGTTGCCGTTTATTCGACGGCGGACGCCGCGTCCATGCACGTCCGGGCGGCGGACACCGCCATCGACCTCGGCGATGGTCCCGCCAGCAGCAACTACCTGAGCATCCCCAAGATCATCGCGGCGGCGCTCGAATCGGGTGCCGAGGCCATTCACCCGGGCTACGGCTTCCTGTCCGAGAACCCGGAATTCGCGTTAGCCGTTGCGGACGCGGGCCTGACATTCATCGGACCGTCCGCGCATGCCATCACCACCATGGGCGGCAAAGTGGCTGCCCGCGATGTGGCCATCCGCGTCCAGGTCCCCCTGGCACCGGGCACCGATGGAGCCATTGCCAGCGCGGCCGCCGTCGAGGCGTTCGGCGCTGAGCACGGCTACCCCGTCCTGGTGAAGGCCTCAGCTGGTGGGGGCGGACGCGGCATGCGCCGCATCGACTCCGAACCCCAGGCCAAAGAAGCCTTCGACGCCGCCGTCCGTGAAGCCACAGCGGCCTTCGGCAACGGCGAGGTCTACCTCGAGCGGTACCTCACCCACGCACGCCACGTTGAGGTCCAGGTCTTCGCCGACACGCACGGAAACACCGTCTATGTGGGTGACCGCGACTGCTCCGTGCAGCGCCGCCACCAGAAGCTGGTGGAGGAGTCCCCGGCCCCCGGTCTCTCCGACACCCTGCGCCGGAACATGGGTGAGGCCGCCGTCCGGCTGGCCCGCGAGGTTGGCTACGTCGGCGCCGGCACCGTTGAGTTCCTTGTGGAGGACGAGAAGTTCTACTTCCTCGAAATGAACACCCGCATCCAGGTGGAACACCCGGTCACCGAAATGGTGCACGGCGTGGACCTCATCGCGGAGCAGATCCGCGTGGCGGCGGGCGAGGAGCTGTCCATCATGGGCAACCTGACGCCCAAGGGTGCAGCCATCGAGGCACGCATCAACGCCGAGGACGTCGCGGAGGGCCGGTTCCTGCCCGCCCCGGGTCCGGTGCACCTCCTCACTGCGCCCGTGGGCGAGGGCCTGCGGTTCGACGCGGGCTACGAGTCCGGCGACACGGTGCTGCCGCTGTACGACAGCCTCATCGGCAAGCTGATTGCCTACGGCCCGGACCGCGAGACGGCCATCAAGCGCCTGCTCGGCGGCCTGGAGCGGCTGCAGATCGAGGGCGTACCCACCACGGCCCCCGCCGCGCAGACGATTGTTGCGCACCCGGATTTCCAGGAGCTTCGCTTCAGCACCCTGTGGCTGGAAGAAACCGTTGACTTCACGGAACCCGAGCCCGTGGACCGCGCCAACGTGGAGGTGGGCGGACGCTTCTACATCATCCCCACGTTCAACGACTACGGCAGCGCGGGCGGCTACGGCAACGCCGCCCCCGCCCTGGCCGATCCGTCAGCCGCAGACCCGGCGGCCGCCACCGGCCGGACGCGGCAGGCAAGGGCCAAGCGCGAGAAAGTCAGCGACGGAACCGTCAAGGCACCGATGCAGGGCACCATCATCAAGATCAACGCGGCCGCCGGGCAGAGGGTGGCCAAGGGCGACGTGCTGTTTGTTCTGGAAGCGATGAAGATGGAGAACCCCATCACCGCGCCGGCCTCCGGCGTGGTCGGTGAGATCACCGCCGTCGTGGGCGATTCCATGGCCGCCGGCACCCTGCTGACCAAGATCACCGAGGAGGTGGCGGCATGAGGCCATACCGTTCGTTGCTCTTTGTCCCCGGGCACAAACGGGACTGGATCGACAAGGCGCTGAACTCCGAGGCCGACGCCATCATCATCGACCTGGAGGACTCCGTCCCCGAGCACGACAAGGAACTGGCCCGCACCAACGCCCGCGAAGCTCTGGAAGCCCACGACGGCTCAAAGGGCATCCTGGTCCGGCCCAACGCCCTGGACACCATCTTCTTCGGCCGTGACGTGGCCGACGTGACCCACCGCAACCTGACCGCATTCCTGCTCCCCAAGCTGTTCTCCCGGGATGACGTGGTCCGGTTCGATGCGCTGGTGACGGCGGCGGAGCTCGACCACGGCATTGCCCGCGGAACCGTTGAACTGGTGCCCTCCCTCGAAACCGCCGCCTCCATCAATAAAGTGGATGAGATCCTGGCCGGGCCGCGGGTTGGCGGGGTGATGGCAGCGGCCGCCAAGGATGCGGACGTCTCCCGGGAGGTCGGCTTCCGCTGGACCGCCGCGGGAATGGAGACGCTGTACCTCCGGAGCAAAGTGGTGGTGGCGGCCCGTTCCGCCGGCATCCGCACCATTGTCCTGGGGCTCTGGCAGGAGGTGCGGAACCTGGAGGGGATGCGCAGCTTCGCGCAGGACAACAGCGGCCTGGGCTACACCGGGCAGGTGCTGATCCACCCGTCGCACGCTCCGATCGCCAACGAGGAATACGGCCTGACAGAGACGCTGAAAGGCTACTACGAGGGCCTGATCGAGGCTTTCGAGGAAGGCCAGCGCAACGGCCACGGGGCCGTCTCCTACCGCGGGGACCACATTGACCTGGCCCACGCCAACCACGCCCGCGAGGCTCTCGCCCTCGCCGCCGCGTAACCGCTACCTCAACAAAACCCACCCAAGCAAAGGAGGCCAGTCATGGCCGGAATGTATTACGAGGACTTCACCGTCGGCGACGTCATCAGGCACGAGGTCACCAGGACTGTCACCGAGACGGACAACCTGCTGATCACTGCACTGACCATGAACGTCCAGCCGCTGCACCTGGATGCGGAGTTCGCCAAGAAGAGCATGTTTGGGCGCCAGATCGTCAACAGCATTTTCACCCTGGGTCTTGTCACGGGAATCCCCGTCCAGGACACCACCCTCGGCACTACCCTGGGAAATCTTGGCTTCCGGGACATCGAGTTCCCTAAGCCGGTGTTCTTCGGTGACACGCTGCGGGTGGAGACCGAGGCCTTGGACAAGCGTGAATCGAAGTCGCGTCCGGACACCGGAATTGTGGGCATCGAACACCGCGGCTACAACCAGGACGGCGAACTGGTCTGCGTTGTGCGCCGGACGGCGCTGATGCTGCGTCGCGCCGGTCAACTGGCGGAAGCAGTGGCCCCCAGCCATTCATAGTGGGTTGACTCACGCTCTGCCTGGCCCAGGTCGCCGCAGGAGGTGACAGGATAGGAGGACCTGCACCAGCACAGCAAAGGGCGGATCATGGCCAAAGGAATTTACGTCAGCGCGACCACCCCGGGCTCCGGCAAGTCCCTCATAGCGCTGGGGCTGGCGGACACCCTCCACCGGCACGCGGACCGGATCGGCTTCTTCAAGCCTGTGGTTCACGGCAACGACGCCGCGGCGGACCCGATGGTGGCGCTGATGAAGGCCCGGTTCGATCTTGACGACCAGCGCTGCCGCGGCGGCCTGACCTTTGCCGAGGTCCGCGGGCTGCTGGCCGAGGGAAACAGGGCCGAGATCGACGCCCGCTGCGTGGAGATCTTCGCCGAAATGTCCCGCCACTGCGACGTCGTGATAGTGGAGGGGACGGACCTCACCGGCCAGGATGCCGCCGTCGAATTCGACCTCAACGCTCGCCTGGCGAACAACCTGGCCGCCTCGATCGTGGCCGTGGTGGGCGCGAAGGGGCGGACCGTCGCGGAGGCTGCCGATGCCGTCGAGGTTGCCCGCAAGGAACTGGCGGCGGAACGCTGCAGCCTCCTGGCCATCATGGTGAACCGCGCCGACCCGGAGGACGTGGACGGGATCATCGCCGCCGTGAAGCCCGGCGCGTCCGGCCGCCCCGTCTACGTCTTCCCCGAGCTGGAGGACATCGCACGGCCCACCACCGGGGAGGTGGCCTCGGCCCTCGGGATCCGCCAGGTGGCCGGCCGGCAGGACATGGAACGCGACGTCCATTCCATCAAGGTGGCGGCGATGAACGTGGCCAACTTCCTGCACGTGCTCGACGACGGCGCCCTGGTGATCGTCCCGGGTGACCGTGCGGACGTGATGGTCGCGTGCCTCGCGTCGTCGTTCTCGCCGGAGTTTCCGGTGCCGTCGGCCCTCATCCTCACCGGCGGCCTGGCCCCGGACCCCAACATCTACTCGCTGCTGGCGCAGGCGCCATTCCCCGTGTTCGCGGCCCCGGACGATACCTACACCACCGCCAAACGGGTGTCCGAGGTCCGCAGCGAGATCTGGTCGGGGCACCGCCGCAAGGTGGCCTCGGCCGTGGGGCTGTGGGCGAAGCGCGTGGACGAGGCCGAGCTGGTGGAGCGGCTGCACCTGCCGCGGCTGGAGCGGATGACGCCGCTGCGGTTCCTGCACGACCTCATTGAGCGGGCCCGGCTGCAGCGCCGGCACATTGTCCTGCCCGAGGGCAACGACGTGCGGATCCTGCGGGCCGCCGAAATTCTGCACCGGCGGGACGTCTGCGACCTCACGATCCTGGGCAACGAGTCGGCAGTCCGGGAGCTGGCGTCCACCCAGGGCATCGACCTCTCCGGCATGAGCATCGTGGACCCCGCGACGTCGGAGCTGCGCCAGCAGTTTGCTCAGAAGTACGCGGAGCTGCGGGCGCACAAGGGCGTGGACCTGGCCCGGGCGCTGGAAGTCATGCTCGACGGCAGCTACTTCGGCACCATGATGGTGCAGCTCGGAGTGGTGGACGGCATGGTGTCCGGCGCCGCGCACACCACGGCCCACACCATCCGGCCCGCGCTGGAGTTCGTCAAGACGCGGGACGGCGTAAAGATCGTCTCCTCGGTGTTCCTGATGCTGATGCCGGACCGGGTGCTGGTCTACGGCGACTGCGCGGTCAACCCTGACCCGAACGCGGAGCAACTGGCGGATATCGCGCTGGCCTCAGCCGAGACCGCAGCCCAGTTCGGCGTGGAGCCGCGGGTGGCCATGCTGTCCTACTCCACCGGCGGGTCCGGGACCGGGGAAGCAGTGGACAAAGTCCGGCAGGCCACCGAAGTCGTGAAGGACCGCCGCCCGGATCTCGCCGTCGAGGGCCCCATCCAGTACGACGCCGCCGTGGACGCCGCGATCGCCCAGTCCAAGATGCCCGGCTCGTCCGTCGCCGGGCAGGCCACCGTGTTCATCTTCCCGGACCTCAACACCGGCAACAACACCTACAAGGCGGTGCAGCAGTCCTCGGGCGCGGTCGCCGTCGGGCCCGTCCTGCAGGGGCTCCGGAAGCCGGTCAACGACCTCTCCCGCGGGTGCACCGTGGAGGACATCGTGAACACGGTGGCCATCACCGCCGTGCAGGCGCAGTCCGTGACTGACAGCGCGTCAGCCGAGGCGCTAGACTCCGACGCGCAGCCCGCGCAGGCGGGGCGCGCCGGAGCCTAGGGCTTGGTGCTACTCGTTGCTGCTGCGGTCGGCGCGGGCCACGGGGAGGTCCCCGAGCCGGTCCACTTGCTCGGCCAGGGCATCGATCACGGCGCGCAGCTGGACCTGGGCCACCTTGGTGTAGGTGCGGACATACTCGATTTCCTGAATGGTGTCGGTGTAGCCGGCCGCCGTGGCCGCCGGCACAGGAACGGCCTCCCGCGTGGCCACGGAATCCTCGGCGCGGCGCAGGATCTCGCTGTACTGCGTGCGGGCGCTGGCTACGAGGTCCTTCGAGTACTGCTCGGCCTCGGCCACGAACTTCTCGGCGAGAATCTGCGCCTGCGTGATGACCTTGACCATCTCGTCCTTGGCTTGGGGACTTACTGCGCCCGGCTGGCGCTGGTCCGCCTCGAGTTGCTCGGCAACAGCGCGAAGGAACTCGTGGACGGATTGCTGGTCGTACCCGCGTCCCACCACCTCGAACGAGGCGTTGCGGACGTCGGAAGGGCTGATGCGGCCTTCTGGGCTAGCGGTGCTCATGGTATACCTCTCCCTGGTCTGCGCCGGTGGCAGAGGAGTTGTCCTCGACACCTGCGTAGTCTTCGTACCGTATATCGGCGCGCGGGGTGCCCGCCGCAACGAGTTCGCTGATGGTGTGCCCCACCATCGCCGTCGATCCGGCCACGAGGGCCAGACGGCGGGATGCCTCGGGGTGTGCCGCTGCCACGGTGCCCACGTAGCCCTGGGCGCCCGGGAAGGTGGCGTCGTCGGAGACGACCGGGTGGTAGCTGAACCACGGCTCCCTCAACGCGAGCTCGGCGAGCCGCTGCTGGTCGTAGAGGTTCCACGGGACCCGTGCCCCGTGGAAGAGGTCCACCCGCGGCCCGCTCCCGTACTCGCCCCATTGCTGCCGGACGGCGTCGACGATCGCGGCCATCGGGGCGAGTCCGGTCCCGCCGGCAACCATGAGCAGGTCCCGTGAACCCTCGAGGGCGAGCTGGTCCCCTACAGGGGCGCCGATGCGCACCGTATCGCCCACCTTGGTCCGGCGGACGGCGGCGGTGCTGAAGAGGCCTCCGGGAATCAGCTGGACGTGCAGTTCGATTGTGCCGTCGGCGCGGGGGGCGTTGGCAGGACTCAGGAAGCGCCAGGTCCGCGGGAGGGCGGGAACCTCCACCGAGGCCGACTGGCCGGGCGAGTAGGTGAAGCCGTCCGCGACGCGGACCTCCAGGACCGTGACATCCAGGCTTCGGCGCTCGACGGCGGTGACCTCGCCTTCCCACCACGGCGGAGTAGTATCCGAGGCCTCCTCGGCGGCCATGACCATGACCTTGGCGATCAGTCCGTACGCCTCGGCCCACGACTGCGCCACCTCGTCGGTCCATTCCGGACCGAGGTACTTCTGCAGCGTCGCCAGGAAGGAAGCCCCCACCATCGAGTACTGCTCAGGCGTTACGGAGAAGCGGCGATGGTCGCGGCCGAGTTGGCCGATGAATCCGGCCACCTCGTCAATTTGATCCGCGTGGCTCACAATGTGCCCGAGGGCGGCGAAGAGTTTGTCCCGCTGGCCGGCCATCGAGACCGGGAACATTTCGCGTAGCTCCGGGTGGGACAGGAATAAGTGCGAGTAGAAGTACAGGGGGACTTCGTCCCCGAGCGCGGCCGCCATGGACCAAGTCCTTTTCAGCCCACCGGCATCCATCCAAAGGCCCTTCTGTCGGGGTCGTCCTCCGCCGGTTCGGGCGGAGCGGGCCCCCCCAGCACCCCGGCAAACTTACCCCATTGCCGGTCCGCAGGTCCAACGGGTCTAGGCACCCACGCCGCAGGCCCGGGCCTTCCTCGCGGCACCTTGAAAGGGGCCGGGCAGGCCGGCTCCGCCGCGGCTTTCGCAACGGATTGGCGCCCTTGCCGGGTCCGGCAATTTATAGTGGAACCGACGGAGCGCTCGGCCAGGCTCCGGCGTGATGCCAGTCCCGACGCACCCTCGACGGTAGCGTCGAAGCCAAGGCTTAGGAGGCCCCATGCTCGTGCTCGTCATCAACTCCGGCTCGTCCTCGCTCAAGTACCAGGTGCGCGACGTCGAGGCCGGCAGCGTGCTCACCGAGGGCCTGGTCGAGAAGATCGGCATGGGTGCCGGCGGTGAGGGCGACGGCCAGATCGAGGGCCCCCGCGACCACGCCGAGGCGCTGGAGCAGGTGGGCGCGGCCATCCACGAAGCCTTGGGGGACCGTGAGCTCGATGCCGTGGGCCACCGCGTGGTGCACGGCGGGGAGCGCTTCGCCGAGCCGGTGCTGGTCAACAACGAGATCACCCGGGCCATTGAACGGCTGAACCCGCTCGCGCCGCTGCACAACCCCGCCAATGTCCTTGGCATCCGCGCGATCTCGAAGAAATGGCCCGAGCTGCCGCAGGTGGCCGTGTTCGACACAGCCTTCCACCGCACCCTGCCCGAGCACGCCTGGCGTTACGCGGTGCCGGACGAGCTCTACACACAACACGGGATCCGCCGCTACGGGTTCCACGGCACCTCGCACGAATACGTGGCGCACCGGGCGGCAGCGCTGCTGGATGTTCCGGTCGAGGAGTTCGACGCCGTCATCGCCCACCTGGGGAACGGCGCCTCGGTCACGGCGATCCGCGGCGGCCACTCAATCGACACCTCCATGGGATTCACGCCCCTCGAGGGCCTCGTCATGGGGACCCGCTCCGGGGACCTCGATCCGTCCATCCTGGTCTTCCTGGGCCGGAACGGCTGGTCTCCCGAGGACCTGGATTCGATGCTGAACCGGCAGTCCGGGCTCAAGGGCCTGGCCGGTAACAACGACATGCGCTCGGTGGTGGAGGCCGCGGAAGCCGGCGACGCCAAGGCGGCCATGGCCCTGGCGGTCGCGTCCTACCGGCTCGCGAAGTACATCGGCGGCTACCACGTGGCCGTTGGCGGTGCGAAGGCCCTCGTGTTCACGGCCGGGATCGGGGAGAACTCGCACCAGTTCCGGAACCTGGTGGCGCAGCGGCTCGGCGCCCTCGGCGTCGAACTCGATGTCGGGCTGAACCGGGAGCGGTCCAAGGAACCCCGGGTCATTTCCACCCCGACGTCGGCCCTGCCTGTCCTGGTGGTCCCCACCGACGAGGAGCGCGCGATCGCCGAGGCGACGGCCGCCGTCGTCGCCCAGGCATCGGTTGCTCCGTAACCGCCCTTGTGGCGGCTCAAAACGGCGCTTACGGAGCAATCGATGGGTAGCGTTGGAGGCATGACCGAACCTAAGCCCCTCCCTCCGCTGCCCATCCGCACCGAACGGCTAGTGCTGCGGCGCTTTGAGGCCTCCGACCTCGATGCCTTCCACGCGTACCACTCGCTCCCGGAAACCGCCCGGTTCCTGCCCCGCGAGGCCAAGAGTTACACGCAGTCGATGGAAACGGTGGGACGGTACGCCAACTTCGAGTTCGAGAAGGAGGGCGACTGGGTGGCCCTGGCCATTGAGGCCGCGGACTCGCCGGGGCTGCTCGGCGAGGTGGTGCTGAAGTGGCTGGAGGGATGCGGGCAGGCCGAGATCGGCTGGAGCCTGGCCCCCGAAGCGCGGGGCCGGGGCATCGCGAGCGAGGCTGCCCGGGCGCTGCTCAAGCTCGGTTTTGAGGACCTGGGCTTTCACCGCATCGACGCCAAGCTCGATGCCCTGAACACGGACTCGGCGGCGCTTTGTGAGCGGCTCGGCATGCGCCTGGAATCACGCCAGGTGGACAAGTGGCACTACAAGGGCGAATGGGCCACGGAGGTGGTGTACGCCATCCTCGCGGAGGAATGGAAGGCCCGCTAGCCGGGCCCCACCGAGACGTTGACAGGTAGGTCCAGGGGACACCTTTCAGATGCCCCCGGGGTTCGACAGGCTCAATGGTTCGACGGGCTCAATGGTTCGACAGGATCAATGGTCCGACAGGCTCAACCGCGGGACGAAGCAGGATCATAGGTCCCGTACGTGGGAAGCCCTGCCGACTCATAGACAAGAATCGCGAGTCCGCCCGGCGTTGTCTCATTGCGGACCAGATGCAGGCCCGCCGGGGCGCCTCCCGGCGGAAACAGCCGCCTGCCGTTACTTACCACCACCGGGGCGATCACCAGCCGCAATTCGTCGATCAGCCCCGCGCCCAGCAGCGACTGGGCCAGCCGGGCACTCCCGTGGATCTGCAATTCCCTGCCGGGCTGCCTCTTCAACTCAGCGACTTGTGCGGGGACGTCGCCGGACAGGATCGTCGTCGGTGCCCAACCAGCCTTCGCCAGGGTGTGCGAGGCCACGTACTTCGGCAACCCATTCATCTTTTCGGAGAACGGATCATCAGGGTCCGTGATTCTCGGCCAGTCCCTCGCAAAGTTCTCGTAGGTCCGACGGCCGAACAGCAACGCATCCGCCTCACCGAGCCAGGCCGCCGCCCGCCGGACGAAATCCTCGTCCAGGAAGGGGACGAACCAACCTCCCTGTGAGAAGCCGTCGCTGGTGTCCTCCTCGGGCGATCCAGGACCCTGCGCCACGCCGTCCAATGTGAGGAACTCTGTCAGCGTTAGTCTCATCGTGTTACCTCTCCGTGATGGGTGCCGGGTCCAACGGCTCGGCATGGGCCTGGAATCTCGGCAGGTGGAAAGTGGCAGGCCAACGTGGCACCAAATGGACGAACGGGCCACGGAAATGGTGTACACCATCGTCGCGGATGAATGGAAGGCCCGGCAGCGGGTGCCCGGCGGTTGGAGGCGCCGGGAAGGCGACGGGAAGCTCCGATGTGACGGAGCGCCGATCTGCTGGAGTACCGATCTGACGCAGATGGCCGGAATGGAGTCCTCATTCCGGCCATCTGCGTCAATTCGGCTGCCGTTCGCGTCCCCGGCTTAGGGTGCCGGCGGCCCGGTCGACGCGGGCGCTGGTGAGACCGTGCCCGACGCGGGAGCCGGCGCAGTCGGTTGCTGCTCTGCCGGCACCGTGGCAACGGAGCCCGGAGCGGGACCGGACGACGCCGCACCGCCAGCCGGCGCCGTCACTCCGGTGGGTCCCGGGGCCGGGGCCTGCGTGCTGCCGGGGGTCGCTCCCGCAGTGGCGCCGGGAGTCGCACCAGGCGTGGCGCCAGACGTCGCACCCGGCGTGGCACCAGGCGTTGCGCCCGGCGTCGCTCTCGTGCCGGAGGACCCGGCCGGGGTGGCACTCGGATCGGCCTTGATGACCGCCATGATCTGTTCCTTGTACGCGCTAAGCCGGCCCTGGATCTCCGAGAGCGGCTGGTTCCGCAGGTCCTTGCCGTAGGCCGCGATCTCCTGCCACAGGGCGTTGAGCCTGGCCATGCCGTCGCCGCTCAGGGGCCCGTCAAGGGTGAGCACCAGTTGGCTCGCCAGGGCGTACGTCAGGCACCGGAGGCAGCTGTAGTTGGCCGACGCCGAGAGGTTCTTCGGGACGATCACATCGGTCTGGCCCACAATCAGGACCACCTGGAAGCCCACGGCCACTGCGGCGCAGTCCGCGCAGCTGGCAAAGGCGTAGGCCTCATTCTTGGTGTCCACGGCGTCGCCGTCGTCCGCCCAGACCAGGGCGAAGGCGACGTCGTAGACCACAGAACCGTCAGTGGTGTTGACCGCGAGGGACTGGTTGCCGTCATCCTCCGGAGCGGCAGGCTTGTCGAAGGGGAACACCCACGACGGCGCCGCCGCGCCGGCCGTGCCGGCTGGGGCTCCCTGCCGGGGCACCAGGACCATGCTCAGCTGCGGCTCGTCGCGGGTGGGCTTCCGGGCGCCCTCCGGCCACAGGGCAACGGTTTTGCCCGACTGGCCCTCCGCCATCCGGCCCGTGGCGGCGGCCGGGAAGACTGCCGTGGTGGCGTCGGCCAGGGTGCCGCGCTCGTAGGGCTGGACGGGGCGGTAGGTGTCACCGCCGGGCCACCAGGCCCAGGCGAGGCCCGCGGCCACAGCCGCGACGGCTACCATTGCGGTGGCGCGCTGCAGGGCCTTGCCGCGGGTCTTCCGCCACAGCCCGGTGACCAGCTGGCGGACCAGGCGCAGCAGGATGTACAGGATGCCCAGCACCGGCAATGCCAGGCAGGCGATCGCGATCACCCGGACGGCGGCGTCGGCAATGTCCCCGGCGGCGAGGCTGTGGGAGAGCATGGCCTGCTGCTTGAGTCCGTTGTCCCAGGCGGTGCCCAGGACGCGCGGCAGGGTCAGCACCATGGTGGCCATGCTGAAGAGCAGCAGGGGAACCGTGACCAGCACCCAGATGGTGACCACGGCCCGGGCCCAGGGCTTCAGGAGCCTGGCTTCGGGATCTGTCCTGCGCCACGGCACCAGTGCCAGCAGGGTGGGCTTGATGCGCTGGAACAGGTCCGGGACGCCGGTAGCGTCGGCCAGGATGTGATAGCCGTCAAAGCGGACCAGCGGCATCAGCTGCCGGACCATCTGCAGGATCTGGGTGACCACCACCAGCAGCAGCGCATCGAAGCCGGTGGCCCACCAGATGCCCATGATCGCGACGGCCACGATTGCGTTGAAGTAGAGTCCGCCAAGGTCGGTGCGCAGCCGGCCGCCCCGCCCCAGCCGGTAGGAGTCGGTGACGTCCGTGTAGAAGGCCGGCCACATGAGGTACAGGCCCGTGCCCATGGCGCCGGGGGTGGCGCCGCCGCGGCGGGCGGCGGCGGCGTGGCCGAACTCATGGAAACCGGCGGAGAGCACCGTGACCACCAGGATCAGGAGGACCAGTCCGGGGTTGGCGAAGGCTTCATGGGTGGCCGATGCCAGCCCCTTGACCATCAGCACCCACCAGCACGTGACCAGGAAGGCAGCGGTCACGGCCACAACGATCACGGGGTTGAACAGCGTGGCGAACGGCGCCGTGATCTTCCGGGTGCGGTCCGGATCGGTCACCGAATACCGGAAGCGCATGCCCAGCAGCGGGTTCGATTTCTTCACTGCGGGCTCGGAACCGTCCGCCAGCCGGAGGAGGCCGAGCGGGAGGAGCTGGGAGGTGATCAGCGTCTGGACGTTCTCGGCACTGACAAGACGTCCGAAACTGCTGCTGGCGTGCCCGGCGATTTCTTCCGGGCCCCGCCGGCCGTCGATCGCCTCGAGCACCAAGTACAGCAGGCGGGTGAGCTGGATGGTCTGGCCGTCGGAGCGGCGCACCAGGGACGGGGCTTCCTTGTAGCCGGACCCCTTCGCCTCGCCGATCAGCTGGATGCCGGCGGCCCGCACCGGCACCGGCTGCAGGCCGACGGCCACGGACGACGCCGGGCCGGCTGTACCGGGGCCGGCAGTACCGGCGCCGGCAGTACCCGGGCCGGCAGTACCCGGGCCGGCAGTTCCGGCGCCGGATCCGGCGTCGGACGTGGCGCTGCCGGTCGAGGCAGAGCCGACGCCGCCGGTGGCAGGCAGGACCGGAGGGCCGTCCTGCCCGGACGGCCCTCCGTGCACAGTGTTCATCTAGGTGCTACTGCTTCAGGTCGGACTGCTGGTCAGCCGACGCCGTGGCGTCGCCATGGATGTCCTGGTTGATGATGGCATCCTGCTGGGCGACGGCGAACGCGTTGCTGTCGATTGAGCCGATGTTGGCGCCGACGGCCGCGTCGATCGGCGCGGCGACGTTGGCGTTGGCGGCCACCGCGCCATTGATGGGTGCTGCGATGCCCGCGTTGGCGTCCAGGTTCACGTCGACGTTGAGCAGGTTGCCGCTGAGGGCACCCGCGGCGCCTGCGGCTCCGGCCACATCCGTCGGCAGCGCGCCGCCCAGGTCCGGGGCCGTGCCATCGGGCAGGACGCCCGTGCCGTCGGCAGGGACGGCGTCGGCAGGAACGGCACCGGCGAGATCGGCTGTGGCCGGATCCGTGGGGGCAGGCGCTGCGGCAGAACCTGCTGTGGTCCCGGCATCCGTGCCGGCGCCCTGATCGATAACGCTGTCCTGGGTGGAGTCTGCCGTGGCGTTGCCCGTGACGCCTTGGTTGATGATGGTGCCCTGGTCGGCGAGGGCCTGGGACTCAGACCCGAAGGAGAGCACGTTTGCCGAGGCAGCGGCATCAATCGGCGCGGCAACGTTGGCGTTGGCGGCGATACCGAGGTCGATCGGCGCCGCGGCGCTGATCCCCAGGTTCAGGTCGGCGTTCAGGTCCAGGACGGAGGCGACCTCCTTGTCCGGAAGGGCGGTGCCGCCCTGCGCCATCAGCTCATCATCAGTCAACGGGGTCATTCCCTGCTCAACGCTCATAGCAAACTCCATCTCCGGCACGTCTCTGCCTGCCCCCAGTGAGCAGTTTCTCCATCGATGTGCCTAACAAACGTCAATAGTAAGCATGATGATCATTAATTGTGTACCGGACGCCCTGCCGATTCGACGAAAATGGCCGCTATGAGAGCTCTCATAGCGGCCATCTTTGGCGAATGGGCGCGTTAGTGCGGAACTCGCCAGCGAAACCGCGCCCGGATGTGTCGCCCGTGCGGGCTACTTCACTCCGGCTCCCGGCAGCAGTTCGGTGGCGCCAAGGGAATCGGCCACGAACGCGTAGTCCCAGGCCCGTTCGCGCCACTGCACGTACCGGCCCGAGGCGCCGCCGTGGCCGCCTTCCATCTCGATCTTCATGACGATCGGCTCGCTTCCGGTGTTCACTTCGCGCAATCGCTGCACCCATTTGGCCGGCTCCACGTAGAGCACGCGGGTGTCGTTGAAGCTGGTGACCGCGGCGATCTTCGGGTACGCCACGGCCTGGACGTTCTCGTAGGGCGTGTACGACTTCATGTACGCGTACACCTCCGGGTCGGTGATCGGGTTGCCCCATTCCTCCCACTCCAGGGCCGAGAGCGGCAGTTCGGGGTCCAGGATGGTGGTCAGCGCGTCCACGAACGGGACGGCGGCAACAATCGCCGCATACTTTTCCGGCGCCAGGTTGGCGACGGCACCCATCAGCAGTCCGCCGGCGGAGCCGCCCATCGCGGCGATCCGGCCCGGGTCCACCCAGCCGGATCCGGCGAGCCAGTCGGTGGCCGCGATGAAGTCGGTGAACGTGTTCTTTTTGCGCAGCTTCTTGCCGTCGTCGTACCAGTGCCGGCCGAGCTCGCCGCCGCCGCGGATGTGGGCGATCACGAACACGACGCCCCGGTCCAGCAGGGACAGCCGGGGAATCCCGAAGCCCGGATCCATGCTCATTTCGTAGGAGCCATAGCCGTACACCAGGCCGGCCGCGGTCGAATCCTGCCGGACGGAGGCGTGGCGGAGCACCGAGAGCGGAATCTTCGTCCCGTCCGCGGCGGTGGCCCACTCCCGGGTGGCGACGTAGTCCGACGGCGAGTAGCCGCCCAGCACCGGGCTCTCCTTGCGCAGCAGGAGTTCACCGGCCGGTTGCTCCGGAGTGGGCAGCACGAAATCGTAGACCCGCGACGGGGTGAAGTACGAGGTGTAGCCCATCCGGATCACGGGGGCCTCGTAGTCGGAGCCCGCGACGCCGGCCGTATAGAGCTCCTCGTCGAACGCGGGTTCCACCGCGGCGCCCTGCTCCGGGGTTCCCAGGCCGGCCAGGGGCAGGACCTGGACCCGTTCGATGGTGTCCTTTCGGACGGAGACCACCGCGTGAGTCGAGGTGACCCCGGCGCCGTTGACGCGGACGTGGTCGGAATGGGCGACGACGGTGTCCCAGTGCTGCTCGGCGAGCGGCTTTGCGAGCTCGGCCGGGTCCACGAGGGAGACCATGGAATTGATGGCGTCCTTGTTGTGGGTGAGCAGGATCCGCTCCTGGCTCCGGCCTGAGGCATCCGCCAGCAGGAACGGCTCGGCCTCGTAGAGGATTCGCTCGTCGCGGGAGATCACGGTGCGCAGTCCGGCGTCGAGGTCATCAAAGCGCAGCAGGCGGGTCTCGCTGAACTCGGAGCAGCCGATGCTGAGCACCAGGTGGCGCCGGTCGGCCGAAAGCTCGAAGCCGAGCCACATGGCGACGTCGTCCTCCTGGTAAATGACCGCGTCCTCGCTGACAGGTGTGCCGAGCACATGGGACTTCACCTGGTACGGCCGCCAGGAATCGTCCACCACGGTGTAGAAGATCCGGCTGCCGTCGGGGGAGAAGGAGATGCCGTAGAAGACGTTCTCGATCACGTCCGGCAGCAGCACACCGGTGCGCAGGTCCTTGATGCGCAGCGTGAAGCGCTCGTCGCCCGCGTTGTCCACGGCGTAGGCATAGAGGGTGCCGTCGATGGTCGTGGCGGCCCCGCCCACGGCGAAGAACGGCTTGCCCTCGGCCTCCAGGTTGCCATCGAGCAGGACTTCCTCGCCGGGGATGACGACGCCGGCCTCCACAGCCGGGGGAGTCCAGTCCGCGACGCGGTCCCCGGTTTCCTGGCCGCGCACGCGGCAGTGGATGCCGTACTCCTTGCCCTCGACCGAGCGGGTGTAATACCACCAGCCGTCCTTGCGGTTCGGGACGGAGAGGTCTGTTTCCTGGGTGCGGCCCTTGATCTCCTGGAAGATGGCCTCGCGCAGCGGCTCCTGGTGCGCGGTCACGGCCTCCTGGTAGGCGTTTTCGGCCTTGAGCAGGTCCACCACCTCGGCGGATTCCTTGTCCCGCAGCCACTCGTAGTTGTCCTCGAACGCGTCGCCGTGGTGGGTGCGCACCGCGGGAACTTTCCGGGCGACGGGAGGCTGCGGGGACGGCTGGGCGGGAGTCTGGGTCATGGACCCAATCTACCGAAGAGCGGCGCCTCAATTGCCGTTCTGCAAATTGTTGGCCGCCACGTAGCGGGCAAGCGTTCCCGAGCCCAGCGCGGCGGAGACCGCGGCGGTCGCGGCAGGGTTCTGCAGGACAATCGACTGGCCGTCCCGGCTGAACCCTGTGCCGGCGGTCGGCAGCGTGAAGAACACGCCACGTCCCGGCGCTGTGCTGCGGAGGCTGAAGGCGAGGTTTTCCAGCGACTTCAGGGTGAAGCTTGCATCCAGGGTCACGTGCGGCAGCACAGTGGCGATGAGTTTGCGGACGGTGGCGCGGTCCGCCAGCCTGCCTTCGGATGCCATCTTGGCCATCACGGCTTTCAAGAAAGTCTGCTGGTTCCGGACCCGCTGGTAGTCGCCGTCGGCGAAGGCATGGCGCTCGCGGACAAAGGCCAGGGCCTGCAGCCCGTTGAGTCGGTTCACGCCCGCCGGAAAATACACCTTGTCATCTGCGGTGCTGGTGAAAGCCCGCTTGACGTTGACGTCGACCCCGCCCAGCGCGTCTGTCATGGCCGCGAACCCCTGAAAATCCAACATCACCGTATGGTCGATGTGCTGGCCCAGCAGCGCCTCCACTGTCTTCGTCATCAGCGGCACCCCGCCCAGCTCAAGTCCGGCGTTCACTTTCGCGAATCCGTAGCCGGGGATGTTCACCCACAGGTCACGCATGATCGAGATGCCGTAGACACCCTGCCGGTCCGCCGGGAGGTGGATCAGCACGAGGGCGTCCCCGCGCTGGTCGGAGGCGGTGCCGCCGGCCGCCGCCGCCCGCTCATTGACCCGGCTGTCGCTCCCGATCAGCAAGATGTTAAGGGCGACGGCGGGCGGTTCCGGCGCGGGCGTGGGGCTGGGCGGCGGCGTGGGAACGGGGCTGGGAGTGGGTGCGGGGCCGGGTGCCGTCGCGGGCGCGGCTGCCGGTGCGGCGGTTCCCGCCGGCGCCGGGTCCGCGGACCGCGGCCGGGAGAAAACGTACGCCGAGGCCGCAACGGCCACGGCGAGCGCCACCAGCGCCCCCAGGAGCAGGATGATCCGACGACGACGGCGTGCCGCGGGGGACGGGGGAGGGGGCGGGGACGCTGCGGAAGCCGCGGCTGCTGGCTCCGGAGCATTCCCCATGAACGGACGCTACCACTGCGGCCCGCCGCGGACTATGGGTCCAAGGGCCTCCCCTGGCGCCTCACCCGGCGGGGCTCAGTTCCCGTTCTCGAACTCGTTCGCCGCAACGTACTCGCCCAAGGTGCCCGAGGCCATCGCCCCGGAGATGTCCTGGATGGCGTTCGGGTCGGCCAGCACGATCGACTGGCCATCCGTGGACGTTCCCACGCCCCCGGTCGGCAGCGTGAACATCACGGTATTCTGCGCCCGGATGTCCCTGAGTTCGAGCCCGAGCCCGGCCACGGCCCCCGAATCAAAGGACTTGTCCACGGTGACGAACGGCGAGACGGCGCCCACCATGTTGTTGATGGTGATCGGGTTGCTGAGTGTCTGGCCGGCGGTCGACTTCTTGATGATGGCCCGCAGGAACTCCTGCTGGTTGCGGACCCGCTGGTAGTCGCCGTCGGCGTAGGCGTGGCGTTCGCGCACGAAGGCCAGGGCTTCGGTTCCATTGAAGGTGTGCTGGCCCGGGGCGAAGGACTGGCCCGGCAGTGCGGTCGAAGTAAACGGCAGGTTGAGGTTCACGGTCACCCCGCCCAGCGCGTCCGTGAGGCCCTTGAAGCCCTCGAAGTCGATCATCGCCACGTGATCGATGCGCTGCTGGAAGATCGACTCGACGGTCTGCACCATCAGGGGCGTGCCGCCAAGGGCCAGCGCCGAGTTGATCTTCGCTTCGCCGTGCCCGGGGATGTCCACCCAGAGGTCGCGCATGATGGACATGGTGTAGATGTTCTTGCGGTCCGCCGGGATATGCATGAGCATCAGCGTGTCCGCGCGCTGGTCCGTGGGCGTGGCGCCCGCGTTATCAGACTCGGCGGCGCCGCGGCTGTCGCTGCCCATCACCAGGATGTTCATCGAGGTGTCCGTCTTCTTCGGGCGCGTGGACTCGTCCGGGAAGGCCTGGTCAATCTTGCTGCTGCCGGAGTCGAAGGTCCGTGCGAGGTTAAAGAGGTAGCCGCCAGCCACCACCGCGACGAGCGCCAGCACCACGCCGACGGCGATCAGCACCTTCCGGCCTCGGCGTTTCTTCACGGGACGCCGCCGCTCGCGGAAATCCGCCCCGCGTACGTCGTCTGGGCTGTCGAAGGGGTGTGTCATGTGTTCCTCTGAGTCGGCCGGGCCCGGTGCCCGGATTCTGGCTGCCAGTACTCTGGCGGGCCACGCCGGAGTACTGAGGGGCGCGAAACGCAGAGTGGACTGGCTGGCCGGCGCTGGCTCGTCCTGCATCCGGTGATGCAGTTCCTCGCCGCGGCGGTAAGGGGGCCACGATGTCGCTCTCCGGTGCGCTCTGGGCTAGTGCCAAGTGCCGGATGGTCTCCGTGGGGCCTCCTCTACAGTACACCGTGCCCGCAGATCAACACTTTTTCGCCAACAACCCGGCACATAACGCGCGGTTTCCCCGATATGAAGCGCACTGTTGCCTACATCACACTCCCTGCCTAGGCTGGGTTGCGGTCGCAGCGTCGCGGCCAAACCGGTCGCAGCGTCGCGGCCAAGCGGTACATGCACGAACAGGGGAATCGTTTTGAACCACAAACTCCGGGTCCTTGTCAGGCTCGACCTCGATTGCGGTCAGGCAGAAGTAGCAGCGCAGGGACATGTGACGGCGAGGAGCCTCCAGGCCCTGTACGTGGTGGTCAAGCGGGCAAACCACCTGAGGGAAGGACTCCACTTGGTGGTGGATGTCAGCCACGCCGTGGTGGAACCGGCGGCCCTCGAACAGCTCCGGGAGTGCTCAGCCTCCCACCACCTGCCGGCCACCATTGACCCGCTGCAGTCAGAATGCCAGCTCAGCATCGTAGCGCCGGCGGAAAGGGCCGCGGTTCCCCGGGTCCGAAGGCTGGCGGCGGCCTAGTATCCAGCTGCGCCGGGTTCGCCTATGGAGCAGGCTTCTATCTACACGCTCCTGCTACCCCGCGGCTGAATAATGACTGGAGGGCGCTACTCGGCGGACGGCCGTTGTCGTTGCCGTTTCGTCGCCGCCCGCTGCTCCTTTGCGGCGAGGCGCCGACGGTTCGAGCCTCGGGTGGGTTTGGTTGCCCGGCGGCGGGCAGCTTCAGGGGCGAGGCCCTCTGCGACGAGGTCGGAGAGCTTGGCCAGCGCGATCTCGCGGTTGCGCAGCTGGGAGCGCCGCTCGGAAGCGGTCACGGTGATCACCCCGGCGATGAGACGTTGTCCGAGACGGCTGAGGAGCATCAGCCGTTGGCCATCCGAGAGCGCCGCCGAGCCGGCGACGTTCCACGAGAGTTCGACGCGGCTGTCAGAGGTGTTGACGTGCTGGCCGCCTGGCCCGGACGAACGCGAGAACCGCCAGCCGAGTTCCGACGCGGGAATCGTGAGCGCGGGCGACACCTCCAGATCCATGCAACTAGCGTTGCACGAAATGGGCGCCGGCGCGGAGACGGCCGCGGTTCCCCGGGCTCGAATGCTGGCGGCCCAGCTGCAAGTACTGGCCTGGCTCAGCTATGGTGGCGTGCGAACCGCAGGATGGCGAGGATGGCCGGGGCGAGCTCGTCCTCCATCTGGTCGTAGAACTCCTGGCCGCGCCGGTAGGGATCCACGACGTCGTTGTCGGAGGCGTCCGGGGCCAGCGCCAGGTGACGCACTGACCCCGCCCGGCCCGGGAGTTCCCGCCAAAAGGCAGGAATGTCGCCGGCAGAAGAGGACGCGGGAGCGTCCGCGTCGCGCTGCTCAAGGACCTTCAGCATCCGGGCAAACTCGCGGATAGTAAAGGTCCGCTTCAGCAATGAGGCATCCATCTGCATCACCTCGCCGCGGTGTTTGGCGGTCATCGCCAGCACCAGATCGGACTCCCTGAGGATCTTTTGCGTCAGTTGGCGGGCCGCGAAGCCGTCCGGCGTTCCGCCAAACGTCCTGATGATGTCCGCTGAGCTCGGCTGGATCGGATCGCCCACCATGGCCCGCGTGCCTGCGCTTCGCACCACAAAGGCGCCAGGTTGCACCTGGTCCAGGCCCGCCTGAAGCAGGCGCTCGGCCACCGGCGAGCGGCAGATGTTGCCGGTGCAGACCGTGAGGATCCGGACGGGGCGAGGCGTATCCAAGGTTTGTCCAACTTCCGTTAGCGAGACTCTTACCGGCGGCATGGTTTCCGAGTCTATCCGCGACGGGCCATTCAGATCTCCGGGGGGAGATAGTGGGGAATTCTGTCGTTCTTGAAAATAAAGCATCTTGATATTGAAGATTCATGCTTTTCTGCGTACAGTCGTCCAGGGATGCCGAAACGCTCGGCAGGAGCTGGCCCGACTGGGTTCTCCGCCGCACTAGAACTTGGGGTAGTAGATGTCGGAGATCAAGAGCCTGGCCTCACCGAAGGCGAGTTTCGACCGCCGTTCCGTTGTGAAGGGCGCCGCATGGAGCGTGCCTGTTATCGCGGCAGCAATTGCAGCCCCGGCCGCTGCGGCGTCGCACACGGGGACCGTATCGGTAACCATTGTTCCCAGCACGAGTGCTCCAACGGTTACGGGAACTCCGGCGGTATTGGGCACGGGGCCCAACGGCTTCACCATCTCCACGACTGGCGCTGCCATCTCGGGGACTGCTTCAGTCAGCATCACCGTCGCTCCCGCAAATCAGGCTGCCATTGACGCCACCAAAATCGGACTCTTCATCGGCACGATTAACAACAAGGCGGTGTCGTCTGCGGGACAGTGGGACGGTGTCGTGGCCGTGCCGGCCGGAGGTACTTCCTCGACATTCACTTTCGGGTCATATTCCAGAACAGGAAACGGTGCCGCGCCGAACAATGCCACGCTGGAATACTCCGTCACTGTATCTGTAGCCGTTATCGACTCTGCCACCAATCACCGCACCACTGCGAAAGCCGTTCAAGCACTGGCCACCCTCAAGAAGCCTTAGGAATAGCGGGTTTCGCTGCAGATGCTCTTGTCCCGTATGGCTGGCCATTAGTGATCTAATGGCCAGAAGCAAAAATATCGGGGATCATGTTGGGCTTGCCATGTCAGAACGGTTCTTGCCGCGCGGGTATCTGCTGGTAGAGGGCAGTGAGGTTTTAAGGCGTTGCCGGATTGGTGAGATTGAATGAGCGCGCCCAGTGACTTGTCCCTTGACGTGTTGGGTATCAACTTCACCGTCAGGTGGGGTGCGGCCACCACAGTTGCTCAACGGCAAGCGATGACTGAGGCCTGGAGCCGTTGCTTAGGAGATCTGAGGTCCGTCACATCGGTAGCGGAGCCCAGCGTCTCAGCCCAACCCTTCACCGCTTCCCTCTTCTTTGATTCGAAGCTCCCGGGCGACGGCGTTAGACACCTTGGCTCGGACACGTTTGAGGGCTTGGCCGAAGCCGTGACGTCGGAAGTCACCGTCGCTGCCATCCTTGAGCGCGCCGGCGAGCTGACGATGCTCCACGCGTGCGGGGTTGCTGATTCCGGTGGGGCAGTTGTCGCCCTGGTGGCGAAATCGGGCACCGGCAAGACAACGGCCTCATCGGAGCTCGCCCGGACCTTTGGGTATATAACCGACGAAACCGTCGCCATCCGGGTTGATGGGACTGTTGTTCCTTACCCGAAGCCTCTATCGGTCAAGCAGGGAAGGCCCGATGCCGCCAAACTGCAGGTTGGCCCGGATGAGTTGGGCCTGCACGGTGCACCGGACAATCCCCGCATCGCGGCCATCGCTTTGCTCGACAGGATTTCCGGTGGGGACTATCAGCTCCCCGCCATCGAGCCGGTCCCTCTGGTGGATGCAGTGCTTGCACTCATTCCGGACACCTCCTCCCAGGCTGCTGTTTTCCAGCCGCTTCAATCACTCTGTCGGCTGATTGACAGCGTGGGCGGCGTGTTCCGCGTCAGCTATTCCGAAGCGGCTGATCTGACGGACAGCTTGGCGCCGCTCTTCCTCGCGCCGGCTGTCGAGCCGGAGGAAGTCACCGTGGCATGGATTCCAGCCTTGATGGAGCCGGAAGCGGAGCCAGCAGCTCACCAGGCAGGCGACAAAACGGCAGAACCAATTTCCGCGGGTTGGCTGCAGGCGGCCGCCGCCGTTGACGCGGTTGAGATCGGCGAGGACTTGCTCGTCCTGACGGAAGCCGAACTCACCCGCCTCAGCGGCATCGGACCGATCATCTGGAAGTCCACCCGGCGACCCATCTCGATGCAGACTTTGGTGAGTCGGATCGAAGCTCTGCATGGGCTACCCGAGGGCTATGAAGCGTTACTGGATGAGGCTGTTGACGGACTCGTCGGCCGGGGATTAATCCTGCGCGGTTAACGCAGTTAATATGCACACCAACGCGGTCACCGTACCGTAGAGTAACTTTTCGTGTGGGTCGTTGGGGCCAGGCACGGGGGAGAGGACCAACGCGTGACTGGTTTTGATACGGCCGAGAACAACGGGCAGACACCTGCGGGGCTTGCGCTGGAGGACTACCTGCGCATCGCTCGGGCACGTTGGAAGGGCATCCTGGCGTTCACCCTCGCGCTGACCGTGCTCGCCTTCTGCTGGACCCTCCTGCAGCCGAAGATTTACGCCGCACAGTCCACCGGGATCGTGGTGGCAGGCGGCTCGGATAACCTCAGCCTCTCGCTCATGAGCGAGAACCTGGCCCAGACTAAGGCCGCCAAGTACGAGACAGTGGCCAAGTCCAGGCTCGTGGCCGAGCGCGTCGTCACGTCGCTTGGCCTCGCAACATCGCCGGACGCCCTTCTGGGGTCCGTCTCCGTGACCGTTCCGAAGGAAAGCGCCCAGCTTGCCGTCACTGCCACGTCCACTGACCCCGCAATGGCCCAGCGGGTAGCAGATGCCTGGGTCAAGGGCCTGGCCGAGCAAGTTAAGGATCTGGAAAGCATCCAAGCGGTGGAAGGCTCGGACGTCGTTCCCGTTCCGGTCATCCGAGTGGTTCCACTGGGCGAAGCCGTCCTGCCGACCGCCCCGACATCCCCCAACGTGAAGCTGGCTCTGGGAATAGGAGCTCTGGCCGGGCTGGCCCTCGGAGTCCTCTACGCGCTCATTCGCCACCGTCTGGACCGCAGGCTCCGGAGCGCCACGGCCATCGAACGTCGGTTCGGCGTGCCAGTGCTGGGCACGCTCCCGGTGGATCACCGCCTGGACGGGAAAAGTACCGTGCTGGACGACGGGTTCAGTCCCGTCGCGTCGGGCGAACATTCGCATGCCATCACCGAGGCCCTGAGGGAACTTCGGACGAATCTCCAGTACGTCGATGTGGACAATCCCCCGCGGATTATTGTGGTGACGAGTTCTGTGCCGGCAGAGGGCAAATCGACGGTGACGGCCAACCTGGCGGTAACCATGGCTGCCGCCGGCGAGAACGTTGTGGTGGTCGACGGCGACTTGCGCCGGCCCACCTTGGTCGATGTCTTCAATCTCATCCCCGGAGTCGGTGTAACCGACGTTCTGAGCGGCCACGCCGAGCTGGAAGACGTACTGCAGGAATGGAGTGCGATGCCAAACCTGCGCGTGCTCGGTTCAGGCCGAATCCCGCCGAACCCGAGCGAGCTGCTGGGATCGCTGGCCATGAAGACGTTGCTCAAGACCCTCGCCCAGGACGCCATTGTGCTGGTTGACGCACCACCGTTGCTCCCCGTGACGGACGCCGCCGTCCTCACACGCATTGCAGACGGAGCAATCGTCGTCGTCAGGTCCGGAAAGACCACCGATGAAGAGCTTGGCAAATCCCTCGGCAACCTCGGGCGCGTGAACGGCACCGTCTTCGGCACCATTCTCAACCGCGTGCCCACCACAGGCGCGGGCTCGTACAGGTACTACACCGCGTATCAGTCCGTTGAGCCGGTGGCGGCGCGGTAGACGCGAGCTAGCACTGAAGATATCCCCTTGGAGCAACGCGCTCCGAGGGGATTTTCACTTTCCCGCTGAGTCAGCTCACTCCGCCGGCGCGGTCCAGAGGCCAGAATCTCGCCGCCACCTGACCGACGACCGCCGAGGACTTGATCGTCCTCATGCAGTCGCCAGCCACAGCGGTCAGGCTCCGGCAGGCGATGGCGGAATCAACCGAGACTGAACGGTGGTCACCCAGCACCACGAGCTCGCCCTCGGGGACTGTGAACACGGGAACACACCTGAGCGAACGGGGAGTGGTCTGGCAGTCGATCCTGCCTGCCTCAAAGGGCAAATCTTCGAAAATGTAGGGTTCGTCGAGGGGCTGGCCGTCGATGCGCAGTTTGCCATCCTGTCCGCAGCAGCTGATGGTTTGGCCGCCGGTCGCAATCACCCGCTTTACCAGGAATTGCTCGTTGGAGGGCCCGATCCCTGTCACGTCTCCGAATGAACGGGCCAGCCCGGCGATCCCGGCGCCGCGTGCCACCGCCGATTCGGCCTGCCAGCTGTCCGGCCGGGTGAACACAACGATGTCGCCGGAGTGCGGTTCTGAGCCGGTGTAGGCAAGCCTGTTGACCAGGATTCTGTCGCCGTCGCCCGCAGAGCCCTGCAACGTCGGCTCCATTGACCCGGACGGTATCCGGTAGGCCTTCACCAGGAACCCCTGGGCCAGGGCGACGGCCACCAGGGCAATCAGCATGTTCAGGGCCACAGAGGCCCAGAGGGGGAGCTTTTTGCCGGCAGCGATCTTCACGAGTTCAAGCTATCACCGGCGATCCGGGCTCATGACGCCGGCGCTGGCTCGTCCTGCATCCGGTGTTGCGGTTCCTCGCCGTGGCGGTATGGGGCCAGCGCAGGGACATGTGATGGCGAGGAGCCTCCAAGCCCTGTTCGTGGTGGTCAAGCGGGCATGTTCGGGAAGCTATTGACTCCCACTGAGGGTGCGAGCAGGATGCACGCAGCGCCGTTTCCCTGCGGCCGGTCCACCCCCCGAGGAAGGTAGTCCATGACATATTTCAGGCTCGCAGTTCCTGTTGCGGCATTGGGGCTGGTACTGACGTCTGCCGGCGCATCGTCCGCGGCCCCGCCCGTAAACTTCGGTCCATTCGAGGATAGCTATTCGTTTACGTTCAGCTGTGGGGACTTTGATGCGAGCATCACTGGGACCTCGACAACCAGTTTTCGACGCTTCGTCGACGCCGACGGCAACAGGATCCGGACACAGCAGTTCGTCTCAGCCCCAGCCGATGTCATGGTGAATCTGGACACCGGCAAGGCTGTGACCATCAGGGCCCATTTCGTCCAGACCTATGACTGGACCACCGGAACTGTCACTGTGACGGGCTTCCGCTATCTCGGCACGGATGCAAGTAGCGGAGTGGCCATTAAGGATGCGGGCCGGATCGTGTTCACCGACGAGACCGAAGAAAGTGTTCTCTTCCAGGCTGGACGCCACGACTCAGCGACCCCCGATCTGCTCGGTCCAGCCCTTTGCGGATCGGTTGCTTAAACAGTCAACCGATCATTCCAACCAGCTAATCCAGTGGCTGGTCCGTGACGCTGCGACGCCGGGCGGACCCTCCCGTGGCCCGTCAATCAGCCCCGCAGGTATACCCAAGATTCACTATCGGCGGACGGTAGCCCACCCTGCGCCTGCCAGCACCCTTTCGCGCGCCCACTCTCCCTGAGCGCGGTCCGGACATTCTTTAGGAACCCCCGTCCTTGACGCATCTCGAGCCTTCCGCATATCCTGAACGAACGGTCGGTAATTATTTATCGGAAATTCACGAGGAGCAACCATGGCATCGCAGACCCTGCAGTCAGTGCCCGCCGAGCCATCGTCGGTACGGCATGAACAGAGCCCCGAGGACGCGGCCCGGCTCGACGCCGAGGGCCAGGCCTACTTCGACAAGGTCATGGCGGAAGATTCCCGGATTGAGCCGCGGGACTGGATGCCGCCGGCCTACCGGAAAACGCTCCTGCGCCAGATCTCCCAGCATGCCCACTCGGAGATTATCGGCATGCAGCCGGAGGCCAACTGGATCTCCCGCGCCCCGAGCCTGAAGCGCAAGGCCATCCTCATGGCCAAGGTCCAGGACGAGGCCGGCCACGGACTCTACCTCTACTCCGCCGCCGAAACCCTCGGCCAGCCGCGTGATCAGATGATGCAGGACCTGATGGACGGCAAGGCCAAGTACTCCTCCATCTTCAACTACCCGGCCCGCACGTGGGCAGACATGGGTGCCATCGGCTGGATGGTCGACGGCGCCGCGATCGCCAACCAGGTGCCGCTCTGCCGCGCGTCCTTCGGCCCTTACGGCCGGGCCATGGTGCGGGTCTGCAAGGAAGAGTCCTTCCACCAGCGCCAGGGCTTTGAGATCCTGCTGGAACTCTCCCACGGCACCCCCGAACAGAAGCAGATGGCGCAGGACGCGGTGAACCGCTGGTACGCCCCGGCCCTGATGATGTTTGGCCCCCCGGATGACGACTCGCCCAACTCCAAGCAGTCCATGGCCTGGAACATCAAGCGATTCAGCAATGACGAACTCCGCAACCGGTTTGTCGGCATGATGATGGAGCAGGTCAAGGTCCTCGGGCTGACGCTGCCGGACAAGGACATCCGGTTCAACGAGGAAACCAAGAAGTGGGAGCACGGGCCGCTGGACTGGGCCGAATTCCATGAAGTCCTGGCCGGCCGCGGCCCCTGCAACGCCCAGCGCCTGGAACGGCGCCGCGAGGCACACCAGAACGGCGCGTGGGTGCGCGAAGCCGCGGCGGCTTATGCCGACAAACAGCGCCGTCAGCAAGCAGAAAAGGTATCAGCAGCATGACAACCGAACCCCAAGCAGGAAACGTCTGGCCCATCTGGGAAGTATTCGTCCGCTCCAGCCGAGGCCTGTCCCACGTCCACGCAGGATCCCTGCACGCACCCGACGCGGCCATGGCCCTGCGCAACGCCCGTGACCTCTACACCCGCCGCAACGAAGGGGTGTCCATCTGGGTGGTCCCGGCCGAGGCCATCGCCTCGAGCGATCCGGACGCCAAGGGCTCGTTCTTCGAGTCGCCCCAGGGCAAGGATTACCGGCACGCAACGTACTACACCAAGAGCGAGGGCGTGAAGCACCTGTGAGCACCACACCTGAAACGGCGGCAGAAACCGGCGGCCACGGCGACATCTCCGTCGGCGTCCAGGGCGCCAGCGGCAGTGGCGAGGCCACGGCCAGCGCCACCCGCATCACCCCCGGCAACGCCCTCCGCCCGGAGGACATCGCCCTGGCCGTGAGCCGCGGCACCGCCAAGCCGAGCGAGGACGTTGCAGAGTTCGCCCTGCGACTGGGCGATGACGCCCTGGTCCTCGCCCAGCGCCTGGGCCACTGGATTTCCCGCGCCCCGGAGCTCGAAGAAGACATCGCCCTCGGCAACATCGCCCTGGACCAGTTGGGCCACGCCCGCTCCTTCCTCAGCTACGCCGGCGGTGCTCTCGGAGAGGACGGAACAGCCCGCAGCGAGGATGACCTCGCCTATTTCCGCAGCGAGCCCGAGTTCCGTTCTGTCGAGATCTTCGAACTCCCGAATGGCGACTTTGCCGTCACCATCGCCCGCCAGTTCGTCGTCAGCTACTACCAGTTCGAGCTGTACAGCCAGCTGACGCAGTCCACCGACGCAACGCTGGCCGGCATCGCCGCCAAGGCCGTCAAGGAAGTGGACTACCACCGCGACCACAGCGCCCAGTGGGTGCTGCGCCTGGCCCAGGGCACGGACGAGTCCCGCGAAAAGATGATCCACGGCTTCAAGGTCATCTGGCCCTACGTGGACGAGCTGTTCCGCGACGACGATCTCACCGCCCGCCTCAGCGCGAGCGGCGCCGCCGTCGAACCCTCCAGCCTCCGGGCCAACTTCGACCGCCTCACCGGCGAGGTTCTGGCCGAAGCGGAGCTCGAGGTCCCCAACGTGCAGCCCACACCGGGCGGTGGCCGCAAGGGACTGCACTCCGAACACCTCGGCTACCTCCTCGCCGAAATGCAGGTGCTCGCCCGCGAGTACCCCGGGGCCAGCTGGTAACCACCATGGACATGTACGTCAGCCACCCCACGGCCGCAGACGGCCGCCCGGCGGAGCAGAAGACCCCCGAGCAAAAGGCCTGGGACCTCGCTGCCACCGTCTGCGACCCGGAAATCCCGGTCCTCACCATCGAGGACCTCGGGATCCTGCGTAACGTCCAGCTCTACGACGACGGCGGCATGGTCCCGGCGGTGCAGGTCACCATCACGCCGACGTACTCCGGCTGCCCGGCCATGGACGCAATCCGCGACGACCTTAAAGCGGCCTTCAACCGCGAAGGCTACCCCAGCGTCAACGTGGAACTTGTCCTCTCCCCGGCCTGGACCACCGACTGGATGAGCGAGGACGGCAAGGCGAAGCTGGAGCAGTACGGGATCGCCCCGCCGTCGGGCCACTCGGCGGCCGTCCGGCACGCCGGCCCGGTGCGGCTCGCGCTCGCCGTTAAGTGTCCCCAGTGCTCATCGCTCAACACCAAAGAACTCACCCGCTTCGGTTCCACCTCCTGCAAGGCCCTCTACGTGTGCCAGGCCTGCAAGGAACCGTTCGACTACTTCAAAGTCTTGTAAGGAACAGGTGCCTCCATGAAGGTTGTCCGCCAGAGCGCCGCGGAGTCGGCCACAGCCACCGGCCGCCGTCGTGCGTCCTTCCACACCCTGACGGTGGACGAGGTCCGCCGGCTCACCGACGACGCCATCGAAGTGACGTTCGGGGTCCCGGCCGAGCTCGCCGGAGCGTTCGACTACCTGCCGGGCCAGTACGTCGCGCTGCGCACCACCCTGCCCGACGCGGACGGCCAGCCGCACGAGATCCGCCGCAGCTACTCGATCTGCGCCGAGCCGCGCAGCTTCGCGGACGGCAGCAGCGAAATCCGGGTGGCCATCAAGAAAGACCTCGGGGGCCTGTTCTCCACGTGGGCCAACGCCGAACTCAAGGCTGGCGACGTCCTGGACGTCATGAGCCCCATGGGTGCCTTTATCTCCAAGCACGGCCGCGACGGCAAGTCCGTTGAGCAGAACGTCATGAACTCCATGAACCATCCGGAGGAGCTGGCGGGGGAGCCCGGCTCGTTCGTGGCGATCGCCGCCGGCTCCGGCATCACGCCCGTGATCGCCATTGCCCGCACCTTGCTGGCGGCCCATCCGGAGACCCGCTTTGACCTCATCTACGCCAACAAGGCCGCCATGGACGTGATGTTCCTCGAGGAACTCGCGGACCTGAAGGACAAATACCCGGCTCGGCTGGCGCTGCACCACGTGCTCTCGCGTGAACAGCGGATCGCGCCGCTGCTCAGCGGCAGGATCGACGCCGAGAAGCTGCAGGCGCTGCTGGGCACCGCCATCCACGCGGACGACGTCGACGAATGGTTCCTCTGCGGCCCGTTCGAACTCGTCCAGCTGTGCCGGGACACTCTCGCCGCACGCGGCGTCACCCCGGAGCACGTCCGCTTCGAACTGTTCACTTCCGGCAAGCCGGACCGCCCCGAGGGCAACATTGGCCGGCCGGTGATCGCGGACGAATCCAAGGAGACCTACAAGATCACGTTCAAGCTGGACGGCCTGCAGGGCGAAGTGGCGAGCCCCACCCACGCCCGCGAATCCATCCTCAACGCCGCCCTCCGGGTCCGCCCCGACGTGCCGTTCGCCTGTGCCGGCGGCGTCTGCGGCACCTGCCGGGCCAAGGTGGTCAGCGGCAATGTCACCATGGACGAGAACTACGCCCTGGAGCAGGACGAGCTCGACAAGGGCTACGTCCTGACCTGCCAGTCCCACCCCACCACCCCGGAAGTCACGGTCGACTTCGACGTCTAGGGTTTTTCGACGTCTAGGCCTTTTCGAATCCAAGGAGCCCCATGATTTCCCTGTCCATCGCTCGCGGCGTCGCCGAGGTCGTACTCGACGCCCCGCACAAGCTGAACTCCCTCGACGAGCAGGCACTCGCGGATTTGTCCCAGGCGTACGATCGCGCCGCTGACGCCGCCGCCCGCGGCGAGGTCCGGGCACTGCTGCTCCGCGGCGAGGGCCGCGCTTTCTGCGCCGGTCGTGACATTGCCGGCGTCACGCCGGAGAGCGACGACGCGCAGGCCTATCTGGGCGGGCTCGTCCAGCCGCTGCTCAAGAAAATGAGCTCCTTCCCCGCACCCACGTTCGCCGCGGCCCAGGGCGCCTGCCTCGGTGTGGGGCTGGGCCTGCTGCTGGCCACGGACGTGGTCTACGTGGCGGAGAATGCCAAGTTCGGCTCACCGTTCGCGAAGCTCGGCGCCACCCTCGACTCCGGCGGGCACTGGTATTTCACCGAGCGCCTTGGCATGCACCGGACCCTGGACCTGATCTACACCGCCGAGCTCATGAGCGGCGCCGACGCCGTGGCGCAGGGCCTGTTCAGCCGGGCCATGCCCGCAACGGAACTGCTGGAGACTACCCGGGCCATCGTGGCCGGCGTCGCCACCGGCGCCACGGGTGCGTTCAGGGCCAGCAAGGAGCTCGTGGCGCACATCCGGGACCAGCGGCTGGGGCTGTGGGAGGCCATGGAAGAGGAAAACGCAGAGCAGGCACGGCTGTGCAAGAGCGAGGACTACGCCGAGGGTTTCCGCGCCTTCCAGGAGAAGCGCAGCCCGGTTTTCAAGGGCTGACAGGCGGCCCAGCGGGTCCCGATTGCCACTTGCTCCATTGATTTGTAAGGTGCAGCTATGACTTTGGGGAAATCAATCAGAAAAGCCGTCTTTCCTGCTGCCGGATTGGGCACACGCTTCCTGCCAGCCACCAAGGCAATGCCGAAGGAAATGCTGCCGGTGGTTGACCAGCCGGCCATCCAGTATGTGGTGGAAGAGGCCGTCAAAGCGGGCCTGACCGACTTGCTGATGATCACCGGCCGCCAGAAGCGGGCGCTGGAGGACCACTTTGACCGCGCCCCGGCCCTGGAACGGACCCTGGAGCTCAAGGGCGATCTGGACAGGTTGGAGGCCATACAGCACGCCTCCAACCTGGGGCCCCTGCACTACGTCCGCCAGGGCGATCCGAAGGGCCTGGGCCACGCTGTCCTGTGTGCCCGCCAGCACGTGGGAAACGAGCCTTTTGCGGTCCTTCTGGGCGATGACCTGATCGACGAGCGCGACGAGCTGCTCAGCACCATGATCGACGTCCAGGCCAGGACCGGTGGTTCGGTGATCGCCTTGATCGAAGTGGATCCCTCCCAGATCAGCGCCTACGGCTGTGCCGATATCTCCGCCGTGGAAGGCGAAGACTACTTCCGCGTGAACCGGCTCGTGGAAAAGCCCGCCGTGGAGGACGCTCCGTCCAACCTTGCCGTGATCGGGAGGTACGTGCTTCACCCCGAGGTCTTCGACGTTCTGGAGGAAACGGAGCCGGGCCGCGGCGGGGAGATCCAGCTGACGGATGCCCTCCAGACCCTGGCCGTGTCCGACTGCGAGGGCGGCGGTGTTTACGGCGTGGTGTTCCGCGGCCGCCGGTACGACACCGGGGACAAGCTCAGCTACTTGAAGGCGGTAATTTCCATCGCCTCGGAGCGCGTGGAATTCGGTGAAGAGCTGAAGACCTGGTTGAAGGAATTCGTAAACTAGGCGGCACGCCTAAACGCGAGACTTCGGCAGGCCCGGCGCTGACAGGCGCTGGGCCTGTTGGTTTCTTAAGGCTTTGACCGCGGCAGCTGCCATCAATGTGCCTGCCGCGCATCCGGCAGTGTTGGTAATAACGTCCAGCGGGCTTGCGAAGCGGCTGCTGAGGAACAACAACTGGCCGAGTTCCATACACGCGGAAACCAGTAGCCCCAGGGCCGCGTTCTGCCACCATTTCCTGTCCGGAAATGCAAAATTGGCCGCGATACCCACAGGGACGAAAAGCACCACGTTTGCAGAGGCCTCCACGAACGCGTAGTTGACCCAGCCAGGAATTCCATACGCATGGAGCAAAAGCAGGGCCCCGGCAATTTCGCCCTGGACGGGCCGGTCCACGGGGCTGGGCCAAAACCCGATAAGTGCCAGCAGGATAAATGCGCCGCCCAGGACTCCTTGCCAGAGCCGGGGGCGCAGCAGCGTCCTCAAGCGCACCCTAGGAGGTCTTCAGGACGGCCAAAGCGGCCGTTCCCAAGGCGGCTGCCGCCAGGAGTGCTAAAAGGATGTAGGGGAGTGCCTGACGCGGTGGCAGCGGTATGGAAAAGTGCGGCTGCCCTCGTCTTCTTCTTGTGCGCCAATGTCTCCCCATAAATTCAGGTGTCCCCATGGCTCTAGTAAATACCACAACGGGCCATGAGAAGCCCTATGACGTGTTAACGCGAGTGGTGGTGGGGTTCATCGGTTTCCCGGTGAACCCCACCACCATCTTTAGTGCGTGTTGGCTTGGAGCCTAGACTGCAACTTCTGCCTTGGCGCGGCGGCGAACCACCACAACAGAGGTCACGCCGGCTGCCAGGGCGCCTGCGCCAACCAAGGACCAGATCATGAGGTTGGAATCAGCGCCGGTGTTGGCCAGCCCGCTCGTCGAAGTGGAGGTGGTCGTGGAGGCGGCCGCTACTGCGGCGCCTTCCACGGTAATGCTCGAGGTGGCGGTGACGCCAGACTCCAAGCCGGTCGCGGTGATCGTGTAGACGCCCGGCTCGCTGATGCTGAGCGGGAGGGCGAAGGAGCCGCTGGCATCTGCTTTGGCGGAGAGCTGCTTCGGGGCCTGCGGCAGCGTGATCTTGCCGGTAACGCTCATGCCGCGGCCGTTGACGCTGGCGCCCGTCGATGCAGGCTTGGTCCCGGGCGTGACCTTGATGATGAGGCCTTCGCCGGCTTTAAAGCCCTTGCCGCGGAAGACGAATTCCGATCCCGGGCCAACTACGCCGTCAGAAACGGCGGCATTTGCGGGCGGTGCCGGGTACTTATCCGCTGCGACTGCCGGAAATGCGCCGATGAGTGCGATAGAGCCCGCAAGTGTGATTGCTGCAAGTGTTTTTTTCATGTGTCCCCCTGAGACCGTAAATTCGTGTGTCACGCGATGTGGAGATTTCCGGTCCCCCGAGTGGCCGCGGATTGAAATCTCATTTGATAAGCCCTTGCAGACGATAGCATCTAAAACGCGTGTGTCCAAAGTGAATCAAGTTGCTTTACATACTGTTAATGTGGGCTCTACTTGCCGGGAACGCATTCGGCCGCTTTCGTGGCTATGACTACGTCTTTGACAGCTTGAACAGTGGGTGTGACAACCATGTTGGGTTCCGCATGCTGGACGATCTTGCCGAAGGTCAGTTCTACCGTGCTGCTCTGGCCTGGTGCCAAGGCAACAGTGACTATTCCGACAGGTCTGTTAGCGTGGCGGTGAGCAGCGAAATCCGTCTTTTTTCCGTCCACGGTGGCTGTTTCCACATTGGCTTGGACCGGACCATAGGCAATCACGTTGGTCTGGACTGTTCCGGCCGGCACGCCGAAGACACCGGCGGCAGTGACGTAGGCCGGCAGCGACATCGCAGCGTCGGCAGGGGCCGTGTTGGTGCTGGTGATGCGCACCTTGACTTGCCCGTAGTCGTCGCCAGTGCATTCCTTCACGAGCTGAACGGACCGCTTGACGTAATAGTCCATTTTGGCCCCGGTGCCGTCGTTGAAGTACACGCCGAACTGTGCAGGGGCGACGCTCTTGCCGGCGATTGATCCGCTGAGCGGATAGGTCTCGATGATGGCTTGCTCATTGGCCGTGCCGGACCACACGAGGACCCGGCCTTCCGCCGCTCCGCGGGTGACGCCTTTGATCAAGTCCTTGGCTTCACCCTTTCCGCTGGAGAGGGCCCCAAAAATTTCCTTAGCGACGCCCGCAAAATAGACGTCCTGCACTGTTGGCGACGCAATCTTTGCATAGACATCGGACAGCAGGGTTGGGACCACGTTTTTGCCGTTCAGCTCCGTTGGCATTGCGTCCTTAGCCAGCGCCAGCAGCTCCGGGCTGGTGATCTTAACCGGCCCAGTCGCGTCGAGGATATAGCCCAGCGCCACGGGGTCCAAGGAGAGGACACCATCCACGTGCTGCCCGGTCTTTCGCTCCCACATGGCCTGCGCGGTGGCCGCCGCGGTGGGGAAGTCAGGGGTCAGGTTGACGTCTTGCATGTACTCGCCGAGTCGTTCGGAGTAGATCAGTTGCTGTTCCCCGTCCACGGGCAACACCGGCGACATAGTGCCAACATCTCCAGCGCTACTTTGTGCACCCAGTGTCAGCTTCCCTTCGTCCAGCGTCAGTATTGCCAACGCTCCGGGAATGCCGCCCGAAGCTCGAGCTTCGGAGTTGTTCTGGATCATGAGTAGGTAGTTCCGCTCCCGATCAGCCCCCAACATTCCCGGGGCGATTTGGGCCGCATCCGCGGATGCATCCAGTGCGCCAGTCACTGTTTGAAGTTGCTCCCGGGCTCGGGTCAATGGTTCAGCCACCTGGGGCCACAGACCCCTCGCATCGATTCTGTCCAGCCGCTCGGCAGAGGCCCGCACAGCGTGGGCAGCGGACGAAACGCTAGGGGAAGCCGTTCGCAGGGGTTCCAAGTTCGTCCCCGCTGTGCTGGGCAGCAGTCGGTTCCAGTCGAGGGAATCAAAAACCTTCACCAGCGGGACTACGCCCAGTGTGGCCACATCGTCAGCTGATCGTGCCACTTCTGTGATGGCGGCAAAATTCGGACCCAGCCATGGAACCGCGGAGGCTAGGGACCATAGCGGATCTCCGGCCGCGTCGCGGGCTGCTGCTGTGTGGGCGCGAAGCTGGGTGGCCGTTGCGCCAGCCTCTTGTGGCTTGCCTCCAGCAATATCGTCTTTCAGAACTGGTACGAGTTGGGCTGTGGCTTCCAGCTCGGACTTGATGATCGCCGCCCTGGAGCCCAGCCATGCTGCGGCTGCCACTGCGCAAAACGCCGTGACGGCAAGACACAGGGAGACAACGAGAAAATGGCGCCGGCGGGTGAGTCGCCTCGGATTGCGCCCGCTAACAGGCCTCGGAAGGCTGGAGTGACCACTTTCTGGGGTCTGCGGAGTTTCAGTCATCGATTGCGGACGCTCCGGCCCGTGTGGCTCCAAGCTCGGTCAAGCTGACCGCATGAGCCGCACCTGGGCAACAACAGCCGACTACGGATATTCGCATTGTTTGTTCCTTGACTGTGAAGGGCGTTTGTCAATTGGTCCATTTAGTAGGCGCCTGCGCCACGAAAGACGGCGCGAAAAGTCTTCAGTAAGATGATGAGATCCCCAGCCAGAGACCAGTTTTCCACGTAGTACAAGTCAAGCCGGACTGAGTCCTGCCAGGATAGATTCGAGCGCCCGCTGACCTGCCACAACCCTGTGAGGCCCGGTTTAACCAGGAGCCGGCGACGAACGTCGTGCTCGTAAGCCGCAACTTCCGACGGCAATGGCGGCCGCGGTCCTACCAGGCTCATAGATCCAGTGAAGATATTGAACAGCTGAGGCAACTCATCCAAGCTGAATTTGCGGATGAATTTCCCAACCCGCGTGACCCGTGGATCATTCTTCATCTTGAAGAGGAGCCCGTTCCCGTCGCTGTGGTGCGCAAGGTCCGTCAGTTGCTGCTCCGCGTCAACCACCATGGATCGGAATTTCAGCATTTCAAAATGTTGGCCTTCCATCCCCACGCGCTCTTGCTTGAAGAGCGCGGGACCGTGGCTCTCCATCTTCACGAGCATGGCCACGATAACCATGACGGGTGACGAAACTATGATCAGTAGGGCAGACACGAGGACGTCAAACAGCCGCTTGGCAACGCCCTGACCACCATCCAGGGTAGGCGTCGTTACATGGATCAGAGGAAGCCCTGCAACTTGTTGAGTGTGAATCCGCGGCCCCGCAATGTCTGTTAGCGCTGGGGCCATGATCAACCCGATATTGCGGGACGCCAGCTCCCAGCCAAGGTGCCGCAGCGTTTGTGGATGGAGTTGAACGCCAGCGGAGACCGCGACGGCGTCTGCGCCGCAGACATCGATTGCCTCGATAATCGAACGTGCGTCAGACTTGTATCCCAGGACTGGCAACCCGGACTCCGGCTCGATGCCCGGTTCTGCGTGGGTTCCTGGTGTATATGCCGCGACGGGTAGATAGCCGGCGTGCCTCGCCCGTTCAAGTGACGCCGCAAGATGCGCAACAGCACTGGGACCACCAAGGATGAGCAGGCGCGACATGCTGTGACCTCGCTGACGGTTGATATTAAGGTGCTGTCTAATGAGCCAGCGGCCAAGAAGTAGCCCAAGGAGACCAACCGGAAGTGCAACTCCAACGTAGCCTCGCGCAGTGTCAACACGGAGGACGTAGGAGACGATGGCAATTAGACCAAATAGCCACAGGGAAGCGGCGGCGACCCGCTTGTACTCGTCAGGCCCAGCACCGAGAACTCGCGTCTGCCGGCTATTCCATGCCCCGAGCATCATCCACCAAACTATGGCCAAAGCTACGGAGAGCCACGCATAAGCAAACTCCTGGCCGGCGACGACGAAGTCTGGATCAATGCCGAATCGGATGATGAAGGCCCCTACCACGGCCCAAACCACGACAAAGGCATCAACCACCCCCAACAGACGGGACGATCGTGCACGCCAGTCACTGCCCGCAGGCATCAGTAATCCCCCACTTCAAAACTAGATTGCCGCGGTTAGGCGGCGACGGACGGCATCGGCTATCGCCGAATGGATGCTAGGTTCCTTCGATACCAGTCGACCGTTGAGCGAATTCCTTGTTCGAGGCCGATCGACGCTGACCAGCCGGCTTCCGTCAGCTTTGAAACGTCGAGGAGCTTGCGCGGCGTCCCGTCGGGCTTGGATGTGTCCCACTGCATGTCGCCCTGATAGCCGACCGCTTCAGCCACTAGTGATGCCAGTTCCTTGATGGTGACGTCAGATCCCGTTCCGACGTTGACCTGCGAGGGGCCGTCATAGTTCTCCATCAGGTGCAGACATGCGGCTGCCATGTCGTCTACGTGAAGGAATTCACGCCTCGGTGATCCGGATCCCCAGTTCGTGACACTTTCTACCCCAGATTGCGCCGCTTCGTCGTAGCGGCGGATGAGGGCGGGAAGGACGTGTGAACCATCGGGGGAGAAGTTGTCTCCTGGCCCGTAGAGGTTCGTAGGCATTGCCGAGATCCACGGCAGGCCATGCTGACGGCGGACAGCCTGGATCTGCATGATTCCGGCAATCTTGGCAATGGCATAAGCGTCGTTAGTCGGTTCCAGGTGTCCGGTAAGGAGTGAGTCTTCCCGAATGGGCTGTTCCGCGAATTTGGGGTAGATGCATGAGGACCCTAGGAACAGGAGGCGTTCGACCCCGTATTCCACGGCAGCGTCGAGAACATTCACCTGGATGCGGAGGTTCTCGCTGAGAAAGTCCACTGGGTAAGTGTTGTTGGCCAGAATACCTCCAACTTTGGCTGCCGCCAGGATCACATAGCGAGGCCTTGTCTCTGCAAAGAACCGGAATACTGACTCTCGGTCCTTCAAATCGAGTTCCGTGGACGAGCGGCCGATGAGGTTCGTGAAGCCCTCAGCTTCAAGCTTTCGCCAGATCGCTGATCCAACAAGTCCACGATGTCCGGCCACATAGAAAGTTGACGCCCGGTCCAGTTGGCCTGGGACGAAATTGGACTCTGTGGTCATCAGTTCTTCCAACTGTCGAGCTCAACGGTGTCGATCCAGTGATTCCCCGCGTGCTTCAGCGCTTCGATGTCGGCATCGACCATGATGCGCGCCAACTCCGGGGTGTGAACCGAGGCCTTCCAGCCAAGTTTCTCCTGAGCCTTTGAGGCGTCTCCCACCAGGGCATCAACTTCAGTTGGGCGCAGGTAACGCTCATCAAAGCGCACATGGTTCTCCCAGTTGAGACCGGCATGCTCGAACGAGATCTGGAGAAAGTCACGAACGGTGTAATTGCCGCCGGTGGCCAGGACAAAATCGTCGGGCTCATCAGCCTGCAGCATGCGCCACATGCCTTCGACGTACTCGGCGGCATACCCCCAGTCGCGAACGGCGTCGAGGTTTCCCATGTAGAGCAGATCTTGCTTGCCGGCCTTGATCGCGGCTACGGCACGGGTGATCTTGCGCGTGACAAAGGTCTCGCCGCGACGGGGCGACTCGTGATTGAACAGGATTCCGTTCACTGCGTACATTCCATACGCTTCACGGTAGTTTTTGGTGATCCAGTAGCTGTACACCTTCGCAGCGCCATAGGGAGAGCGAGGATAGAACGGGGTGTCTTCGTTCTGCGGCGGCGGTGTAGCGCCGAACATTTCGGAGGACGACGCCTGGTAGAACTTGGTTTCGATGCCTGACATGCGGACCGCTTCGAGCAACCGGATGGTGCCCACTCCGGTGGTGTCGGCAGTGTGCTCGGGTTCGTCGAATGATACGCGAACGTGAGACTGGGCCGCCAAGTTGTAGACCTCATCCGGCTTGATATCCGCAAGGAGGGTAACCAGGCGCGCCCCATCACTGAGATCGCCATAGTGAAGGAACAATTTGGCCTTCGGATCGTGAGGATCAACATACAGATGATCAACACGAGCAGTGTTGAAGGTGGAGGCACGACGGATTAGGCCGTGAACTTCATAGCCCTTTCCTAAGAGGAGTTCCGCTAGGTAGGAGCCGTCTTGCCCAGTGATGCCAGTAATCAGTGCGCGCTTAGTCATAGTGCCCCCAAGGATGCGAAGTAAAGGATCGCGCGGACTAGTTGCGGCGCGAGTATGCCGGAATAACGATGATGCAAGTATAGTCGGCCGCTTTGGGTCAAACTGACTTCGTGTCGCGTGCCCGAGCGAGGTCTATCAGGCATGTTCTGTGAGGTTCGGATCATCTGCAGAAAGACAACCAACTTGGCGCTTGTATAGTCGCCTGGTACTGGTTCTTCGCGCCCTGATCATCGGCGACTTCGTAGGGCCCAGACGCAAGTGGCGCGCCAATTGCTGCTCCCAATGGTCCACTCAACCCGTGGATCTTATCTTGGCTTTGCTGGCCTTGCTGCCTTTGAGGACGATGGTGACTGCACTGCTAGATCCAGTCCTGGTAAGTAGCTGCGCGTGGGGCGGACCTCCATTGAAACGCATTTTGGTTCTCATCGGAGTTCAACCCGCCCGAGGTCGATGGACCGGTCAGCAGGCCATCCGCACCCCTTCGCCGGCGGCCCGCTACCGGTCGGCCCACTGATTCACTATGGTTGGCGAAAAGCGAGACGCTTCGCTGCGAGCTCAAGTCCTGGGCAAAAAGGGTCGGACAAGCAGTAGACGCACTTTCGCCGGCAGTTAGGACTTACGTTGCGCGACTACGACATCTGGAGATCGAAGTGATCAAAGTCACCCAAATCGACGCCGGAGGTACTTCCTTCCTTCACCCACCACAAGACATTCCCAACTTAAGTGGGAGTTAGTGCTAGTGGTGACTGCGCCACAGAGTCTCTCCTGGAGTCTAGGATCGCGGCGGGCAAGGGACGAGTCCTACCGCTCATTATTCACGCGGGTGTGCGGGTCGCCGGTCGATGCTTCTGGGACCATACGGATTGTAGGTCCTTCCCCTGCTGATTCAGAGAGCTCTTGGTGGGTGTGGTTCTCGTAGTGATTGGTGTCGTCCACGAAACTCCCGCGACGAAAAGCGTCAATGCTATTCCAATATGTGTGCGTGTAGTCAGCGGAGAAAAGAACGTGTCCCATAGGGTCAGGCCCGCCATATACAGAACCACGGCAGGGACGACTGGATTGGGCTTGGCGAGTCTGCGAAGACCTTTGATGATAGTGGTCATCACCAGAAGCCAAAATGGTATTGCTAGGAAGCCTGCAAATAGAAAGCTGCCCATGATGGCCGTATGCGCATTGTAACCTCGGTAGCCGTCAGCGTTGCCGAGGAGATAGGCGGTCGAGTTGGGCGTCAGTGGTGCGACATTCTTGTCGACAAATTCTAGAGCGGCGACGGCGTCATCGGTTGCAGCTTGGCCGTGTGACCCTATGCCTAGTAAAGGGTTTTGCATAGCGAGGTAGAAGGTATGCGGAAGCTCAAGTCTAGTCGCCAGCAAGAAATTACTGCCGTCCACGTCGTAGGTCACTTGTTGCTGGTGGGCCCGTTCGCCCAGCGCACCACTCAAAGCGACTGCAGGATACAGGAAGAACACCGACGTAACGACGCTCAGTATAGCGAGAACCAGGACGACGCTGCGCTTACCAGTCCGTCGCGACTTACCCTCGTTGTAGCTCACAAAAGTAAGAGTTGCGGCGCAGATAAGGAATAGACCTGTCTGGAAACGGCTGTCGAAGAGTAGGGATGTTGCCGCGAGGAGAACTAGGAGGACCTGAAGGCTGCGTTTGGAAGCATGCATCCAATATGCGATCGAGAGAACTGTGACCGCCACCGGCGTAGCGAGACCGTACTTCCATGGGTTGTCACTCGAAAGGGCTTCCCTGACTAACAATTCCAAGAACAGCCAACCCAGGCCAACAGCGGAGACTATGGCAGGAAAACTCAGCAGTGCTACTTTACGTGCCCAGACAAGGCCAGTGACCATAAGGGCAATGGACGGTCCCGCGGCCATGGGGCCGGAGAAGACAGGAAGGTGATGAACCATGTCACTGACCAGCTGGGCTCCGCTCCAAGTGACGGCGCAACACCAAAGAACTATCAAAGAGACGTCCTTGATGACCAATCCGGCCAACACCGGAAGGATCCCAATTAAAATCAAGTGGAGCAGGACCAATACCCCGTTGTTGTAAGCGGGTACGGCGGTCCCCGTCAGGATCAGAACCCACACCATCGACCTGAGGCCGGCTGACGTCTCGCGGGTTTCGTCGAACCGTCGGAATCTCGCCTGCGGGTCACGTGGCTGCCAGTTCAAAGCCGTACTTAGGACCTGGTTATCCGCCATCTTTTATCTCTCCTGAACCGGTCTCGGGAGTCAAGTATCATCGAGCCCCTTCTTGAATACCGGTGCTGGCTGAAGGTTACGTGGCTGATCAGGAAAACTGAGTGACGGCGCTTGAGTCGGACTCCTCCGCAACATGAGCATCGCTTGATCGATTATGGCATGTTTGCGGAAGAACGGAGCCTGCATGGGGTCTACCAGGTAAGTCCGCCGGGTAGGATGGGACCGCCGCACGAATATTATCGTTCTGGGGCGGGCATGCTATGGAGTGCCTCAGTGACGCTATTAGGGGGGACCGGTGTGAACCTACTGGACTACTTGCGTGTTCTGCGACGCAATTGGATAGTCATACTTGCTGCCGCATTGATTGGGCTCCTGCTTGGCGGAACAGTCTCCGTATTGACGAAGCCAACGTACACGGCGGATACGCAGCTCTTCGTGGCTATTTCAAACTCGGGGACAGTTCAAGAGCTCCAGCAAGGGAACTCTTTCAGCCAAGCCCGTGTTCAGTCTTACGTCAAGACCGTCAGTTCTCCTTTGGTACTCCAGCCAGCCATTGACTCACTGGGTCTAGAAATCTCTGCGGAAGCGCTGGCCCGCCGTGTCACAGCCAGTTCAGACCTGAACACAGTCCTTATTAGCATTTCGGTTAGCGACAGCTCCCCAGTGCAGGCCGCTGCCACGGCCCAGGCCGTGGCGAGCAGCCTGATCGCGACAATTGATTCGCTGGAGAAGCCAAAGAACGGCGGTTCCTCACCCGTTAGCCTCTCAATAACGAAACCTGCCATAGCTCCTGCTCTTCCGTCGGCTCCGAATACGCGGCTCAATTTATTGACTGGGCTGTTAATTGGCCTTGCTGCTGGCCTCGGCGCAGCCCTCCTCAGGTCAACTTTGGATAGCCGCATTAGGGGTGAAGAGGACTTACGCCGTATCACAGACGCGCCGCGACTTGGAGGTATCTCCTTCGATCAGAGCGCCGTGAAGAAGCCTTTGCTGACCCAAGCTGCTCCCCAGGGGCCACGGGCTGAATCTTTTCGGCAGCTAAGGACAAACCTCCAATTCACGAATGTGTCCGGGCATGCCAGGACTGTACTAGTGACGTCGTCCTTGCCAGGTGAGGGAAAGACGACTACTGCGGTTAACCTCGCGATCGCAATGGGTCAGGCCGGCCAAACTGTTTGCTTAATTGACGCCGACCTCCGTCGTCCTATGGTGAGTGAGTATCTTGGCCTTGACAGAAATGCGGGCCTAACCACAGCCCTAATAGGCAATGCTGATGTGAACCAATTGTTGCAGTCTTGGGGCGACGATCAGCTCTTCGTCCTCACTTCTGGGCAGATCCCACCGAATCCGAGTGAGCTGCTCGGATCCGCTGCAATGAAGGACCTCCTGGAGAGGTTGGAGCTTGCCTTTGATGCTGTAATCATTGATGCTCCTCCACTGCTACCGGTGACGGACGCCGCCGTACTGGCGCAGAGCGTGGGTGGGGTCGTCGTTGTCGTTGGGGTGCAAACGGTCAAGCAGCATGACCTCGAGAAATCGCTTCGGGCTTTGGATCTTGTGAAAGCCACGGTCTTGGGTGTCGTGCTCAACAGGCTGYCCACGAAAGGTCCCGATTCGTATGAGTACAGCTATCAACCAGCTGGAAGCGGCAGCAACTCGGAAGTCGCGCCATACCGTCGCCTCTACCCGTCAGCCAGAGATCGTCGATTAACTGGCCGAGAAAACGCTGGTGAGACGGCTGATAAGGGCGCAACACCCCTAGACGAGCGACCTCCTTCGAGGTTTCCGGTGTCTGACGTATCAGAACGAGCATAGTCAGGCCGACCATCCTCTTCGTCGGGCGACCTGTCGTGAAGCTCCGAGCAAATTACCTGATTGGCCGCTGAAACTAAATGAGGTGTCTTCTGTGCCACTTGCAGTTCATTGAATAAGCTAGAGAGGAAATCAGTTGCCTTGAATCCGAAACTGTCTGTGATTGTGCCTGTATTTGACCGTGATTGGGAGCTCCGCCGAGCGCTGGATTCGTTAAGCTCACAAACGATGGGTGACTTTGAGTGCCTTGTGGTGGATGATGATTCCGCGGTGGCCATAGCACCCATCGTGGATGAATACGATGATCGTTTCATTTACTTAAGGACACCGAGGAATTCGGGCCCTTCTGGTGCCAGACTAGAGGCACTAAAGGTAATGCGCGCGGACATCGCCTTCTTTTTAGATAGCGACAACGAACTCTTCCCGTGGGCGCTCCATCGAGCTGCTGAGCTCCTGGATGGGATGCCTACTGTCGGTGGCGTGTCAGGTTTGTATTTGTTTCCGGACGGACTCAGAGTCCGCGTCACTGACGGGATATCAGTAGTTACACCCGCCACTTACGCGCTCGGGCGTAGCTCCCCGGTTGACATGGTCGGAGCAGTTCGACGCACGGTTGTCGAGGAATGGCTGGAAAAGGACCCGGGATATTTTTCTGCGGAGTATCATCTCTGGCTGACCTATCACATGCGTCATGATCATCTCATGATCGACGAGCCCTGGGGGCGATATCATGAGTCGACCGGCGTAAGGGTGACGACGTCTTCCGATCCCCGGAAGGACGAGGATGCACTTCGATTCGTTAGAGAGCACCGACCAGTCTTAGGCAATATTCCATGCATACCCCTTGACCGTTTTCTGTCTGCGGAATGGATCCGTATGGCCAGGTCAGAAGCTGACACAAGTGACATTGAAAGTTGGATGAAACAGCGCCGTGTCGGTAGGGTCGGGGCCATTGTGGCGAAAGTATCCGATCGTCTGCGACGCAAAAGACCGATATCGTTGTGGGTCTAGGCCCAGTCATGGCCGGGGAATCAAATCTCGTCGGGGCAGACTTCGATACCCTTTGGCTACGTCGCCTTTCCGGCCGTTTCTCGGGAGGGATGCACTTGGGCATGCGAACTGCGGCCAACATGTGACTGCGACCACGACAATGAAGATTAGTAGAGGTTGACCAGAGCGCATGCTTCCAAATAGGAGCACATTTGTGATGAGGGTGAGGGCTGGGGGAATAGTGTCGAGAATTGAACGAATGAAAACTCTTTGCGGTGGAGCAAACTCATGAGCGAGGCTACCATTCTCCGCAGTACCGGTCCCTACCCTCCGATTGTCGTTGGTGGTGTCCCCTTCCAAGTGTCAAACCCTCGGGAAGCGGTTGAATACTGCCTGAACGCCTCCATTTCGGGACAGGGCGTAAGTATCCGGTTGGCAAACGCCTATTGTGTTGCGCTTGCTCATACGACGGACAGCTACAACGAAGTCTTGGGTGGACCGGGAGTCAACTTCCCGGACGGTGCACCTGTCGCTTTTGTCATGCGCCGGCGTGAAAAAGCGCCAGCCCGTTCGGAGCGTGTTCGTGGACCTTCGTTTTTTCAGAGCACTCTAGACGCTTCCCGTGGCTTACCTGTTCGGCACTATTTTCTGGGTAGCACCCCCTCAACGCTCGCACTTCTCTTGCAGAAGCTGGAAGACGACTATCCCGACGTTCAAGTGGCCGGTTCGTTCGCTCCTCCATTCGKCCCAATAACGGAGGATTTCGTCTGGGAATCTGCAAGGAAGGTTGCTGCATCTGGGGCGAACATATTATGGGTCGGAATGGGGACGCCGAAGCAGGATTACGCGACTGCTCGTCTGGCAGTCGAATTGAACATGCCTTGCGTGGGGGTTGGGGCGGCATTCGACTTCCTTGCCGGGACAACGCCGGAGGCACCATCGTGGGTTCAAAGAAGTGGCTTCGAATGGCTCTTCCGTTTTGCTACGGAGCCGAGACGACTCTGGCGGAGGTATCTATTCGGGAATGCCAGATTCCTGATGGCTGTATTGAAGGACACAGAATGAAACCCGCAATAGTCATGATCGACCAAATCGACCCAGAAAGGCTCGCTCCCGGCGGTACAGATACCTGTGTTCACGACATGGTCAAGCACGCTCCGGAAGGGACCTTGGGCCTGGTTGGGATTACGGCGTCGAAAGAACTGATCCTGGGCCATTGGACGGAAGTTCTGCTGGCCGGCAAGCCGACGCCCTTCCTCCCCGTCGCTCGCTTCGATCGGACGAGGGCGGGCGGACTGCGAATACCCGAATCCCTAAGGCTGGCTGTTGGGCTGATCCGCTATTGGCGGAAGATCCCAAAGACGATGCTGCATGTTCACAGGGCCGAGACCGGGGCTTTGGTGCGCGCGCTGGGGAGCCGGGCGTACGTCCAGTTCCTCCACAACGACGCATCGGGGCTCACGGGGCGAAATTCGGACTCTGTCTGGAAGTACTTGCCCAGAACGTACCACCGTCTTGAGGCTTTAGCGTTGCGATCGGCCCAGGCCGTGATTCTCTTCAGCATCGGAGATAGCGCAAGAGTTCGCGCCCTCACTCCGTCCGTGGAGTTGGTCGAAACATGGTTTGATCCCGAGATATTCGTACCTCGAATAGATGATTGGACCCAGGGAGATGTACTAAACATATGTTTCATTGGGCGCTTGGAAGGGCAGAAGGACCCAGTCTTGGCTGCGCGGGCGTTTGCTCACCTCTATAGGGTCTATCCAAACTCCATATTTCGAATTGTCGGCGAGGGGAGCTTGCGTTTGACGATGGAAAACGAACTGGAGTCGCTTGGAGTCCGGGAAAGAGCCCACTTCCTGGGTGCGCTGCCGCTCGCGGAGGTTGCAAGAATCATGCGGCAATCTGACGTGATGCTAATGACGTCGCACTATGAGGGCTCGCCCAGAGTCATTGCGGAAGCGGGGGCATCCGGGCTACCTCTGGCTTGCACTGAGGAATCTGATCCCGATCACGTGATTCGGACCGGCGTTACGGGGCAGCGGATCGGCTCTAGAGACCCGGAGGCCTTGGGGAAGGCAATTCTGGAAGCCGCCCACTGCGACCGAATGATGTGTGCAGAGTACGTCTCAAGTAGGTCTGCCGATCAGCTTATCCCCGTAATGCTTAATGCAGGTCAAGGGCGCCCCAATTGAGCCTATTGCAGCTGGTTTCCCAGTATCGTCGAGTTTGTTCTCAAGACATGGCCATGTACGGCATCCGGGACTACAGTTTTAAGTTTTCGTGGACGCGGCCAGAAATTACGTTTATTCGCAGGCTCCGCCAAGCCGAATTTGCTAGACGGCTGAAGCACGCCCATCCAATCCTCGCACTCGTATATGTGGTCGCCCGCGTCCGCTATCAGCGCCTGTGCATGAGGTACGGGGCGACTCTTCCCTTGGATGTGTTTGGGCCTGGACTGACACTTGCACACATCGGAGGCGTGACAATCAATGCCGACGCTCTCGTCGGTAGCAATTGTCGCCTGCACCCAGGCGTGACTGTGGGGTCTGTCGGAGATCGAGCGCCTGTCATAGGCAATGACGTGTTCTTGGGACCGAACGCAGTAGTCGTAGGCGGAATAACTATCGGCGACCGAACTCACATCGGTCCTGGCGCAGTTGTGTCGGATAGTGTCCAAGCCGACCGGATTGTAACTGTCGGCGCGGTCTTGTCTCGTGAGCGCATTCGTCCCACATGGCAGCAGCGGCAAATGGAGCTCACCGGAATTTCGCCCGAGCGTTAACTACAATGTTCTCGTTGACGCTTTCTTAGTTTAGAATTCAGACCTTTGAAAGGTGACGATTAATTGTGCGAATATGCTTACTCGTGCCCCATCTCTCGGGCGGTGGGGCCGAAATCGTGGCCTGCAGATGGGCCGAAAGCCTAGCTGGTTTCGGACATGATGTAACCCTCCTACTAACCCACGGAATTCCAGGGGAGCCCGAACTTCCCGGTGTGCGGGTGGAGTCGTTGAGCGGACGGGGCGCATTAGGCCGCATTAGAGCCCTCAGGTCCTATATCCGCCGTCATCGGGTCGACTTCGTTATCGGTGTCATGCCCTATTGCAACCTCTTGGCGGTAATAGCGGCCGCGAGGCTGGCCTGCAGGGTAGCGGTCAGCGAACATACGATTCACTCCGCAAATCTGAAGGCCTTATCAGCGTCGAGCAGAGTACAGTGGACGGCGGCTCGCGTTCTATATCGTCACGCCGAAGTATGCGTGGCTGTTTCACATGCGCTTGGGGCAGAGATGATCGCTGCGTGCAAGGTCTCTCCCGAACGTTTGTGGGTGCTCCCGAATCCAGTCGTGGAGTCGGTGCTAATGCCGCGGAGCGAGACAGGCGTTGGTGCACCGAGTGCGATACACATCGTGTCACCGGCACGATTAGTGGGGAATAAGCGACTTCACCTCGTGATTGAGGCGGCCAAATTGGTCGAGAATGCCGGTGTTCGAGTTGAACTACATTTCTTCGGGTCTGGACCAGACCAGGGACGACTCGCGAATTTGGCTAGAGACGAAGGACTAAAGTCGACGTTCCACGGAAAAGTCGATAAATGGTGGCAACACGCACCCCAGGGCTCCGTTGCGATACTAACCTCGGGAATCGAGGGCTTCGGCAACGTGCTTGTTGAAGCAGCGGCCCACGGCATACCCAGTGTCGTATCGTCCAAGGCCCTTGGCGTCGCTGATGCTTGCATTCCGGGAGTTACCGCACAGTTAGTCCTCGGGGACTCGCCAGCCGACTACGCACTTGGAATTCACCGCGCCGCTGTCATGAACCCCCGAACCGTCTTTCTTGCTGCGTCAGAGTGGTTGACTCGATTTACGCCCGAGGAAGTGGGGCGGCAACTATCCGCCATACTTACGAGGAGCGTAGAGCCGAAATTGCTGCCACCAGGCCTGGCCCGTTTCGAGGATGCTGATTCAATTTCACCCCCGCAATTGAGGAACTAATGGAAACCCGTCCAAGAATCACCATTATTACTGTCACAATGAATGACCGCGTCGGTCTTCATCGCACAGTGGAATCTATTCGTGAGCAGGACTTTGAGTCGATCGAACATGTTGTCGTGGACGGCGCATCGTCGGACGGAACGCCAGAGTGGTTGTCGACCTACGCGGCCCCATATGACGTCATTACTGTTTCGGAATCTGACGACGGTATTTTCGATGCTATGAATAAAGGTGCATCGTTGGCGACAGGGGATCTCATCGTATTCATGAATTCTGCCGACACGTTTGCGGACACATCAGTTCTTTCATGGATCGCAGAGGATTGGTCCCGCGACAAATGGGAGTGGGCATACGGGCAGCTTGAATACCTATCGGAGGGCCTTGAGTCTCGGGGTGAAAGCGACCAACATGCCCACTCCCAACGCGCCTTAGAACTTGGCACTCGTTTCGCTCCCCATCAAGCGACCTTCATGTCGAGGGATCTCTTCCTTCGGCTTGGTGGTTTCGATGTTGCTTTCGAGTACGCCTGTGATCAAGAGCTTGCCCTCCGTGCCGGGCGGATATTCGAACCGAGAGTCTATGACCGCGTGATCGCGAAGTTTCTGCTTGGAGGAACTCATAGCCAGACGACCTACTGGCGACGTGAAATGATCTATCACAGAATGCGGGTCAGGAACTCTGCGCTTATTGCGGGTCACGCCCTCCCCGATCGGGTCTACTCGCTTTCCATGGCCGGCTATAGAGAACTACGGGAGTGTCTATCCCAAATATGGAATCAGATTAGAGTTCGCGCTTCGCGAGTCAAGTCTCCATGACCATCCGGAACCCGAGAAAGAGTCTATCGGGAGCGACACGTCCGACTCGGGTAGGCGTTTTCCGAGACTTATTCGGGTCAATGGGCGCCCGAGTGGTGGTGCTCCCCATAGGCGGCGCAGCAATTATCCTGGGCTCGAGGCTAGTAGTTCAAGAGACTGGTGCCGAGGGATTCGCTTGGTTCAGCCTCCTGATTACTTTGCCGACACTCATTCCTATTTCTGATTTTGGCATTGGGGCGGCACTGACCGATGTGGTAGCCAGGGATGGAATTGCGAGTCGTCGGTTTTGGAAAACCCTGAAAACGGTTATGCGGCTCCTGCTATCTATTTGGGGTGCTTCCTCGATAATCGCCATCACAATGGCCTGTCTAGGGCTTTGGAGCGTGGTACTGGGGATACCGTCAGGTTTCGAGACTGAATTCATGTGTGCTGGAATTGCGGTCTTTGCGGCGACAGGGATTCCGTTGGGTGCAGCGCAGCGGATACTGCTGAGCCTGGGACGACAGACGCTGTCTACAGTTGTCCTGGGCATGGGAGGTGTCTGGTCACTGGCTGCGACGACACTGGTCTCTCTGTCCGGTTCCGACAACTTCGGCGACTACTCGCTTGCTTATGCGAGCGGACCTTTGGTCGCGCAAATCATCCTGGGAGCGGTCGTAACGAGAGTTCTGTATAACTCACGGCGCTCGTCGTGTGAGGAAGAGGCGGGGGTTGACGACGTGAACGTACGGATGACCGCAATTCCGATGGCAATCATCGCTATCACCCTCCCGCTCGCATACCAGTCGGATCGAACCGTTCTGGCGCATGTAAGCACAATGAACGAATTGTCCTCGTATTCACTTGTCGCGATCCTATATGTCCCTTTATTGTCCATATTGAGCGTGGGTGGGCAAACGCTCTGGCCTCTCTTCATGAGGAAAGGTCTGGCGGGGAAGATAAAAACGCTATATTGGCAGGCCTTTTCTATATTTCTCGGTCTGGGTATTATGTCGGCATTGGGTCTCGTAGTCGTTGGCCCGGTCATTGCGCGCATTGTGGGCGGTGCGGATGCTATCGCCGCACCGACCTCCACGTACCTACTGTTTGCCGTTTTATTGGTGGTATTCGCCGCGCATACAGCTAACGGGATGCTCCTCATGGATCGCCGAGGTCGTACGGTTCAGGCATTGGGATCCGTGGCGCTTCTAGCTGTCAAAATTCCGCTTGCATTATATTTGGGTTCCCAATTCGGCGCGGACGGTGTCATCACCTCGACGATTTTTGCCGTGATTGTTTGCCTATTTGTTCCGGCGTGTTTTGAAGTGCCTCGGTACTGGCGATRCAGGCGTGAAACCCCCCGTCAAACTTCTGATGTTCGTCCGGCTGAAGAACGTCAGAAAATTACATAGATCCGAGCAGTAGCTCACGTAGCCGACTGCGTCACTTCGACGCTGTCAGTCGAAGTTCCGTACTCGTGGAGGAATGCGCGGCTTTTTGTGCTTTGTGGTGAGTCATCTGCTGCAGTGAGGGTTCATGGGCTTCGCGGTTGATGCGGAAGTGATTCTGTGCAGTAGATGGAAAAGGGGTCCGTGACTCTGTGAACTGCACCCCGAAAGTTGGATTCGAATGTGAGAGTCTGACTTTCGGAGGGGTAGTTCCATTATGGGCCGATATTCAGGATGCGGGGGATGAGGTCCGAGGTCGCGCCTGACCGAGTTTGGTTGACCAAGGTTACGGTCGCAGGTCGATTTCTAGTGAGCTGGGTCTGCCGGCCACGACTGTTGAGAAGCTGGTGGGGCAGTTTTGTCGTCAGGGAATTGGAGGGCTGGCTCCGACGGCGACGAATAGGCTCTATGCTCCTGAGCTGAAGCTCGAGGCCGTACTCGCCTACCTTGGCGGCGCCACTTGGGAGGAGGCGATGGAACGGTCCGAAACCCGCCACCTCCCGGCGGCGCAAGTACAACTCCCAGCGGGGCGATGTCGGGCATTTGGCGCCCAACAGGCTGGATCGGGGACTTTCGGGCCGATGCCCCCCACCTCAAGTGGGGTTCCGGACGTGACCGAGTTCCGGGTCGCCGACCAGAAGATGTATTTGTCCCGGTGCTGGACGTGTTCAACGGCGAGATCATCGCCCACGCTGTGAGTACGAGTTCGCTGTCGATGGACGTGCTGACCGATGCCTCCAAGTTCCTGAAGCCCGGTGAGCATCCGGTCCTGCATTCGGACAGGGCTGGCACTACCAGCACCGGTCCTGAGTCAGCGCCCTGCAGGACGGTAGGGTCATCCAGTAAATGTCCCGCTAGGCCAATTGTTGCGACAACGCAGCGATGGAAAGCATTTTCGGCCATCTCAAGGAAGAGTTCTTCCACCACGACCGGTTCGACTCGATCGAACAGTTCGAGCACGGGCCAGCCCGTGCCGTGTCCGAGACCGCCGCTGCATCGCCGTTTCCTGGTGGAAGGTCCGGGCCGCGCTGAACGACGCCTGTGTCCTAACCTTGCCGGAGGTGAATGGCTCCGGCCCGCGGATGCTGGGCATCGACAGCACCGGTTCAGGTCCGTGCGGTATTTCCGTGACCCTGATTCCAGCTCGTGAATCCGGCATGAGCCGTGGATGACAAGGATCGTTGATCTGGACACCAGGCAGGTCCTGGGGATCGTGGACGGCTGGACGGCGGGACGGCAGGGCGTCGGGGGCTGGCTCTTCGCCCGTCCGCTGGCCTGGCGGCTGGGCGTGCAGGTCGTCGCGATCGGCCCCTCGGCGGCGTTCCGGAAGGCGTTGAGGATGTGGCTTCCCCGCACCGCCGACGCGGTCGATCACTTCCACTGGTCTCGCTGGCCAACCAGGCGGCGCCTGGGGCCCGGCAGAACCCGTCCAGGCAGTTCAAGGGCCGACGCGGCCGAGGCGTCGACAAGGTCTGGGCCCATCGGATGCTTCTCCTGCGTACATGCGACAAGCTCTCCGGCCAGACAGCCCGCGCCTGGCCGAAGTCTTCGCAGTCGATGACGCCACTGGCCAGCTGCAGGTTGTGTGGAAGGCCAAGGAACAGCTGTGTGCCCGCATGCGCACCCACTCCCTGGTCGACGCGGCCGCCGCGAAAGTGGAACTCCGGGCACTGGTTGAGGTCGCCGAGCGGCCGGAAACGATAAAGCTCTACCGCACCGTCTGCCGCTGGTAGGCAGAGATCGAGGTCCTCATCGTCACCGGCGCCACCACCGGCTGGGTCGAGGCGAACAACGCCGGGATCAAGCACATCAAATGCTCCGCACGCGGCTTCCGCAATGCCGGCAACTACAAATCAGTTATGCTCATGACCGGCGCCGCCGTCCGGACGGCACTTGTCATGAGAATTGGCGATTTGTTGTAGGCCGGGTTCCCCGAGCCACACACTCAAAAGATTCGGGCCGGAATGCGGAAATAGAGAGTGCTCTAACGGATCCCTTCAGAGAGTCTGAACGGTTCTGGAGTGGTGTAGTGCTATGTGCTCCGAACGAGGCTTGGCTACCGCGTATCCACATCCTCAAACACCAGGAACGTCTGAGTGTCCAGGACTCCGGGCATGGACTGCAGCTGGTCGAAGATCACCCGGCGAAGGTCAATGTTGTCCACGGCGCGCACCAGCAGGATGACATCGAAGTCCCCGCCCACCAGTGCGATGTGATGAACCTCCGGGATGGCGCGCAGGAGTTCGCGCAGCTCGCGCCAGGAATGCTGGCGCACCTTGAGCGTGACGTAGGCAGACGACTTCAGGCCGGCCTTGATGGGATCCACCAGGGCGGTGAACTTGGTCAGGACGCCTTCGCCGGTGAGCCGGGCAATTCGGGTGTAGGCGTGGGCGCGGGAAATGTGGACGTTCTCGGCTACCTGGGTCACGGACATCCGGCCGTCCCGGGTCAGCTCCGCGATGATGTTCCGGTCCACATCGTCCAGCGGCACCGCCACCTGCTCCGCCTCATACTCTGCCATTCGTCCACAACCCCCGCCGGTAATCCAGCTCACACTTACGATTTGTCTTCCAGACTAGGGCAAATTTGTGGACTTCTCCACGATTTGCGGCGGGGGTGGATACGAAACAGCGGCTGGAGGCATACTGGGAAAGATTAGTGGCTATAGAAGGACGGACCAATGACGATCTCCGCAGACCACGCTGCGCAGCAACATGCGCAGCAGGCCGCGCAGCAAAATCCCGCCAGCGAGGCCGTGCGCAAGTTCGGCATCACGGTTGAGGACTACATGCTCCCGGCCCGCCACCAGATCCAGATGGTCGGCCCCGACGGCACCCTGAATCCGCACACAGAGCAGGGCACCCAGCCCGGGCACGAATACAGCCTGCCCAGCGAGGCCGAACTGCTGGCCGCCTACGAGCAGCTCGTCGTCGGCCGCCGCGTCAATGACCAGAACTCCGCGCTGGTCCGGCAGGGCCGGATGGCCGTGTACCCCTCGAGTCACGGCCAGGAGGCCTGCCAGATCGCGGCGGCGCTGTGCCTTGCCGAGGGCGACTGGCTGTTCCCCACTTACCGCGACTCCGTGGCCGTGATGGCCCGCGGCGTGGACCCCGTCCAGACCATGACGCTGTTCCGCGGCGACTGGCACGGCGGCTACGACCCGTCCAAGCACAAGGTAGGCACCCAGTGCACGCCGCTGACCACCCAGCTGCTGCACGGCGTCGGCGTTGCCCACGCCGCCAAGCTGCGCGGCGAGGACACCGTGGTCCTGGCCATGTGCGGCGACGGTGCCACGAGCGAAGGCGACTTCCACGAGGCCCTCAATTTCGCCGCCGTCTTCCACCTGCCCGTAGTCTTCTTCGTCCAGAACAACCAGTACGCGATTTCCGTGCCGCTCGCGCACCAGTCCGTCGCGCCGTCGCTGGCCCACAAGGCCGTCGGCTACGGCATGGCCGGCGAACGCGTGGACGGCAACGACGTCGTGGCCCTGCTCGCCGTCCTCGGCCGGGCCGTCAAGCTCGCCCGCGAAGGCTCCGGTCCGCTCCTCGTAGAGGCGCACACCTACCGGATGCAGGCGCACACCAACGCCGACGACGCCACCCGCTACCGCCAGGACAGCGAGGTCGCCGAATGGGTGGCCAAGGACCCGCTGAGCCGGATGAAGACCTACCTGACGGACCGCGGCCTGCTGGACGATGACCGCGCTGCCAGGATCGCCGAAAAGGCGGAGGCGGTTGCCACGCAGCTGCGCGAAGGCCTCAGCGAAGAAGTCCCGGTGGAACCGCAGGACCTCTTCAAGTACGTCTTCTCCACCCCCACACCGCAGCTGTTGGAACAGTCAGCCATGCTTGCCGACGAACTGGCCCGCGACGCCGCATCCACCGCAGCCGCATCCACCTCTAGGGAGGCCGGCAAATGAGCCCCACCATCACCACGTCCTCCGGGGCGAACGGCAACGTCAGCGCCGCCACCGCCCGCGCGGCCGCCAAAGCCGCAGCCACCGCAGAAATGACCGGTCCGCAGACCATTACGCTGGCCAAGGCCCTCAACACCGCGATGGCCGACGCCATGCACGCGGACCCCTCGGTCCTGGTCTTCGGCGAGGATGTCGGCATGCTCGGCGGCGTCTTCCGCATCACCGACGGGCTCACCAAGACCTTCGGCACGAGCCGCTGCTTCGACACCCCGCTGGCCGAATCCGGGATCGTGGGCATGGCCGTGGGCATGGCCATGAACGGCATGCGCCCGGTCATCGAGATGCAGTTCGACGCGTTCGCCTACCCGGCCTTCGAACAGATCGTCAGCCACGTGGCCAAGATGCACAACCGCACCAAGGGCGCCGTGAAGCTGCCCATGGTCATCCGGGTCCCGTACGCCGGCGGCATCGGGGGAGTGGAGCACCACTGCGACTCCTCCGAGGCCTACTACGCGCACACCGCCGGTCTGAAGGTCTTCACCCCTGCCACCGTGGCCGACGGCTACCGGATGCTCCGCGAAGCCATCGACTCCGACGATCCCGTCATGTTCATGGAGCCCAAAAAGCTGTACTGGTCCAAGGACCAGGTGGACCTGGACGCGCTGCGCGCCGAGCACGCCGCGAACACCGAGCGCGGCACCTCCTCCGAGGGCCGGGCCGCCGTCGCCCGCCCCGGCACCGACGCCACGCTGATCGCCTACGGACCGTCCGTCCCGACGGCGCTCGCCGCCGCGGCCGCCGCCGCCGAGGAAGGCCGCTCGCTGGAAGTGATCGACGTCCGCTCGATCGTGCCGTTCGACGACGAGACCGTCTGCGCCTCGGTCCGCAAGACCGGCCGCGCCGTGGTCATCGCCGAGGCCCACGGCTTCGCGTCCGTTGCCTCGGAAATCGTCGCCCGGGTCCAGGAACGCTGCTTCCACCACCTGGCCGCGCCGATCCGCCGCGTCACCGGCTTCGACGTGCCCTACCCGGCGCCGAAACTCGAGCACTACTACCTGCCCGGCGTGGACCGCATCCTCGACGCCGTTGACGACCTCCAGTGGGAAGACTGACCATGAGCGAACCGAAAGTATTCCTCCTCCCGGACCTGGGTGAAGGCCTCACCGAAGCCGAGCTGGTGAACTGGCTCGTGGCCGTGGGCGACGAGATCCGCGTGGATCAACCGATTGCCGAGGTGGAGACCGCCAAGTCCATGGTGGAGGTGCCCTCCCCGTACGCCGGCACCGTGGCTGTGCTGCACGGCGAACCCGGCCAGACGCTCGACGTCGGCAAGCCGCTGATCTCGGTGATGCCGGTTGGTGCCGGTGGGGCCGCCACAGGCAATGCCGCCCCCGCCCCTTCGCCGGACAGCATTCGTCCTGCGGACGATGCTGCCGGCTCCGACAGGCCCGATGCCACTCCCGGGGCGGCATTGCCTGCGTCGGCTGAGTCTTCTGGTTCCTCGCCGGCTGCTGCCGCTGCTGAGGCGTACCGCGAGGAGGAGAAGGCTGGGTCCGGGAATGTCCTGATCGGTTACGGGACTCCGGGCGGGCATGGGGTCGCCCGGCGGACCCGGGCTCCTAAGCGGACCGCGGTGGCTGAGCCTGCCAGCGGGGTGTCTGCTGCTGAGAAGGCAGCCGACGACCTGACGCTGCTGCGGACCCGGGTGCCGGGGAAGCTGGGGGCGGTTATTTCTCCGCTGGTTCGGCGGATGGCGCGCGATCATGGGGTTGATTTGGGGGAACTCCAAGGGTCGGGGGCCAGCGGGCTCATCATGCGGCGCGATGTCGAGGCCGTCATCAAGCCGGCACCGGTGGTTGAGCGTCCGGCGGCGGAGCCTGCCGCGCCGGCCTCGACTTCCGGCACCGACGCACGTACCGGGCTGGGCATTTCCGGACGCACAGCGGTCCGTGGAGTGCGCAAGGCGGTTGCGGCGAACATGACGCGCAGCCGCTCCGAGATCCCGGAAGCCACGGTATGGGTGGACGTGGACGCAACGGCGCTCGTGGAGATGCGGGCCGCGCTGAAGAAGGCGGACCCACACAACACCCCGGGCCTGCTGGCGTTCATCGCCCGGTTCGTCACCGCCGGGCTGAAGAAGTTCCCGGAGCTGAACACCAGGATCGTCACCACCGAGGACACCACAGGCGGAGCCAGCCAGGAGATCGTGGCCTTCGACGGCATCAACCTCGGCTTCGCGGCACAGACCGACCGCGGACTGATGGTGCCGTCGGTACGGAACGCGGACAAGCTCAGCGCCCGCGAACTGGACGCCGAGATCCGCCGCCTCACCGCCGTCGTGCGCGAGGGCAAGGCCACCCCGGCGGAGCTGGGCAGCGGCACGTTTACGCTGAACAACTACGGTGTGTTCGGCGTGGACGGGTCAGCCGCGATCATCAACCACCCCGAAGTGGGGATCCTCGGCGTCGGGCGGATCATCGATAAGCCCTGGGTGGTCAACGGCGAGCTTGCGGTCCGCAAGGTCACCGAGCTGACCCTTACGTTCGACCACCGGGTGTGCGACGGCGGCACGGCAGGCGGCTTCCTGCGCTACGTCGCCGACGCGATCGAGAACCCGGGGTCGGCGCTCGCGGACATGTGAGTCTTGAGACCTCGGACTCGTCCCGGTTAATCCGCCGAAGTCCGATGATTGCCGGACCGGAAGTGCCAGCCTCATTGGGAGATTGTGGTTGGGCCCAGCCCCCATTACCAAGTGTCGATCGTTGACGGCCAGAGCAGCGGGTGCATTCGCGCCCTGCCCCGGACACTTAGGTGTCGTTCTCAAGGACGTTGTGAACAGCTTGGCGTGATGTAAAGGGCGAGGGCCTCCGGTATCGATCTGGGTTACCATACTCATCTCGATGCCCAGGAAGCCTTCGGGACCGGTACATCGCACCCTGGGCGAGGCCGGCATGGCGGACGCGTCCTCGCGGCCGCGCCGGAGCCCCAACCACACGGGCGTCCGGAGCGAGTGGCGGATTGTGGCACTGTGGTCACATCGCGGCCCACCTGCACCTGGCCCGTTCCACCTTCGGCAAGGTCCTGACCGACGCCGGATGCCCCGGCTGGCCTGCCCGGACCAGGGCACCGGCATGCCAGTGCGCAGCCCGCACAGCAACGCTACGAGCACAACCATCCCGGGGACCTGGTCCCCGTGGACATTAAGAAGCTCGCAAGCATCCCGAACGGGGGCGGACACCGATCCCTCGGCCGGCCAAGGTCAGGTGGAACCGCAAGGCGGGGACCTGATACGCCAACCTGCACCACGTCGTTGATGACTGCTCGCGCCTGGCATACTCGGAAATCCGCACCGACGAGACGAAGGAAACGCCACCGCCTTCTTGCCGCGCGCCGTCGCGTCCTTCGCCGCCCACGACATCGCCGTGTATGCCGTGCTGACCGGGCGTTAGCCGCGGCCCTGGGGTCGCGTCAAGCACCGCAGGACCCGCCCGTACCGGCCCCAGACCAACAGCAAGGTCGAACGCTTCAACCGCACCCCGCCACCGAATGGGTCTAAGTCCGCCCTACCTCTCCGAGGACGAACGCGCTGCCGCCTACCCGGGCTGGCTCCACCACTACAATCACAGGACCATACCGGCTTCGGAGGAGAAACCGCCATCAGCCGCATTCACAAAGTCCGTAGGAACTACATCAGGCGGGCTCATCGAGACCTCCATGAAGAGGTGGTGTCCCACGTTGGATTGGAACCCCGGGTTAGAAGAGGTTCGTAGTTGTCTGCGCGGGGGTCTGTTCCGCAGTTTTATTGCGGGTGTGGACTGGCGGTACCACGTTTGGACGTTTGGAGGTTCCATTCATGAATCAATATAGCTATTTCTATTTGGATGTCTCCTAAAGTCATCACACTCGTGTCTTGCCACCACACATCGAAGGGTCTCTAAATGACACGACTGCCTTCGACCACGACGCGCCAGCCAACGGGACCGATCAGGAGAACGGACACAAAGGAGAGGGACCCAGTTCAAACCAGCCCCGGACCTCTTACCGTTGCACCCTGACAAAAAGCATCTAAATGTTAATTGCCGGATACCGGTTCGGATTTGAGTGAGGCTGGTTCTACTTTCCGCTTGGTAACCCAGACTGGTGCGGAGAACAGCCAGGCAGCCTTGGACGCGAGGATGATCTGGCCGGCTTTGAACGCCAGGTAAACGACGACCGCTGTGACGAGAGGCGGCGCGACGACGTTCCACAATGCGGCGTTGTTTCGCATCAGGGCCAAGGCTCCGGTGGCGTTGAGGGCTGCCATGATTACCGGTACCAGAAATATGTGCAGAACATATACGGGGAGCGTCTGCCTGCCGACTTTACGCAGGAGAGAGCCCACCTGGAGCTGAGTATTCCATTGTCCCAGGACAAGCGCGCTCATATAGAGTGCGGCGACACTGAGTGGTGCCCTTAGCGGCTCTGTGGTTCCGGTTAGGGCAGCTAAGAGGTAGAGCACCCCGAAGCCAACTGTTGCAGCGACAGTCTTGATGACCGATGAAGAATCAATGATGGACAGCCATAAGGACTTGCCGTGCACTCCAAGGTAGAACCAGACGAAGTTCCGTAGCACATCAGGAACCTTTAGCGGATCCAGAGGTCCTTGCAATATTGCCTGTGTCGTGGGCTCTAGGAGGTAGGCCGTCGCGCTAATGGCCAGCAGAGGGATGAGTGCGTAGGCACTGTGCTTTCCCAGAGACTTCTTCAAGAGCCACGCAGATACGAAGTATAAGGGCAGCGCGTAGAGATACCAGAAGGAAGTGGGGAGCAGGAAAGACAGCGCGAGCCCCCACGGCTGGTCTAGGCCGCCACGCATCACATCGGGGACGATCCGGACCATGAAAATAAGGGTCCACAAAACGTATAAGTACACGAACCCCAAAGTCCGCCCACGCGTGTTGGCCCAGACGCGACTCAGGGAATTCGCCACTAGGAACCCAGAGATGAAGAAGAATAGAGGCATTCTGACAGGGCCGAACATGCCGCTGGCAACCAACCAGGGGGCCTGCATTCGAGTGCCGAAGTCATAATCGAAGCGGCCGGCGACGTGAAATAAGACGACGAGAACCATGCAGACGCCTTTGGCCCCGTCGGCCCAGAGATGACGGAGGGAGTTTCGGGCAGTAGGCGATTCAGTGTCCATGCTAAGCCCCCCAGCCGGAACATTTGATTTTATATGGTGGCAGGTCCATGTTGCCACAGGCGCCACAGCTCTCGAAATCATGAAATGGCAGAACCATGAATGTTGATCGTTGAGCTGACGTCATCGGTACTGCCGGCCGTTGATCGTGTGTTGTGTGTGGGGGCTATATGGTTTTCGTCAAGCGGCTTAAGGTGTTTGTGGTTCGTAGAACGTGCAGTCTCTGAGCATCGAGTAGAGGGTGTCGCAGCGGCGGCGGGCGAGGGCGATGAGGGCCCGTGGCGTTTGCCATCGGCTCGTTTCCGGTCATAGTAGGCCCCCGACAGAGGACCCATCAGTGCGGCGAAGGCGGAGAGGAACAGAGCTCGCTTGAGGATCTTGTTGCCTTTCCGGGACGGGTCGTCACCGCGGATGGATGTCCCGGATTTCCACGTCAGGGGGCGAGGCCTGGGTAGGAGGCCAGGTGCCCGGCCGAGGCGAAGGCTTTCCCGACGATCTCGGTGAGAATCCGGGCTGCGGTCCTGACGCAGACCGCCGCAAGTGACGCCAGGACCGAGTGATGAGGTGCGTCCCCACGATGGCTTCGACCTGGGGTCTGGACTCGCGGATGTTGGCAAGCATCCGGCAATCTGGGGCAGCACGATCGTTGCGGCGTTTGTCCGACGACGGTTACCGTTCAGCCGGCCCTCATCGTTGGGCCATGCCTTGTCGAGGAGCCGCGTCCCTGCCCGGTCAACTGCAACGGCGTGGTGTTCGCCCTGGCCGACATCCAGGCCAAGAATTGTCCCTGATCGATGGGATCTGGTTCAGTGTCCAAGAGGCAGACACACTGGAACAGTTTGCTATCAGCCACTTCCTCACCGCCGAGACAACGGTCAGCGCTGCTGCGGATGCCGTTTTCCACCATTGGCCGGCGCCATTACCTAGGACGTTCCACCCCATACTCGTTGCGGGGACTAGGCGCACGAATTTCCTTGCACCGCACGAGCGCGCTGTGGCGCTTCACCAATTGCGGCCCAGGCTGCGCGCGGTGAAGCGGTTGAAGCACATGGTCAAGGCCCTATCGGATGACAGGCCGCAAATGGCCGAACAGCATACCAGGCAACGCAACCTGAAACCTTCAAACTGCGTCGAATTTTGCATCCTTCAACGCTTCGCAGGCCTTGACTTTGTGGAGTTGAGGAATAGGTGCAGTTGTGGAATGGAGAACTCATTCTTCCGCCCACCTCGTCGCGGCAGAGAGGGGAGCCAGAGCCGGTATTCTTTGTCCCATCCAGTGGGCAAATGGTTAGTCCATTGTCGCCGTTCGGGTCGGAGCCCCGAATGTGGGCGAGGCTGAAAACTGCTACCAAATTGTGGCAGAAAGTGCCGACTAGACCATTAGGCGCGAGTGATGCCGCGGCTCCCTGCGCCTCGTGGTGCAAAGATCCAGAGCGCGAGTTCGGCAACTAGCGGTCCCAGGAGCCAGGCCCCGAGGCGTGTCGGCTTCCAGCTCCCGGCCAGCTCCCGTGGGTACAATCGAGGGCAGTACACCGCACCAACAACGCCGGAAAAGCGTCGGAAATACGGAGATTCAATGTCACGATGGCTCGAGGTCGGTCCGGACAACTACGTACTGACAACTCAAGGTTCCCTGCTAAACACGGGTCTGGTGGTCGGCACCGAGCGCGCCATGGTGATCGACACTGGCGGCGGCCCCCGGCAGGGCCGTGAGATCCTGGCGGCCGTGCGGGAAAAGACCGGGCTGCCACTGGTGGTTGTCAACACGCACGCCCACTACGACCACTTCTTCGGCAATGCCGTCTTCGCCGACGACGGCGTCACAGAATTCTGGGCGCACGAGAACTGCGCCGCGGAAATCGAGGAGAACGGCGACGAACAGCGCCGGCTCGTGGCCTCGGCGGAACCGGAAATGGCGGCCGGGCAGGGCTCCGACGCCGAGCTGGTGGTTCCGAACGCGGTCGTGAAGGACCAGCCGGTCCTCGTGGATCTTGGCGGGCAGACCGCCACCTTGTTCTATCTGGGCCGCGGCCACACCGACGGCGACCTTCTGGTCGGCACGGCGAGCACCCTCTACGCTGGCGACCTCGTGGAACAAGGGTCCCACCCGTCCTTCGAGGACTCTTTCCCGGAAGACTGGGCCGACGCCCTCCGGCACCTCTCCGCGCTGCGGCACCGCTACGAATTCCTGATTCCCGGCCACGGCGAACCGTGCCCGGACCAATTCGTCAAGACCATGGCCAACACCATGACCACCGCGGTCCGGCAGGCAATCCAGGCCACCCGGGAAACCCCGGACGACGCAACCAAGGCCATCCCGATCCTGCCGTACGGCCCCGAGCAGTCGCGCTGGTTCATCAAGCGCCTGCAGGACACGCGGGCCCACCGCTAGGGCTGGCGGGCTCAGGCGCGCCGGATGGACAACGCCGGTAGCCTGTGAGTAATCTCATCTCCGGGTCCCTTTCCGTGGACCCGCTCTCGCCCAGCGACCAGCTTGCCCAAGGATGGGGATCCGAGGGGCTCGCGTCAAAATGATGTCGCTAGCTCTCAGGAGGTCTCACCTGTGACTTTGCCCGGCTATGTCCTTGCGCTGTGCATTTTGCTGGGGAGTCTCGTGTTTCTCTCCGCCGTGTTCTACGGGCTGCTTCGCCTCAGGCGGCGCAGACACAGGACCGCCTCCGTTCCCCAGCGCCAGGAGTCATGACAGTGCCGTACGTCGACATCAACCCCCACCGTAACCGGCCGAAATGGTGGGCCTACGTGGGCCTGGTGCTCTTGGCAGCAGTAACGGTCGCCGTTGTGGTCCTCGCTCTGCGTCGCTGAATAGGGGGCACTTTCCGGCCGCGTTTGCGGGTCCCGTCAGCTGACCACCGTGCCTGCGCCTAGACTTGCTGGTTGGACCAAATCAAACAAGCAACGCAGCGGCCTGCGCTGTGATCCCTGGGGGGAACAAACATGTCCGAACCGGTGGACACCAAAACTGCCAACGACACGGTGGACGCAGAGCAGCCGGATCTCCGGCGCCGGCGTGACCGCCGCGCCGACGGCTCCGATGCCTGGACGGGAACCATGCCGATCATCACGCCTAACGAAGCCGACGTCCAACCCGCACGTACCGCCCCGAGCAGTTCATGGGCAGAAGCGGCAGCCGCGGCGGATGCGCCCGCTGCACCCACCCGCGCACCCTCCGGCGTAGCACCGTCGGCGTTGCCCGAGGCCCCCGGAACAACTCCGGCCATGCCTGCGCAGCCGGCCCGCTCCACGCGTTCGGCCAGGTCTGCGGCCCTGGCCGATGCCCCTATGCCTGACTTCATCAGTTCCCCGGGCCTCTTTGTCCGCGAGCAGAAGCCCCGGCCCGTCGGCGGGTTCCGCGGCGCCCTCTACAAGCTGACCGGCGGCGGGCTGAACTTGGGACCGAACGCCCGGCAGCGCGAAGAGGACGAGCTCGCCCGGCGCATCTCCCGCCAGCTCCAGGGCAGCTACAACACGGCCGTCCTGAGCCTCAAAGGCGGCATCGGCAAGACCTCCACCACGGTGGGCGTCGGACTGACTCTGGCCGAGTTCCGCGGCGATCCGCCGTGCGCGATCGACGCCAACCCCGATTCCGGCGACCTCGTGGAGCGCGCCCTCGGCGAGGGCATCTACCAGCAGCAAAGCCCGCGGACCATCACGGACCTGCTCAAGAACATCGAATCGGTCGATTCCCTCACCGCCCTGGCCCGCTACATGCACCACGCCGGCCGGCTCCACCTGATCGCCGGCGAACAGGACCCGGAGGTGTCGGATTCCCTGACCGCCGCGGAATACCTGCGGATCCGCAAGCTCATCTCCGCCTACTACTCGGTGGCACTGATCGACTGCGGCACGGGCGTGACGCACAACGCCATGAGCGGCATCCTGCAATCGGCGGACAACCTGATCATCGCGGCCGGCTACGCCGTCAGCGGCGCCAAACGGGCCCGCAGCACCCTGCACTGGCTGGCCAGCCACGGCTACGAGGACCTGGCCCGCAACGCGATCGTTGTCATCACGGACAAGGACGAGGTCTCCACGCGGGTGGACAAGGACGCGATCGAGGAACACCTGTCCGGCATCTGCCGTCAGCTGATCGCGGTCCCGCACGACCGAGGAGTGGCTGACGGCGACTTGGTCACCTTGGATGTGCTCCGCCCGGAAACACGCCGTGCCTACCGGGAGATTGCTGCAGCCATTGTGGACGGGTACGTCTAAGGGGCGGATCGCTGCCCGCGGCGTGAAGCCCTGATCTTCCGGGCTGCTGCCGGAAGGCCAGCCAGCCCGCGCCGCCAGCGCGAAACGTGGGCCCTGAGGAGGCTGGCCACCGAGTTGTCCAGATGGAGGTCATTTTCCCGTAGGATCCGCCGTGAGGGGAAGACCGCACGGGCCAGCACCAGCGGTTTAACCCGCCAGGGGCTTTCGATGAGCGCGATCAGATAAGCCGTTCCGGGGCCTTGTGCGGATGTGCGGTGGCGCCATTCCTCGCTGACAGTTCCCTGTCGGACCGGCACGTCTGCTATGCCCAGCTCGTCCAGGAACGGTTTCAGCGCCGCCGTGGCCTCCAACTCCGCGCTGAGATCCATGATGTGCTGATGCATGGTGACATCCACCCGTTGCAGCAGCCCTATGAACTCGTCTCGGTGGCGTGGAACACTAATGGCCCGCAGGCTGTGCAGTGCCTGAAAAATCACTGCCGCCGGAATGGATGGAACGGCCACCCGCCTAGCCGCCATGACCAGGTATTGCCGGTCGCGCCAGAGAGTTTCGAAGCCTTTTTCTGGTGATGCTTCCATTCCGGGAAATCTGTCATGTACGTCGATATCGCAGTTCCACTGCGGATGGTAGAGAGTGCGGGAGTGCGAATAATGCCGAACCGGTGCCGCGCCAAATGGCCTTTCGAGCCAGCCTCTCCCGCCCAGAAGTTCGACCATTCTGTCCAGGTCTTCCGGGCGGACTAGGACGTCCACGTCCGCGGAGACGTGAGGTCCGCGGAGTCCCATGATGGTGGCGGCGGGACCCTTGATGAACAGCACCTGCAGACCGGCTGTTGCTGCCACGAAGTCCACGAGAGCCGTGGCCAGGAGGACGGCTTCATCTTGATGCAGGGTCTCTGCGGCGTCCATCAGCTGGCACCTTCGTTCCGAGCAGACGGCGTGATCATTCCGTTGGTGCTCAGGGTGTGGAGCAAGCCCATCACATCCTCCTCGATGGCGCCGGCATCAGTACCGTAGTCGCGGGCAAGGAACTCGATGAGCTCCGTCTCGGTCCTGGTCCCGTCCAGCCCGTTCCAGACCGACGCGGCCGTTCCCACCAGGATCACCGGCACGTCCTGCTCGAGGTGCAGGACGGCCACGCGGTCGCCGTCGGCGCTTTGGACGCAGGCGACATCGGCGCTGACGTGCCATACCTGTTCCGTCATGAGACCTCCGCCGACACTAGAGAGGCCATCAAGCATCACGCGGGCCTTCGCAAGGCTTCATGCTACCGCGCGGCAGGCAAGTTGTTTCGCGCTGGTGACCGACTTAGATTTAGGCATGACCAACAACGCCGGGACCGAAGCCGCCCTGCAACTGCAGGACCTCCTGATGGGAACAGAGAACGTCGAGGACTTCCTGGGTCGGCTCGCTGAATTCTCGGCCGCCACACTCAGCCAGGCCGCCGACGCGGAGATCGAATGCGGCGTGACGCTGCAGCGTCGGAAGAAGACCATGACGGTGGCGGGGAGCAGCCCCCGGGCCGTCATCCTGGACCGCATCGAGCAGAGCCTCGGGGACGGCCCGTGCATCGCGGCGCTGCGGACCAGGTCCGTGGTCCTGCTGGCTGACGTCGATACCGATCCGCGCTGGCCGGAGTACCAGCTGCAGCTCGCGGCCAATGGCTGCCGCAGCACCCTCGGCGTACCCCTGGAAATCGGCGAGGACGCGGCCGCGGCTCTGAACTTCTTCGGCTCTGACAGCGGGATTTTCACCGAGGCAATCATCACCGAGGCGTCCGGTTTTGCCGACCTCGCCGGCCGCTCCCTCCGCCTGGCCGTCCGGATCGGCACCGCGCAGTCCCGGGCCGAGGACCTGCAGGCCGCCATGGAGCACCGCACCTCCATCGATCTGGCCTGCGGGGTGGTCATGGCCCAGAACCGCTGCTCCCAGGACGAGGCCATGGGCATCCTTACCAGGGTGTCCAGCAACCGGAACCAGAAGCTCCGCGACGTCGCTGCCGAAGTCCTGCGGAATCTCACCAGCGGGGAAGTCCACACGCACTTCGACGCCTGAGTTCACCGCCGCCCCGCGTCTACGATCGTGGAGTGGCCGGCGGATTCCTGCGCTTCGTGACAGACGCGATCGAGAATCCGGGTTTGGTGCTGGCGGATCATGGCCACCGCTGTCGCGGCCTCCGGGTCCCAGAGCTGGTTCAACGCTTGCAGACTTACACCTTGGCCACGACTTCGGGATGGCTCCACCGACGCGATGAGCGGGACCGGCCGGGTGGCCACCGGAAGGTTGCCATCAGGACATCGACAGGCCTGGCGTTATGCTTCGACGGCCGCTTCTGCAGCGGCGCAACTGCTGCCCACGTCCTCCGATAACCGTTCTTCGTGGGCCTGCCGGACCGCGGGGGTCGGAGCAGCCCGTGAGTATAAGCGAGTGACTCATGCATCGAAAACAGGTATCGCATACTGGTCCGCTCCCAGGGTCTGATGTCTAACCTGAATCAAGGCCGCGCGGCATCGGCAATTGAGAGATTTTCGGGAGGACCTATGTTTTCCACGCAGCGTCGATTGTTCGCACCCAGACCGCGGTGTAAGCACTGTCGAGTATCGCTCCGCCGGCGACAATTTACTACTGACTTTTGCTCGCGCGCATGCTGGGAGACTTGGGAATACATGCGAGTCCATAGGCCAGACTTGGCCAAATTGGGCCGGTTTCGAGATGCGGTTCTCGTGGTACGGCTCGTTCTTCGTGCGTGACGACGCCGCCCAGGGCCAGACGGCATGGCGTCTGCGCCCTTCAAGAAATACGGGCAATATTGTTGGTTTTGAGATCGGCGTTACCTGGATGGTGTAGCCAGTGTGGAAGTCCACACGCACTTCGACGCCTGAGGTCCGTGGCCCCCCGCCCGCCCTAGGATGAAGGGGATGACCACCACACAGACCGCACCCTTCAGCCTCCGCAGCATCGCCGTCCCCGCCTTCGGCCCGGCCCTGCTGTTCTGCATCGGCGAGGGCGCCATCCTGCCCGTGGTGGCACTGTCCGCCCGCGACCTCGGCGCCTCAGTGGCCGTCGCCGCGCTGGTGGTCACCCTGATCGGTCTGGGCTCTTGGTTTTTCAACCTCCCTGCCTCGCTCATCACGCTGAAGTTCGGCGAACGCTGGGCCATCGTCGGGGCAGCGGCGGCCAGCGCCGTCGCCCTCGCCGCCGCGGCACTTGCTCCGCTTGTGCCGGAAGGGCTGTGGCTGCTCGCGGCGGCCATGGTCGTCGTCGGCATGGCCGCGAGCGTCTTCAGCCTGGCCCGGCAGAAGTACCTGACCGAAGCGGTACCCGTGATCCTCCGGGCACGGGCCCTGTCCACGCTCGGCGGCGTCAACCGGATCGGCATCTTCATCGGACCCTTCATCGGCGCAGCCGTGATGCAGTTCGCCGGCATCACCGGCGCCTACTGGGTAGGCGTCGTCGCCATGACAGCGGCCGCCCTCTTGTCGGTGACCATCCCGGACCTCGTGGCCACGCCCGCAGCGGACGACGGCGTCCCCGTCCAGCAGGCGACGCTGCGCAGCGTCGCCGTGTCCCACGCCGGGGTCTTCCTGAGCGTCGGCATGGGGGTGCTGCTGCTCAGTGCGCTGCGTGCGTCTCGGCAGGTGGTGATCCCGCTCTGGGCCGAGCACCTCGGGATGGACGCCACGCAGGCATCCCTGATCTACGGGCTGTCCGGCGCCATCGACATGCTGGTCTTTTATCCGGCCGGCAAACTGATGGACCGCAAGGGCCGGCAATGGGTGGCGATACCCTCGACCCTCATCATGGGCACGGCGATGCTGCTGATCCCGCTCAGCACCGGCTTCGCGGGCCTGCTGCTCGCGGCCCTCCTGATCGGCTTCGGCAACGGCATCAGTTCGGGCCTGAATATGACGCTGGGGGCCGATTTCTCACCCGACAACGGCCGCGGCCAGTTCCTGGGCATCTGGCGTTTCATGGCCGACGCCGGGGCCACCGGAGGCCCGGTGTTGCTCTCCGGTGTCACCGCCGTGGCCTCGCTTGGGGCGGGGGTGGCCGCCACCGGCGGGCTTGGCTTCGCTGCCGCCGTGGTCTTCGCCGTGACCATTCCCCGGCTCAAACACCGCCGGAACTACTGACCGCGGCCGACGCAAAACGCGATAAGCAGGTAGCGACTACTCGGGTGCTTGCTAAGCGGACTTAGTAACGTCGGGCCTGTGCGCCGGTGCATCGAGACCGGCCATGCGTGGGGCGGCACGAGCGCCCCGTCAGGGTTCGCCCGTGATTTTTGGCCGCGCATGGTCTCCGCCCGGATGGGTGATGCGTTTCTTCGTAAAGTATGAGGAGATACACATGTTCGGAAAACAGTCCCGCTGGTTCGCGCCCCTGGCTGCAACAGCAGCCATGCTTCTTGTCGCTTCGCCCGCAAGTGCAGTCACCGAGCCGGACGTGACCATTCCCGCCTCGGAATCGTGTGTCGGCTTTGATCTTGGCCTTACGGCCACGGGCGGCGAGATCAAGGAAATCCACTTCAGCAACGGCAACCTCTACAGGGTGGGCACAGGAGTCGTCCTCACCTGGTCCAACCAGGGCCTCAACGGTTCTGGGAGCAACGGGAAGACGTACACGGTGAAAACGTCCGGTTCCGTGGCCAGGTATGTCAAGAACCCGGGCGGACTGTCCTATACGCTCACCCTCACCGGCCACAACGGGTTTATCTTCTTCTCGACGGACGCCACAGGTCCCGGGGCCTTCCAGTACACCGGACGGGTGGTGCTCACCGTTGACAACCCGGTTGGCAATAACGTGACATCCGTGGACGCCAGGGCGGGCAAAGCCGTGGACATCTGCGCACGCCTCAGGTAGCCATCCCAGGATCCCCCGTAGGCCCGGGCGCGCCGCCCGGGCCTACGTGCGCCGCGCCACCGTTCCTGGCGCAGGGGGCACGCGCCGGCGTCGTACCGCATGACCAAACAGCCAAATGCCGGCCACGGTGGCGAGGTAGCCGGCGATCACGATCAGCGAGGTCCCGGCCCAGAAGTAGGTGGTGGTGCTGCCTTCTTGGCCCGCGCCTGAGGTGACGATCAGCAGCGAAAAGGCGGCCACAGCAGCGGCGGCGAGTGCTGCCAGCAGCGGCAGCGTCAGCCACAGCCGGGCGGAGGCCCAGTGCCCGTCGTAACCGTCCCAGACGTTCCAGCGCGCCCCCTTGCGGATGATCAGCCAGCCAGCCGGGAGCATAAACACGGCCACCACGAGGAACGCCGCGACGACGTCGGCCGGACGGTGCCACTGGTTGATCAGGGTGGATATGCCCGTGGCGACGGCGAAGGTGCCGCCCAGGAAGCCTGCCAGCGGCCGCCAGCGCGGCGAGACCATCAGGAACACGGCGGCCGCGGCCGAGGCGGCCATGGTGGTGTGGCCGGACGGCAGCGAGTTCAGCTCCAGCGTCTCGACTCCGCGGTACGGCCGGACGGGCACGAGGTCCTTGAGGATCTGCGTGGCCACGTTGGCGCCCACGCAGGCCGCGACGGCTATCCCGGCCGCGGCCCAGCGGCGCCGCAGGATGGTGACAAATACGACCACGATCGACGCGATCACCACAGAGAGCGCCGGCAGCCAGTCAAGGAGCTTTGTCGCGGCTTTGCCCGCCGTGCCGCTCATGGCCACGGCCTCAACCAGCGCCGATTCGTCGATGAACTGTCCCGTGGTGGTGCGGACAAAGAAGAAGTAGGTGGCGGCCAGCGCAGCGGCACAGGCAACCGTGGCCAGCACGAACAAAGCGGCCGTGCCCTTGCCAGGGGACCACTCCGCCTGCGGATCACGCGTTCTGCCGGCCTGCGTCTTTGGCGCCCGGGTGGGTGGCGCCTGAGTCTTAAGGACCTGCGTTTCCGGGATCTGCGCCTCAGGGACTCGGGCAGACGGGTCCCATGGGGTGCGTTCCTGCCGAAAAGTCATGCCATTAAGGCTCCCACAGAACCCTGCACGCCACCTGATTGGCCCGGCGCGCGGCGTGGGGAGTAGTGACCGGACAAAAAGCCGAGTACCCGCTACTCGTGCCGCGCAGGAACAGGCTTCATAGAGTCGACAGTGCCGGCGCGGCACGTCCCCGGCAATACGCTCCTTGAGCGGGGCCGGCTGAGACGAGTTTCCTGGTCCAGGAAACTCACCCCCAGTCGACGCCGGCCCAATCAAGGACCCCAGAGAAGCGCAGCCGCATCCCCGCCCGGGGCCGATGAACAACTTCCTTGCCGGCGCCCAGCCTGGGCCGCAGCCGCGTCGGTCGCCTGGAGCCAGACCCGGTATGGGAGGATGTTCCGGTGACTTCCCCCGACCCCTCCCAGCTCCGCCGCCCACGCGGCCGCCGGTACGTGGGGCTGGCTGTGGGGGTTTTGCCGCTGCTGATGGGTATGTCTGCGTGCTCTGCCCCTTCTCTGAGTACGTCCTCCGGCTCGGTGAGCGGGGCGCCGGCATCGGCTGAGAAGGTATCGGCTGTCCCGTCCCGGGCAACGGCAGCGACGTCGCCGTCGGGGTCCGCGACTGCTCCTGGCTCCAGTGTTCCCCGTGCTGTGGAATCGGCCCTGCAGACCCTGCTCGCGTCATCGCCGCAGCCGAGCCGGGAGCAAATCCGCGCGAGCCTTTCCGCGGCCGGCTTTGCCCCGGCCGCTGTGGAGGTTTCGGCGTCCCGTACACCCACGGGACTGGCCGCCGACGCCGTCGAGGTTGGCGTGCTGAGCGGTACCGACTGTGTGATGGCGCAGCTCCGGTCCGGAACTGTGGAATCGTCAGTCTTGCCGGTTCTTCCGAACGGGCGATGCTTCATTGGCAGCGTCCAGCGGTAGTCACCAGGAGGGGCATGTCAAAGGTACTGAACCGCCGCGCCACGGTTGCGCAAGAAACTAAACGCACCCGCCGGCGTCGTTCCCTGCTGGCCGTCCAGGTCGCGGGCGAGCTGCTGATCACCCTCGGCGTGATTGCCGTGCTCTTCGTCGCCTGGCAATTGTGGTGGACCAACGTTGAAGCCGACGCGGCCCAAGGGGCTGCCGTGAAGCAGTTCGTGCAGGAGCACCAGGCACCCGCAACGAATGACCCGGCCGCCACGGCACCGGCGGACACCACGGCAGCCGCCGCCGTGCCGGTCGGCAAATCGCCGGGTCACGGACAGCCGATCGGGGTCATCTACATTCCCCGTTTCGGAGCCGACTACAGCAGGCCGATCATCGAGGGCACCAGCCAGGACGTCCTGGACACGCTCGGTCTGGGCCGCTATCCGGGCACGGCCATGCCGGGGGCCCTGGGGAACTTTGCGGTCGCAGGCCACCGCCAGACGCACGGCGCGGTGCTCGACAACATCCACACGCTGGTGCCCGGGGACAAGATCTATGTCCAGACCGCCGACGGGTTCTACACCTACGTTTTCCGGAACCAGGAAATAGTCCTGCCGGACCGGACCGATGTGCTGGCGCCGGTCCCGACCCAGCCCGGCGCAGAGCCGCAGCAACGGATTCTGACCATGACAAGCTGCAACCCGCGCTTTGGTGCCCAGGAGCGCATCATTGCGTACTCCGTTTTCGATTCATGGCAGCCGCTCAGCGCGGGGCCTCCGGCGCCCATCGCTAAGCAGCTCGCCGCGCTGCAGGGGAAGGGCTAGACCGTGTACCTTTGGCTTTTTCGGCAACTGCCCGGGCCTCTTTGGCTAAAGATCATTCTGTCCGTGGTGATCCTTGCGGGAGTCCTGGTTGTCCTGGACCAGTTCGTGTTTCCCTGGATGGCTGAAGTGACGCATCTGACCGACGCAACCGTCGGGCAGAGCTGAGCGCGGCACAACTATGAGCACAAACCCGTTTCCCCCGCCGCCCGCCCGGCACCGTCCGGAGGAACCCCGCGATCAGCACCCCGCACTGGAGGAACTCCTCGCCGGCGCCCACGTGGTGAGCCTGCCGATGCGGGTGAAGTTCCGCGGCATCCTCCAGCGCGAAGCCCTGCTGCTGAACGGCCCGCTGGGCTGGGGCGAATTCTGCCCCTTCCCTGAGTACGGCGACCAGGAAGCGTCCCGCTGGCTTGCCGCCGCGATCGAGGCCGGCTGGCGGGGCTTTCCCGAGCCCCTGCGGACCAGTATCCGCGTGAACGCGACGGTTCCCGCCGTCGCCGCGGACCGGGTCCCGGAAATCCTGGCCCGCTTCGGCCGGGTGGACGCCGTCAAAATCAAGGTGGCCGAGCCCGGGCAGAGCCTGGACGACGACGCCGCACGGGTAGCCGCGGTCCGCGAGGCACTCCCGGACGCCGCGATCCGGGTGGATGCGAACGGCGGCTGGGACATCCCGGCCGCCGTCGAGGCGCTGACCCGGCTCGCCGGCGTCGGGCTGGAATACGCCGAACAGCCCGTGCCGGACATCGCCGGCCTCGCCGAGGTCCGCCGCCGGCTGCAGGCCGCCGGTATCCCGGTGCTGATCGCCGCGGACGAAAGCGTTCGCAAGGAGGACGATCCCCTCAAAGTGGCCCGCGCCGGCGCAGCGGACCTGATCGTCGTGAAAGTGGCGCCGCTCGGGGGAGTGCGCCGGGCGCTGGACATCGTGGCGCAAGCCGGGCTCCCCGCCGTCGTCAGCTCCGCGCTGGACACCTCCGTGGGAATCCGCGCCGGACTGGCGCTCGCCGCGGCGCTGCCCGAACTGCCGTACGCCTGCGGGCTGGGGACCGTGTCCCTGCTGGCCGCCGATGTCACCCGGGACCCGCTGGTTCCCGACGACGGCGCCATCCGGGTCCGCGAGGTCGCCGCCGATCCGGAGCTGCTGGCGGAGTACGCGGCCGCGCCAGAGCGCCGCGACTGGTGGCTCGAGCGCCTGCGCCGGGTCCACGCGGAGCTGGCTGCAAGCCAGTGACGCCAATGGTTTGAGAGTAAAGTGAATGCGGACGCGGCGAAGTAGCCGCCGAAGATAGCTTTGGAGCGGAAGATTCGTGATGACCACCTCGGTACCCCGGCAAGTTGACGCGCTGGCTACGGCAAAGCGCGCGGAGGGCCAGATGGTGGCCCAGAAGGACGGGCTGCTCCGGATCGTGCAAGGCCTGCGGCGGGTCGACACGGGGACCTATGCCCTCCGCATCCGGCTGGCCGAGAATCTGGGGATCGGGACGATCGACATCAACGCGATGGCCTTTGTGGGCGAGGTGGACGGCCTCACTCCCAAGGATCTCGGTAAAGCGCTGAACATCACCACCGGGTCCGTAACGGCCATGGTGGACCGCCTGGAATCCAAGGGCTTCATGGTGCGGAAACCCAACCCCACGGACCGGCGCAGTGTGCTGTTGCACCTGAGCCCGGAGGGGACCGACGCCATGCAGTGGGCAAACGACCACTTCGCCGCAGCGGCCGCGGCCCTTCTCCAGGAATCCTCCGAAGGCAGCATTGTGAACATCGCCGAATTTCTCGAGGGCATTGGCCAGCGGCTGATGGCTGCCGCCAGCGCCCCGGAAGAGACGGACAGCTAGCCTCCAGGCAGGAGTTCGCCGGTGACGCTCCCTCAGTTTGTCCCCTGAGTTCACCTGGACTTCATTTGGGAGACGTCTCTCGGTAGACCGCGGCTGGAAGGGTGGGCGCGACCGCAACTCACCCCATGGAAGGTCTCTCCATGTCTGTCTCCTCCGGACGCACATTCTCCCTGCTCCCCATGCTTGGCCGCACTAAAGGCAAGCGAAGCCCCGTGACCTGCGCGCTGAAGTGCGACAACGCCTGCTCGGGCGAGGTCTGCAACACCAGCACCAACAGCTACTTCCGTGACATCGCCTCCGCCACGATGTCCCGCCGCGCCGCCCTGGGCTTCGGCGCCGCCGGCGCGCTCGCCGTCGCCTTCGGCAACGCGGTGACATCCGCGGGACCCGCAGCCGCCGACGGCGGCCCCGGCCTCGCCGCTGCCGCCAAGGAAGGGTTTGGAAAATCCAAGCTGCAGTTCACCGCCATCGCTCCGGTGGACGCCGCCGTGGACCAGTTCACCGTCCCGGCCGGGTACACCTGGCAGCCGGTCATCCGCTGGGGCGACCCGCTCTTCAAGGACTCGCCGGCCTTCGACCTGGACCGCCAGAGCGCCGCGGCGCAGGCCCGCCAGTTCGGCTACAACAACGACTACACGGACATCCTGCCGATCGCTGGCTCCAAGGACCGCCGGGCCGTGCTCTTCACCAACCACGAATACACCAACGAGTCCATCATGCTCCCGGCCGGATTCGACGCCGCCGAGACCCGCGCAATCGGCCGTGCAGCCCACGGCCTCACGGTGGTCGAGCTGGAGCGCGCGGACACGAACAAGCCCTGGCGCTACGTCCAGGGCGCCGGACTGAACCGCCGCTTCCTGACCGACACCACTTACGAGCTCGACGGTCCGGCCGCCGGATCCGCGCTGCTGAAGACCGCCGCCGATCCCTCCGGCCGGGCCATCAAGGGCACGCTGGGCAACTGCTCCGGCGGCACCACCCCGTGGGGCACCATCCTCTCCGGCGAGGAAAACTTCAACGGCTACTTCGCCGCCCTCGGAACCTCTGACGCCGACAAGCGCTACGGCCTGACCAGCAAGCCCACCGCCCGCCAGTGGGAACAGGATGACCCGCGCTTCGACACCCGCAACCCCGGCTACGAGAACGAGGCCAACCGCTTCGGCTGGATCGTGGAAGTGGACCCGTTCGACCCCTCCTCCACGCCCCGCAAACACTCCGCGATGGGCCGCTTCAAGCACGAGGGCGCCAACGTGATCGTCGCCAAGTCCGGCCACGTGGTGGCCTACATGGGCGACGACGAGCGCTTCGACTACCTGTACAAGTTCGTCTCCAGGGATCAATACCGGGAAGGCGACCGCGCGCACAACCTGACCCTCCTTTCGKAGGGTGACCTGTACGTCGCCAAGTTCACGGGCAATTCCCCGGCCGCCGGGTTCGACGGCGCGGGCAAGCTTCCGGCCGACGGAGCCTTCGACGGCGCAGGTGTTTGGCTGCCCCTCGTGGTCGGCGGACAGTCCAAGGTGGCCGGGATGTCCGTGGAAGAGGTGCTCGTGTACACCCGCCTCGCCGCCGACAAGGTGGGCCCCACCAAGATGGACCGCTGCGAAGACGTCCAGCCCAGCCTGCACACCGGCAAGGTCTATGTGGTCTGCACGAACAACGCGGACCGCGGCAAGCCCGGCAAGGAAGGGGCCACCGAGGTCAACCCCCGCACCCTCAACCGCGACGGCCACATCGTCGAAATCACCGAGACCGGGGACCAGACTTCCACCACGTTTGGCTGGAACCTGCTGATGGTCTGCGGCGATCCGGCCAAGAACTCCACCGCCTACTTCGCCGGGTTCCCCGCCAGCCAGGTCTCACCCATCTCCTGCCCGGACAACGTGGCCTTCGATTCCGTGGGCAACCTGTGGATTTCCACGGACGGCGCGCCCTCCAKCATCGGCTACGCCGACGGGCTCTTCAAGGTGACCCTGGACGGTGCAGAACGGGGCAAGGTGGAGCAGTTCCTCGCCGTCCCGCGCGACGCCGAGACCTGCGGCCCGGTCATCCACGACGACGAACGCACCGTATTCGTTGCCGTTCAGCACCCGGGCGAGGAAGGCACGTTCGCCGAACAGCACTCCTACTTCCCGGACTACGTCGCCGCCGGCGTGACGCCGAAGCCCGGCCAGGTGCGCGCCCCGCGTCCGTCCGTGGTCCAGGTGTTCCGCACCGACGCCTAGGGTTTCTGAGGCTGCAGAGCCTTCGACGCCACAACACAGCAACGGCACGACGCTACGCACGTTTGGCGCGTCCCGGGCCGACGCTCCCTCACGTTCCGCAGTTCGACGGCGGGATGTGAGGGAGCGTCTGTTTGCTTTAAGCCACCTGACAGCGAGTGGTTCCGAAGGCGAACCAAGTGTGGGTCCGTCCAAACTCGGGTGCACGCCACTGCTGTGGTGCAACGATTCTGTCCGTAGTCTGCGACTTGTTCGGTAGATGGACTAGGTGGGGAGCGTTTCTGACATGGAGATCACAAGAAGAACCCTGTTTGAGGCCGGCGCTGCGGCGGGCGCAGGTCTGCTACTGGCGCCGGTCATCACATCGGCAGCCTCTGCGGCCGTTCCGCCGGGGGTCACGCCTTTCACCGAGCAACTCCCGACGCTGGCGAACCTGGGCGTGATCGATGCTACCGGCGGTGGCAGCGCAACCATCGAGATGGTCAATGCAACTCATCAGTTCCACAGTGCGATGGCCGCGACACCGACGTTTGCCTACCGGGGCGGTACCGTCTCGCAGAACTACCTTGGCCCCGTCATCGTGGCGAAGCAGGGTGTTCCGTTCGACCTGACAGTGGTCAATAGTCTCGGCGCTCACCCGCTGGCTTCCGCCATCGACTACGACCTGGCTGGCGTCGTCGTCGCCGACGCCACCGGCCCACGGGCCTCCGTGCACCTGCATGGTGGGAACACCAGCCCGGGCAACGACGGCGACCCAACCGACACCTTCGCCACTGGCGCATCGAAGACCTACCATTACGGGAACACGCAGGAGGCCGCCGGCCTCTGGTATCACGACCATGCCCTGGGCATCACCAGGCTAAACGTGTTCGCGGGACTTGCCAGCGGCTATCTTGTTCGCAACGGCGATGACCCCGGCGACGGCACCACCGGTCTGCCACCTGCGCCGTTCGAGGAGCCGCTGGTAATCCAGGATCGTATGTTCAACGCCGACGGCACCTTCCTCTACCCGCCAAACGTCAATCCCGGGACAGCCGGCCGGCCGTGGGCGCCCGAATTCTTTGGCGACGTAGCTACGGTCAACGGCAAGGCTTGGCCAAACCTTAACGTCGCCCGGGGCAAGTACCGGTTCCGCGTCTACAACGGGTCGAATGCCCGTTTCTACAATCTCAATCTCAAGTCCGCAGGCCGGGCCAGCACGTTCTTCCAGATCGGCTCGGATGGTGGCCTGCTCAACGCGCCCGTTAGCCTAAAAACGCTATTGCTCGGCCCCGGTGAACGGGCCGACATCGTGATCGACTTCGCCGGGCTGAAGCCGGGCGCCACGGTCGTTCTCACCAACGACGCCCGCGCGCCGTTCCCGGGAGGGCCGCGCGCACCTAAGCGAGGCGGGTTGCCCCTTTCTCAGATCATGCAGTTCTCCGTGACAAGTGCACCCGGGTGGACAGCACCGCTGCCCCCAACTCTGCGCGCCGTGCCCATCGCACCTTTGGCCACCGCGGCCCGGCCGGTTGCAGCCATCCGGACCATGACGCTGGTCGAAAACCTCAACAGTTTGGGTTCTCCACTCATGGTGGTGCTGAACAACAGGACCTTTGAGGCCCCGGGTGCAACCACAACGGTCGGCACAAACACCCTCGAACAGTGGGATCTGGTCAACACCACCGTCGACGCTCACCCGATCCACCTGCACTTCACCCAGTTCCAGGTGCTCAATAGGCAGAAATTCGACTCTGCGGGCTACCTGGCCGCCAATTACGGGCCCCAACCGGTGGCTGTCGACTCCGGTTCGTTTCCGCCACCACCAGTTGCCGCGTTCCTGAGAGGCGGACCGACGGCGCCCCCCGCCAACGAACGGGGGTGGAAGGACACCGTCATCGCCATGCCGGGGGAGGTCACCCGAATCGTTGTACCCTTCGGCGCGAACGCTGGCGGCTCCGTAACCGCTTTCCAGACCTCGTTCACCGGGCCTTACGTATGGCACTGCCACATCCTGGAGCACGAGGATAACGACATGATGCAGCGCTACGTCATCGCCTAGGCACCCCGCCTGTCCGTAGTCCACACACAGCAACGCGGGGTCAGATCCGGGATATCTGACCCCGCGTTGCTTCTGGGGCGGGGCGTCGGGGGAGGGGCGGAACTGATAATTTGGGACTGTGAATAATCCGGCCGAATTGGTTGTCCCCAGAGTCCAGGCTGCAATTGCCACCGCGTTTGGCGAAGAGTTCCGGCACACGGACCCGGTGGTCAGGCCCTCCCAGTTCGCCGACATCCAGGTCAACGCCGCCATGGCCCTGGCCAAGAAAGCCGGCCTGCCGCCGCGCGACGCCGCCGCGAAGATCGTGGAAGCCCTGAACCTGGACGGCATCTGCACCAGCGTGGAAATCTCCGGGCCCGGCTTCATCAACCTGAGCTTCGACGGCACGTGGATCGAGGAACTGCTCAATGCAGAGTCGGTCCAAGCCGCGTCCAAGGCCACCGCGGTCACGCCGGCCGCGACGCCCCAGCGCGTCGTCGTCGACTATTCCTCCCCGAACGTCGCCAAGGAAATGCACGTCGGCCACCTGCGCACAACCGTGGTGGGGGACAGCCTTGTCAAGGTGCTCGAAGCCCTAGGCGACACCGTGATCCGGCAGAACCACATCGGCGACTGGGGCACCCCGTTCGGCATGCTGATCGAACACTGGCTGGAGATCGGCGAGGACTCCCCGGAGGCAGAGCTGCTGGTGGATGACCCCAGCGCGTTCTACCAGGCCGCGCGGGCCAAGTTCGACGCCTCCGCCACCGACGAGGACGGCTTCGCCACCCGGGCCCGGCTCCGCGTCGTTGCCCTGCAGGGCGGCGACGCCGAGACCTTCGCCGTCTGGCAGCGGCTGGTCGCCCAGTCCAAGCGTTACTTCAACGCCATCTACTCCACCCTGGGCATCAGCCTCACCGATGACCACATCGCCGGTGAAAGCTCCTACGACGCGCATCTAGCACAGCTGTGCCAGGAACTCGAGGAACGCGGCCTCGCCCGGATCAGCGACGGCGCCCTGTGCACCTTCCCCGCAGGCTTTACCGGCCGCGACGGGCAGCCGCTGCCGCTGATCATCCGCAAGTCCGACGGCGGCTACGGCTACGGCACCACGGACCTCGCCACCATCCGCTACCGGGTCCGCGACCTGGAAGCCAACCGGATCCTCTACGTCGTCGGCGCCCCGCAGAACGTCCACCTGCGCATGGTCATGGCCACGGCCCGCGACGCCGGCTGGCTGCCGGACGCAGTCCAGGCCGTGCATGTGCAGATCGGCAACGTGCTCGGCGAAGACGGGAAGATCCTCAAGTCCCGCTCCGGTGCCCCGGTGAAGCTTATGGCCCTGCTCGAGGAGGCCGTGGACCGCGCCCGCGCCGTCATTGACGCCAGCCGGCCCGAGCTCAGCGAGGAGGAGCGCGCCGTGACCGCCCGCCAGGTGGGCATCGGCGCCGTCAAGTACGCCGACCTCTCCACCGGCCACGACACCGAGTACGTCTTCGACTTCGACCGCATGCTCGCCCTCAGCGGCAACACCGGACCCTACGTGCAGTACGCCGCCGCCAGGATCCGCTCCATCCTGCGCAAAGCCGGGGTGCTGGAGCAGTTCACCGGCGGCCCCGCCACCGGCACACCAGCCGGCACCCAGGCAACTGGCCTCGCGGCAGCGGGCACCCAGGCAACTGGCCTCGCGGCAGCCGGGGAGGGCGGGCCCGCCACGGCGATCGCCGTCGTCGAACCCGCAGAACGCGCGCTGGCCCTGCACCTGCTGGAGTTCGACGCGACGCTGAACAAGGTACGGGACGCGCTCGAGCCGCACCGGCTCTGCGGCTACCTCTTTGAGCTCGCGCAGCTGTTCACGACCTTCTACGACCAGTGCCCGGTGCTCAAGGCCGAGGAATCCGTCCGGGACTCGCGGCTGGCCCTGTGCGCGCTGGTGCTGCGCCGCCTCTCCGGCGGCCTGGAGCTGCTGGGCATCGAAACGCCGGAGAACATGTGAGTCCGGGGGATGCCGCTGCCGCCTCGTCCACCCCCGGCGGACTGACGGCGGTGGAGGCGGCGCGCATCGCCGTCGACACGTTGCTCGCCGCCGGTGTGCGCCAGGTGGTGGTGTCCCCGGGGTCGCGCTCGGCGCCCATGGCCTACGCCCTGGCCGAGGCCGAGGCCGCCGGACGCGTGGAGCTGCTGGTCCGGATCGACGAGCGCTCGGCCGGCTTCACTGCCCTCGGCGTCGCCCTGTCCGCCGGTGCCCCCGCCGCCGTCCTCACCACGTCCGGGACCGCCGTCGGCAACCTCCTGCCGGCCGTCATGGAGGCCAACCACGCCGCGGTGCCGCTCGTGGTCATCTCCGCCGACCGGCCCGAGGAACTGCGGGGGACCGGTGCCAACCAGACCACCGTGCAGCTGGACCTTTTTGGCGAGCACGTCCGCTTCGCCGTCGACGTGCCCGCGGGCAGCGATCCGCAGCGCGCCGTGGACACGGCCCTCAGCGCCGCCACCGGAGCCTTCGAGGACGCCCCTCCCGGGCCGGTGCAGGTGAACTTTGCCTTCCGCGACCCGCTGGTCCCGGCCGCGGACGACCGACTGCCCGCGGCGGCCGGACGCGGCATGTACCGGGCCGCGCGGAACCCCCTGGCACTGGACTTTCCGGCCGCGTCAACGGCCCTGCCGGAGCGGCGCACCGTGGTGCTGGCCGGGCACGACGCCGGTCCGGTCGCCGAGGCCTTTGCCCGCGCCCACGGCCTGCCGCTGCTGGCCGAGCCGTCCTCCAACGCCCGCTTCGGCCCGAATGCCGTGGGGCCCTACCGGCTGCTGATCGAGCACTTCGGCCCGGACTCGGCACAGCCGATCGAACGTGTGGTGCTCTTCGGCCGGCCAACGCTCTCCCGGCCGGTGAGCGCGCTGCTGGAGCGGGCCGACGTCCCCTCTGCCCTGTACCAGCCGGTTCCGGTGGCCTGGTACGAACCGGGCCGCCGCACCGAACTGCCACTGGAAACCCTGGCGGACCTGGCGGAGTTCGCCGGACGCGGGGCTGCCGCGTGGCTCGATGCCTGGCTGCTGGCTGGAGCCGCCGCCCAGCACACCGTGGACCTGATCCTGGCCGCGTCCCCCGCAGCGACCGGCCCGTCGGCGGGCGCAGAAGTCTGGAAACACGCCCGCGGGCAGCTGGTACTGGGCTCCTCGAACGGGATCCGCGACGTCGACCTCGCCGGGGCGCCCCCCGCGGAACCGCAGGCCACCATGTTCGCCAACCGCGGTCTGGCCGGGATCGACGGCACCACGTCCACCGCCACCGGGATCGCGCTGGGCGGGGGCCAGGAAACCACCGTGCTCATGGGGGACGTGACGTTCCTGCACGACGCCGGGGGACTCCTGCTCGGCGCCGGGGAAGCCGAACCGCAGCTGCGGATCGTGGTGCTCAACGATGCCGGCGGTGCCATTTTCGGGCTCCTGGAGCACGGCGCAGTTGCCGCGGCGGGGCGCTACGGCACCGCCGTCGAACGCCTCTTCGCCACCCCGCACCGGGTGGACCTCGCCGCGCTGGCCGCGGCCTACGGCGTCGCGCACCGCCTGGTCGGCACGACGGCGGAACTCGCCGAGGCGCTGTCCGGGCCGCTGGAGGGCCGCAGCATCATCGAAGTACGCACGGACCGGCACCGGCTCGGGGAACTGCACCGCGCCATCCGGGCCGCGGTGGCCACCGCCGTGGAAGGCCTCCCGCAGACCTGACGGCAGTGCGCCGGGCACGACGACGCGCTCCGTGCCCGGCGCTGCGCAAAATACCGGCCGACACCCGAATACCCGCCACGTCAGGTAATGTGCGCGTCGCGGAAGCGAATGCGCGTCGCCGGTCGAAATGCGCGTCGCCGGACGGAATGTGCGCCGGGTTGTCCACACTCGGGCAACCGGTCATGGCGCCGCCGATCCCAGGCTGGGATCTTCGTTCCATGAACGAGTTACCGAGACTGATCCTGGCCCGCGAGCACGTCCAGCAGGGGCTCACGCCGAAAGAGCTCGCCAAACGCTGCCGATCGAGCGCGCTCGTCCGCGTGCGGCATGGCGTCTACGTCGACGGGGAGGTGTGGCGGGCGCTGCAGCCTTGGGAACAATACCGGCTCCGGGTTAGCGCTGCCGCGGAGACGTTCACGGCCCCGACAGTTTTTGCCTGGCACTCCGCCGCGTCCGTGTGGGGAGTTCCAACCATTGGCCAGCGTCATCCGGTCCATGCGCTGACGCTTCAGAACGGTGGCGGACGCTCGCGTGCGGGAGTGCGGCGGCACTACGCAGGCCCGGACGGTCTCAAGGTGTTCCGGCGCGAAGGCCTCCTGGTCACGGGGAGGGTCCGTACGGTGCTGGATCTGGCTGCGTTCACGCCGTTTGCTCAAGCAATCGTTCCCTTGGACCATGTGCTCAGGCCGGACGCAGCGCAGGGGTTGCCCGCGCTCTCGAAGGAAATACTGCTGGCGGGTGTCGACGGCAATTACACCGCTGCGGCCGCGCGGCGGATCAGGACTGCCGTGGAGTTCGCGGATCCGCGGTCAGGGTCCCCGGGGGAGTCTTACAGCCGCGGGCTCATGTGCGTCGCCGGATTCCAGCCGCCGGAACTTCAGCACGAGGTCCGGGACGGCGCCGGTCTCGCGGGCTACACCGACTACTACTGGGACACTGCCCGGCTGGTGGGCGAGTTCGACGGCGTCGAGAAATATCTGAAGCCCGAATACCTTCGGGGCAGGACCGCATCGCAGGCCGTCGTGGACGAGAAAGAGCGCGAAAACCGGATCCGGGCCACGGGGCTCCGGGTACTGCGGTGGGTCTGGGCGGATCTCATGGAGCCGGGCCGGCTGGGACAGAAGCTCGCCGCGTTTGGTGTACCCCGCCGTCGAGCCCGTTCCGCAGCGTGGCCATGACACGCAACCCTACCCACGACGCGCAAATGCCCTGGCGCTACCGGAATAACGGTAGCGACAGGGCATTTGCGCATCGACAGGTAACTTCCGCGTCGGGCTACAGCACCCGGCTCAGGAACTCCTTGGTGCGGGGGTGCTGCGGGTTGGCCAGGACCTCCCGCGGGTCGCCCGACTCCACCACGATGCCGCCGTCCATGAAGGTCAGGCGGTCACCGACCTCCCGGGCGAAGCCGATCTCGTGGGTCACCACGATCATGGTCATGCCGGACTTGGCGAGGTCCTTCATCACGTTCAGGACATCGCCCACGAGCTCCGGGTCGAGCGCGGACGTGGGCTCATCGAACAGCATGAGTTCAGGGTCCATGGCCAGGGCCCGGGCAATCGCAACGCGCTGCTGCTGGCCGCCGGAGAGCTGGGACGGGTAGTGGCCGGCGCGGTCACCGAGCCCCACTCGGTCCAGCAGCTCGAGGGCCCGCTTCCGCGCCACGGTCTTTGACTGGCCCTTGACCTGGATCGGGGCCTCCATGATGTTCTGCATCGCCGTTTTGTGCGGGAACAGGTTGAAGCGCTGGAACACCATGCCGATTTCGCGGCGCTGGGCGGCGATTTCCTTGGTCTTCAGGTCATGGAGCCTGCCCTTGACCTCGCGGTAGCCGATCAGGTCGCCGCCCACCGAAATGCGCCCGGCACTGATGGTTTCCAGCAGGTTCACGCAGCGGAGCATGGTGGACTTGCCCGAACCGGACGGGCCGATCACAACCGACACCTCGCCCTGGTTGACGGTCAGGTCGATGCCGCGCAGCACGTGGTGCGTGCCGTAGTACTTGTGAAGGCCCTCGATCTTGACCAGCGGCTGCTCTGTGGTGATCGTCATTTCGCCTCCTCCTCGGGGAAGTCCATTTTCAGGTCCGGCTCGGCCTCGGCGCTGGGCGCCACGGCGGCGGACGCCTTGGCAGCGGCGGGGTTGATTGCCGCCGGAACCCGGTTGTCCACGCCCTTGCCGTAGTGCGCCTCAATGAAGTGCTGGCCCACCATCAGGATGCTGGTGATGACGAGGTACCAGAATGCGGCGACAATCAGGAGCGGAATGGGAAGGTAAATCCGGTTGGCCAGGGCGTTCGTCGCGAAGGTCAGATCCAGCGTGAACGGCACCGCCAGGACCAGCGACGTGGTCTTCAGCATGCCGATGGTCTCGTTGCCGGTGGGCGGCACGATGACGCGCATGGCCTGCGGCAGGATGATCCGCCGCATGATCTTGCCCTTGGTCATGCCGAGTGCCTCGGCAGCCTCACTCTGACCCTGGTCCACGGATTTCAGGCCAGCCCGGAAGATCTCTGCCAGATACGCCGATTCGTTGAGACCCAGGCCAAGGATGGCAGGGATCAGGCCGTGCGTGGGGTCCGAGGTCACCCAGGTGAAGGTTGCAGGACCAAACGGGATTCCGAGGACGATCGTCGGATAGAGGACAGTGGCCAGTCCCCAGAAGAGCAACTGGGTGTACACCGGGGTGCCGCGGAAGAACCAGACCCACGTCCAGCTGGACCAGCGGAACACAGGGTTGTCAGACTGCCGCATGAAGGCCAGGAGGATGGCCAGGACGATCGCCAGGACCATGGAGGCAAACGTCAGGAACAGGGTCCACATCACGCCCTGGATCACCTTGGTGTCCAGGATGTAGGTGCCCACGACGTCCCAGCGGAAGTTGGGGTTCGTGAACAGGCTCTGCAGGAAGGCGAGAAGGAACCCGACGATGATGACGGCGCTGATCCAGCGGCCGGGGTGCCGCACCGGTACCGCATTGTTCAGTACCGGTGCTGCGTGACTGTCCTGATGGCTGTCCATCTCTGCCCCTGCTGTTGGTGGGGTTGTGGGGAGGCTCAAGATGCGGCCGCCGGGTTGACTTCGGACGTGGTGATGGCACCGTCAGCGGCGCCCCAGCCGTCGAGGATCTTCTTGTAGGAGCCGTTTTCCATCAGTTTGGTGACGGTCTTCTGGATGACGTCCGCCAGGGCCGTGTCGGACTTGGCGACGGCAATGCCCTGCGGTGCGGCGTCATAGACCTCGCCGAGCTTTTCGAGCTGGCCGCCGGTCTGGGTCAGCGCGTAGCCGACGATGGGGGAGTCGGCCGCCATCGCATCGATGCTGCCGTTGACCAGGCGGGTGGTGATATCCGTCTGGGTCTTGAGCGTCACGATGTTGATGGGCTGCTTGCCCTCGGCCAGGCACTTCTTGTTGCGGTCAGAGAGGTCCGGATCCTCCTGGATGGTGCCGGTCTGCACGCCGACGGACTTGCCGCACAGGTCATCGAGGGAGACGTTCTTCGGGTTGCCCTTCTGCACTGCCCAGCCGGTACCGGCCTTGTAGTAGCTGACCATGTTCACCGCGGCAAGCCGCTCCGGGTTGATCGTGAAGGAAGAGATCCCGAGATCGTACTTCGGGCCCAGGGCCGGAAGGATGCCGGTGAATTCGGCAGTCTGGACCTGGACCTTGAGGCCCAGCGCGGCGCCGATCGCCTTGGCGATGTCGACGTCGTAGCCCACGGCGGTCTGGCCGTCGGTACCGAGGAATTCTGCGGGCGCGTAGGTGGTGTCCGAGCCCACGGTCAGAGTGCCTTTGGCCTTGATCGCCTCAGGCACCATGGCCGCCAGGGCATCGTCCTTCTGGACCGTGCTGGGGTCAAAGCTGGCCGCGGCGCTGCCGGAAGGGGTGGCCGCGCCGCCGGTCCCGGTCTCGGAGGCGTTTGTGCAGGCCGTGAGGGCCAATGCGCTCACGGCGAGCACCGTGGCGGCCTTGAGTGCGGGGTTGCTCAGGAGCGAACGGGAGATCTGCATTTTCTTACCTTTTTTTGCAGGAGGGATGCGTATTCAAGTCGATTTAAAAAGTGTATCGCCGACAAAGAGATGTACGTCACAGAAAACTAAGTTTCACTATTGGATAACTAAACCAGACCCAAATGCAATATCTCCACCGCCCGATCTGTCTGTAATCCCGGATTCCTGCCGATTGGCCGGCGTCGTTGGCCTCCCCGTTTCGCCAACATCACCAGCGCCACGAGCATCACCAGCGCCACTAGCCTCACCAGCCTCGCCGGCCTCGCCGGCGCCGCCGGCTAGCTGCTGATGCCGAGCGATTCCAGCATAGGGCGGAACTTCGCCCACGTCTCGGCGAGCTCGGTCTCGGGGACGGAGCCGTCCACCACGCCGCAGCCCGCGTAGAGCCGGACCGTCTGCGGGGACTCGATGACGGCGCCCCGCAGCGCGATGCCCCACTCGCCGTTGCCGGCCGCGTCCAGCCAGCCCACCGGCCCGGCGTACGGGCCGCGGTCCAGGTGTTCGAGCTTGCGGATCAGCGCCCCGGCCACGGTAGTGGGAGTGCCGCAGACGGCGGCGGTCGGATGCAGTGCGTTGATCAGGGCCAAGCAGGTGGGGACGTGGCCTTCCACCTCGGCCAGTTCAGCCTTCACATCGGACGCCAGATGCCAGACGTTGGGCAGTTCCAGGATGAACGGCTCGCTGTGAGCGTTCATGGCCTCGGAAAACGGGGCAAGCTGCGTGGTCAGGGACTGGATCGCGATGTCGTGTTCGTGCCGCTGCTTCTCGGAGCCTGCCAGCACCCGTTCGGCGAATTCCATCGGGGACCCCGCCTTGCCGTCGGCATCTCGGCGGTCCAGCGTGCCGGCCAGGACGCGGGCCTGCGCGGTGCGGCCCTCCACCTGGATCAGCATCTCCGGCGTGGCCCCGACCAGCCCGTCCACCCCGTACGTCCAGCATTCGCGGTACCTGGCCGACAACTCGCGGAGCACCGCGGCGGCGTTGACGCCGGTGGGGACGGTGGCCACGACGTCGCGGGCCAGCACCAGCTTCTCCAACGCACCGGTCCGGATCTCCTCGACGCCCGCGGCAACGGCGGCCATCCAGTCTTCCTCGCTGAGCGAGCCGGTGTGCAGGGTTGCCCCTGCCGCCAACGGCAAAGGCCGTACGACGGCGCCGCCCGCCTGTGCTGCCCCCGGCAGCGGGTCGTCCACCTCGTCGCAGTCTGTATTGGCACCAGTGCTGCCATCGGTGCCGGTATTGGCGCTGGTGGTGCCAAGCCAGCGGTCCAAGGCGGCGCGGGCGCCCGCCTCGGTGAGTTCGCCGTCGTCAAGCGTGAGGTGGGTCAGCCAGGCCTGGCCGTCACGGAGCCCCACGACGATTTCGGGGACCAGCAGGCGGGACTCGTGGGCAGAAACTTTGGAGAAGGCGAAGGAGCCAAAGGCCACCGGGCCGGTGCCGGGGCAGTCCACGGCGTCTTCGATGTCCGCCTCCAGGACCAGATGGCGCCACCAGATGTCCGCCTCCAGGAACCGCTCGGGGCCGGTGGCGGTGAACCTGGCGATCTCGCCGAAGCCCACGAGCCCGGCCTCGCGGCGGGTCCAGCAGAGGACATCGTCCCGGACCAGAAACGACGGCAGACCCCCGGGGAAAGTTTCGGCATCGAGGGGGACTGTCAAGGTGCGGAACGTGCTCGTCATGATGGCATAACACTAGCCCGTGATCGCCCATACCGTGGATAAACAGGGTCCGGCAGGGCCTGAACGGGGCGGCGGCGGCCGTTCCCGCAGGTGAAAGCCGCGTTGATTCGCGCGCCGTTCGTGGGGGAGCCGATCATTTGAGACAATGGCTGGGTGAACCGAGCATCCTTGGATAAGCGTCCGGACGAAGTAGCCACGATGTTTGACGACGTCGCCCCCAAATACGACGTCGTCAACGATGTCCTGTCGATGGGGCAGACGCGGCGTTGGCGCAAGGTGGTGGTGGAGGCCGTGGGCGTATCGGCCGGCCAACGCGTCCTGGACCTCGCAGCCGGCACCGGCACGTCCAGCGAGCCGTACGCCGACGCCGGCATCAACGTCATCGCCTGTGATTTCTCCCTCGGCATGCTCAAGGTCGGCAAGCGCCGCCGCCCGGACATCGACTTCATCGCCGGGGATGCCACCCGCCTGCCGTTCGCGGACAACACCTTTGATGCCAGCACCATCTCCTTTGGCCTCCGCAACGTCAACGAGCCCAAGAAGGCCCTGGCCGAGATGCTGCGGGTCACCAAGCCCGGCGGCCGGCTGGTCATCGCGGAATTCTCCCAGCCCGTGGTGCCGCTCTGGCGCACCATGTACACCGAATACCTCATGCGGGCCCTGCCCGCCATCGCCGTCAAGGTCTCCTCCAACCCCGACGCCTACGTCTACCTCGCCGAATCCATCCGCGCGTGGCCGGACCAGGACCACCTCGCGGCCTGGCTGCAGGAGGCTGGCTGGGAATCCGTTACCTACCGCAACCTCAGCGGCGGCATCGTCGCCGTGCACCGGGCCCAGAAACCGCTGGCCGGCCCCACAAGCGATCCCGCCGCCGGCGCCGCCGCGCTGGCAGCCCACACCGGACCCGTGGCCAAGCTGCGCCGCAACATCACCCGGCCCGGGCGTTAGCCGCTACGCGTCGTGAATGTACTGATTGTCGGAGCGGGCCCGGCCGGATCCACCGCCGCCTACTACCTTGCCAAAGCCGGCATTGACGTGACGGTGCTGGAGAAAACCAGCTTTCCCCGCGAGAAGGTCTGCGGCGACGGCCTGACCCCGCGCGCGGTCCGCGAGATCCAGAAGCTGGGACTCGCGCATCCTGAAACCGAGGGCTGGCGGCGGAACAAGGGCCTGCGCCTGATCGCCGGCGGCCGCACGATCGAACTGCCGTGGCCGGAGGTTGCCGACTTCCCGCAGTACGGGCTGATCCGGACCCGGCTCGGCTTCGACGAACAGCTGGCCCGCCACGCCCAGTCCGCGGGCGCCGTCGTGCTCGAACGCCACAGTGTCACCGAGGCGCTGCACTCCGAAGATGGCCGGGTGACGGGCGTCCGCGCCTCACTGCTGGACAACTCGGGGCGCAAGACCGGCGAAACGCGCGACTTCAGCGCCGACGTCGTGCTCGCGGCGGACGGCAACTCGACGCGCACCGCCGTGTCGCTGGGCATCAGCAAACGCGACGACCGGCCGCTCGGCGTGGCCGTGCGGACCTACTTCACCTCGCCGCGGCACGAGGACGACTGGATGGAAGGCTGGCTGGAGCTGCCCGGCCGCGACGGCAAACTCCTGCCCGGCTACGGCTGGGTTTTTGGCGTCGGCGACGGCACCTCCAACGTGGGCCTGGGCATCCTGAACTCCTCGAAGGACTTCGGCAAGCTGGACTACAAGCAGGTGCTGCGCGAATGGACCGCCGGCATGCCCGCCGACTGGGGCTTCACCCCGGAAAACCAGGTGGGCGAGATCCGCGGCGCCGCGCTGCCCATGGGCTTCAACCGCACCCCGCACTACTCACCGGGTCTGCTCCTCCTCGGCGACGCCGGCGGCATGGTCTCCCCGTTCAACGGCGAGGGCATCTCCTATGCCATGGAGTCCGCCCGCTTTGCGGCCGAATTCATCATCGACGGCGCTGCCCGGTCCGCGTCGGCAGGCTGGGGCGCTGCCGACGCCGACGCGCACTTGGCCCGGTACGCCGACTACGTACGCCAGCAGTGGGGCTCCCACTTCACGCTGGGCCGGGCGTTCGCCGCCCTGATCGGCAAGCCGGCCGTCATGAAACTGGCCCTCCGGACGGGCATGCCTGTCCCCGTACTCATGCGTTTCGTGGTGCGGTTGCTGGCCAACCTCACCGATCCTGCCGCCAAGGGTTTCGAGGACCGGGTCATCCGGGTCCTGGAATCCCTGGTACCTGCCACGTCCAACCAGGCCACGTCCGCCACGGCCGCGCCCACCACGGACAGCGTTCCGCACTCCGGCACCAACTCTGCGGTTTCCGCAACAAAAGTTAGGGTTAACCCGTGACCAACTCTGCAGATCAAAGCTGGACGCACGCCGGACACGGCCTGCCGAGCTCTGAACCCGACCTCAATACCACGGCGATCGCCACCGGCCTCCAACTGCCGGCAGGCTTCGCGGCCATTGCGGGCGACCCCGAACTGGGTCCCGCTCTCACCACCAACCTGGCGCGCGTCGAGAAGCGGCTGCGCGAAGCCATTGCCAATTCCGATCCCCTGGCTGACGCAACGTCGCGTCACCTCGTGGAAGCCGGCGGCAAGCGCATCCGCCCGCTGCTGACCCTGCTGTGCGCCCACCTTGGCGACGCTTCCCTGCCCGCGGTAGTGCAGGCCGCCGTCGTCGTCGAACTGACGCACCTCGCCACCCTGTACCACGACGACGTCATGGACTCCGCGCCGTTCCGCCGCGGGGCGCCCACAGCCCACGAGGTCTGGGGCAACTCCGTTGCCGTCCTGACCGGCGACCTCATCTTTGCGCGCGCCTCCATCCTGGTCTCGGAGCTCGGCTCCCGTGCGCTGGGCATCCAGGCGCGCACCTTTGAACGGCTCTGCCTGGGCCAGCTGCACGAGACCGTGGGACCGCGGCCGGACGAGGACCCCCTGGCGCACTACCTGTCCGTCATCGCGGACAAGACCGGCTCGCTGGTGGCCGCATCCGGGCAGCTTGGCGCAATCTTCTCCGGCGCTGACGAGGCCTACGAGCCGCTCCTGGTCGAGTACGGCGAGAAGGTGGGCGTGGCCTTCCAGCTCGCCGACGACGTCATCGACGTCACCGGGATCAAGGTCAAGTCCGGCAAGTCCCCGGGAACCGACCTGCGCGAAGGCATCCCCACCTTGCCCGTGCTGCTGCTGCGCAACGCCGCCCGCGACGGGGACCAGACCGCCGTCGAACTGCTGACGCTGATCGACGGCGACCTCAGCTCGGACGAGGCCCTGGCCGCTGCCGTGGCCGGACTCCGGGAGCACCCCGTCACCGCGCAGTCCTGGGTGGTGGCACGCGCCTGGGCCGATGAGGCCATTGCCGCCCTTGCACCGCTGCCCGAAGGCGTCGTGAAGGCCTCGCTGACCAGCTTCGCCCACGCGGTAGTGGACCGCAGCAGCTAGCCCGGCGGCGCCTGGCGCTCAGCCTTCACTTCCTGGCCCCGGCCGGTCCTTCCGGCTGGGCGCTTCGGGATTGGCGATCCTTAAACGGAATGGCCCCGGTTCCTCACAACGATCGAGTCTTCCGTTGTGCCGAACCGGGGCCATTTCTCCGTTCGCATCAGATCCACCGGAGGCATTTGGTGAACCCAGAAACGAGTCTATGACAGTTGTGTCATAGCGTCCAGCCCTTGATGTAAATTTGTTGTCATAAGATTTCGATCCGATGCCGGGTGTTGTCGCCCTGAGTTTCCCCACGTTTGGCCGGCCGGTGGCGGGACACGCCGTCGGACGTCCTCAAAACCGGAGAAAACCAGCGGCGCGGATGGTGCGGACTTGTCCACATAGCCGGCATGGTGGCTGCCCGGGGGTGTCATGCCACGTGTGTGATTGCCCTATGGACCTCGCGGGATACCTGGGATACGCCGGCTCGGTTGCCCGCACGGCCACGTTGCTGCAGGCCGGTTTTACGTCGAACGGGATCCGCACTTCCGTGGCTGCCGGGGAAATTCGTCGCCTGCGCCATGGGGTGGTGGCGCTGCCCGGGGCGCGGGCGGACTTCGTGGCTGCCGTGCTCGCCAACGGTACGCTCACCTGCGCCTCCGCCGCGCCGTTCCACGGCATATGGCGCCTCCATGAGCCCGAACGACTGCACCTGCTGTGCGCACACGGATCAGCGCCCGGAACTGTCATCCACCGCGCAAGCCTAGTCCCGCCGGAATTTCCGCAGCCCGTGGCCAGCCTGACGGACACACTGCTTCATGCGCTGCGCTGCCTGCCCCCGGTGGATGCCGCCGTCATGGTGGAAAGTGCCTTGTTGCAGGGCCGCACCGCGCTCGATTACCTCAGGCAGCGGCTGCCGGGAAACCGGAACGGGGCCGCCCGCGCAGTCCTGGACCTGGTCGACGGCACGGCTGACTCGGCGATCGAGGTCGTTGCCAGGCTGCTCTTCAGGAGCCAGGGAATCTACACCCAGACGCAGGTGCAGCTCCCGGGGATCGGGATTGTCGACTTCCTGCTCGAAGGCTTCCTGATCGTGGAGATCGACGGGAGCACCCACCTTGAGCGCGCGCAGGTCAGAAAGGACCGGGGGCGCAACAACGCCAGCACCTTGGCCGGCTATGCGGTCCTCCGATACGGCTACCAGGACGTCGTCTACAACCCGCAAAAGGTGATCGATGAGGTGCGGCAGGTGCTGCGAGGCAGGGTCATCCGCTGAAATTCCCCAGGTATGAATCTCCAGCGCTGCAGAATATCGGCGGTTTGGCCGGACACCCCGGCGGGGGACGCCAAACATGGGGAGAACCGGCGGCGGAGGAGGAGTGCGGCGGAGAGGCGGCGGCGGAGGAGGAGTGCGGCGGAGGGGATGAAGGCGGGGGAGGGGTGGCCGCAGTGGCCGCCTAGTCCTCGTCTTCGTCGTTGAAGGCCCACTCGAACATGTCGAAGACGAATTCGGAGAAAGTCCCCTCCTCGCTCTTCCACTGGCCGCGGGCGTTGTTCCGGCGGTACACGATGGGATCCGGGATGCTGAGGTCCCCGACGCGGAAGCCCCAGGTGAACTGCTCTTCCTCGTCCTCGAGGAACATGAGGAAGCCCTCGTCATCGACTTCGAGCTCTTCGGGGTCCCAGAAGTAGTGGTAGGCCTCCATGATGTCCTCGCAGCCGCCGACGGCCAGGTAGAACTCGCGCAGGACCAGCGGGACCTGGAACTGGTGTTCGGCCAGGGCGGCGTCAAGCTCGTCGGCCGCGAGGCCATCTTCTTCCTGCCATTCGTCTTCGAGATACTTCGGGACAAGCGCGCGGAATTTCTCGAGGAACATGTCAGTCATGGTCTTATCCTAGCTAATCCCTAGCGGTCGTTTTCCGCAGTGTCCAGGCCCAGCCGATGCCAGCCGCGCACTGCCAGCGGAACGTACCAGTGGCGCCGCCAGGCCGTGACCCGGAACGCGAAGACGAGAGCGGCGACGGCGCAGGCCGTCAATGCGGTGAAGGTCCCGGTGAGGGACAGGATCACGGTCGACAATGCCCCGGCGAACGCCGGCAGCGCGTAGAGATCCTTGGGGTCGAAGAGCTGCGGCACCTCGTTGGCGGTGATATCCCGCAGAAGGCCGCCGCCCACCGCCGTCGTGACGCCCAGCAGGACTGCGGCTACGGGGTTCATCCCGGCGGCCAGGGCCTTCAGCGTGCCGGTGATGCAAAACAAGGCCAGCCCGCCGGCGTCGAACAGGACCAGCAGCGAAGTGAAGCGCTGGACGCTGGAGAACAGGAAATACACCAGCACAGTGGCGAGCAGCGGCGGCGCCAAATACGCCGGGTTGGTGAACGCGGCGGGCGGGCCCGCGCTGATGATGATGTCGCGGATGACACCGCCGCCAAGGCTCACCACAGACGCCAGGAGCAGCGAGCCGATAATGTCGAACTGCTTTCGCGCCGCGAGCAGCGAGCCGGAGACCGCAAAGAAGAAGACACCCGCCAGGTCAAGCCAGATCAGGACGAGGCTAAAGGAGAAGGTCATGAAGCGTCCCGGTCGATAACAAGGGGGCGGATAGGGCGGCTCCAAGGTTACGCTAACGGCTATGAATAGCCCCATCCTGATCGCCTGCGCCCACGGCACGTCAAGCCCGCACGGAGCCGCGGAGGTCAACGCGCTCCGGGACGGCATCGCCGGGCTCCGTCCAGGGCTTGATGTCCGCGAGGCGTACGTCGACGTCCAAGACCCGGACCTGCCGGCCGTCGTGGCGGGCCTTCCGGAGGGGGAGACCGCCGTCGTGGTTCCCCTGTTGCTCAGCGTCGGATACCACGTCAAAGTGGACATCGCCCGGGCCGTGAAGAGCCGGCCGGACACTCTTGCCGCGGCGCCGCTGGGGCCGGACCCGCGGCTCGCAGCGCTGCTGGACGCGCGGCTGCGCGAGGCAGGAGTGACAGACAACGACGCCGTGGTCCTCGCCGCCGCCGGGTCCTCCGATCCCAGCGCCGCGCAGAGTGTCGAAGAACTCACGGACCAGCTCCGTGCCTTGCGTTCCAACCGGATCGTGGCCGGCTACGGTGCCTCCGCCAAGCCCTCGGTTCCCGACGCCGTCGCCATGCTCCGCGAGGAGGCCGCCGGCGGTGCCGGCGCGGGGGAGTCGGCCGGTGCGGTGGACCTGGGCGGCCGCGTGGTCATCGCCTCCTATCTCCTGGCGCCCGGCTTCTTCCATGACCAGTTGGCCAAGGCCGGCGCGGACCTTGTGACGGCGCCGCTGCTGCCCTCGCCGGTCCTCGCCGAAATTGCCCTGGAACGCTACGACGCCGCGCTGGCCGCAGCCCCGCAACCCCGGCCCTGACGGTCCCCGCAGATGCACAGCCGCGTGGCTACTTCAAGGGTTTCCGGCGGTTCGTGACGAAATATTTCCCTAGGTGACTCCCCATTTCTGAACCTTTGTGACGGGATTACAGCCACCCCTACAGTCGATGCATGACTGATACAGCTCTAGCCGGAGCGTCCACGGACGAGGCTGCCGCCGGCCGCACCAAACGCCCCTCCCGTCCGGCCGCAAAGCCGCACGGGCAGTGGAAAGTGGACGGCACCACGCCGCTGAACGCCAACGAAACCTGGAAACAGGAAGACAACGGCCTCAACGTCCGCGAGCGTATCGAGTCCGTCTACTCCAAGCACGGCTTCGACTCGATCGACGGCACCGACCTGCACGGCCGGTTCCGCTGGTGGGGCCTGTACACCCAGCGCAAGCCCGGGATCGACGGCGGCAAGACCGCCACGCTTGAGCCGCACGAACTCGAAGACAAATACTTCATGCTGCGGGTGAGGATCGACGGCGGTGCGCTCACCACCGAGCAGCTGCGCGTCATCGGCCAGATCTCCGTGGACTTCGCCCGCGACTCGGCCGACCTCACGGACCGCCAGAACATCCAGCTGCACTGGATCCGGGTGGAAGACATGCCCGAGATCTGGCGCCGGCTCGAGGGCGTGGGGCTGTCCACCACGGAAGCCTGCGGCGACGTCCCCCGCGTCATCCTTGGCTCCCCGGTTGCGGGCATCGCCAAGGACGAGATCATCGACCCCACGCCGCTGATCCAGGAACTCGCCGAACGGTTCATCGGCGACCCGGAACTGGCCAACCTGCCGCGCAAATTCAAGACCGCCATCACAGGCCACCCCAGCCAGGACGTGGTGCATGAGATCAACGACGTCGCCCTGGTGGGCCTGGTCCACCCCGAGCTCGGCATCGGCTACGACCTCTGGGTAGGCGGCGCGCTCTCCACCAACCCCATGCTGGGCAAACGCCTCGGCGCCTTCGTCCGGCCGGACCAGGCCGCCGACGTGTGGCTCGGCGTCACCAGCATCTTCCGCGACTACGGCTACCGGCGCATGCGCACCAAGGCCCGCCTGAAGTTCCTGCTGGCCGACTGGGGACCGGTGAAGTTCCGCCAGGTCCTCGAGGACGAATACCTCGGCTACAAACTCGACGACGGCCCCGCGGCGCCCAAACCGTCCACGCCCGGTGACCACATCGGCGTGCACGAACAGAAGGACGGCAAGTTCTTCATCGGCGCCACCCCGCTGGCCGGCCGCCTCTCCGGCAGCCAGCTGGTCAAGCTCGCGGACACCCTCGAAGCCCGCGGCTCGCAGCGCCTGCGCACCACCCCGCACCAGAAGCTCGTGGTCCTCGACGTGCCCAAGGACGAGGTGGACCCGCTCGTCGCCGAACTCGACGCCCTGGGCCTGTCCGCCCGGCCGTCCGTGTTCCGGCGCGGCACCATCGCCTGCACCGGCATCGAGTTCTGCAAGCTCGCCATCGTGGAAACGAAGGTCACTGCGGCGACGGCGGTCGCCGAGCTGGAGCGCCGCCTGGCCGACCTCGCCGAGAGCAAACAGCTGCCCCAGGCACTGTCCCTTCACATCAACGGCTGCCCCAACTCCTGCGCCCGGATCCAGACGGCGGACATCGGCCTCAAGGGCATGATGCTGCCGACGCCCGACGGCGACCCCACCCCGGGCTTCCAAGTCCACCTCGGCGGCGGGCTCGCGTCCGACAGCCGCGAGGAGGCAGGCCTCGGCCGCACCGTCCGCGGCCTCAAGGTCACGGCCGGGGAGCTGCCCGACTACGTGGAACGCGTGGTCCGGAAGTTCGTCGCGGACCGCTCCGAGGACCAAAGCTTCGCCGAGTGGGCGTTCGCCGCGGAGGAGGGTGATCTCCAGTGACCGTTGCACTCCGCACCCACGACGAGCTCAAGGCCCTTGCCGAGGCCGGTGCCGCCGAGCTCGGCTGGGACGCCCCGGCCCGCGATGTCATCGCCTGGGTGGCCCGCAATTTCGAGCTGCCGATGGTCGCCGTCGCCTGCTCCATGGCGGACGCGGTCCTGCCGGCGCTGGTCGCGGACGAGCTCCCCGGCGTCGACGTCCTGTTCCTGGAGACCGGCTACCACTTCCCGGAGACACACGCGACCCGCGACGAGGTGGCGGCCAACCTGCGCGTCAACGTCGTGGACGTGCTGCCGGAGAACACCGTGGAGCAGCAGGACCGGCTCCTAGGCAAGGACCTGTTCGCCCGCGACCCCGCGCAGTGCTGCGCCCTGCGCAAAGTGGCGCCCCTGCGCCGCACCCTCGCCGGCTACGAGCTCTGGTTCACCGGAGTCCGCCGCGACGAGGCCCCCACCCGCACCAACACGCCGCTGATCACCTGGGACGAGTCAAATGGCCTGGTCAAGGTCAACCCGGTGGCGGCCTGGACTTTCGACCAGCTGGTGCAGTACTCCGACGACAACCTTCTTCCCGTCAACCCGCTGCTTTCACAGGGCTACCCGTCCATTGGCTGCCAGCCTTGCACCCGCAAGGTGGCGCCCGGCGACGACCCCCGCGCCGGACGCTGGGCAGGAACCGACAAGACAGAATGCGGACTACACGTATGAGCACTTTCCTGACTGAGGAGCCCACACAGGTGACCGACGCTCCCGTTTCCACGCGCCTCTCCAGCCTCGACACGCTCGAATCCGAGGCCATCCACATCATCCGCGAAGTGGTTGCCGAGTTCGAGAAGCCTGCGCTGCTGTTCTCCGGCGGCAAGGATTCCGTGGTGATGCTGCACTTGGCCACCAAGGCCTTCTGGCCCGGCAAGGTGCCCTTCCCGGTGCTGCACGTGGACACCGGCCACAACTTTCCCGAGGTCATCGACTTCCGCGACCGCACCGTGGAACGGCTGGGCCTGAAGCTCGTTGTCGGCTCCGTCCAGGAGTTCATCGACTCCGGCGAACTGGCCGAGCGCGCCGACGGCACCCGCAACCCGCTGCAGACCGTCCCGCTGCTGGATGCGATCCAGCGCAACAAGTTCGACGCCGTCTTCGGCGGCGGCCGCCGGGACGAGGACAAGGCCCGGGCCAAGGAACGGATCCTGAGCCTGCGCGACGAGTTCGGCCAGTGGGACCCCCGCAACCAGCGGCCCGAGCTGTGGAACCTCTACAACGGCCGGCACACCGTGGGCCAGCACGTCCGGGCCTTCCCGATCAGCAACTGGACCGAACTGGATGTGTGGCGCTATATCGAGCGCGAGAACATCGAGCTGCCGGGCCTGTACTACGCCCACGACCGCGAAGTCTTTGCCCGCGACGGCATGTGGCGCGCAGTTGGCGAGGTCTCCCAGCCGCGCGAACACGAGGAAGTCATCACCAAGACCGTCCGCTACCGGACCGTCGGCGACATGTCCTGCACCGGCGCCGTGGAATCGGCTGCCGCCACCGTGCGCGACGTCGTCATTGAAGTTGCCGCCTCCACCATCACCGAACGTGGCGCCACCCGGGCCGATGACCGCATCTCCGAGGCCGCCATGGAAGACCGCAAGAAGGACGGCTATTTCTAATGAGCACGGAAACGTTTCTCCCGGGCCCGGACCTCGTTGCCGCGGCGCTGCCCACCACGCTGTTCCGCTTCGCCACCGCAGGCTCCGTCGATGACGGCAAGTCCACGCTGGTGGGCCGGCTCCTGCACGACTCGAAGGCGATCCTCGCCGACCAGCTCGACGCCGTCGCCCGCACCTCCGCGGACCGCGGGTTCGGCGGCGAAAAGGGCGGGATCGATCTCGCGCTGCTGACTGACGGCCTCCGCGCGGAGCGCGAGCAGGGCATCACCATCGACGTCGCCTACCGCTACTTCGCCACGGACCGCCGCAGCTTCATCCTCGCGGACTGCCCCGGGCACGTGCAGTACACCAAGAACACGGTGACCGGCGCGTCCACCGCGGACGCCGTCGTCGTGCTCATCGACGCCCGCAAGGGTGTCCTGGAGCAGACCCGCCGGCACCTGTCGGTGCTGCAACTGCTGCGCGTGGCCCACGTGATCGTCGCCGTGAACAAGATCGACCTCGTGGATTTCAGCGAGGACGTGTTCCGCGAGATCGAGGCGGACGTCCAGCAGGTCGGGCGCGAGCTCGGGCTCGGTTCCGACGGCGTTGCTGACCTCCGGGTCATCCCCGTGTCCGCCCTCGACGGCGACAACGTGGTCGATGCCTCGGAGCGCACCCCGTGGTACGACGGCCCCGCGCTGCTGGAAGTCCTGGAGACACTGCCGGCGGCCGACGAACTCGAAAGCCACCTGGAGAGCTTCCGTTTCCCGGTCCAGCTGGTGGTCCGGCCGCAGGGCGCACTGGCTCCCGACGCCGTGGCCGGCGGCCTCGATCCGGAGGCGTACCGCGACTACCGTGCCTACGCCGGCCAGATCACCGAAGGCTCGGTCAAGGTAGGGGACCAGGTCAGTATCCTGACCCCGGGCCAGGCCCCGCGCACCACCACCATCACCGGGATCGACTTCGCCGGCCGCGAGCTCGCCGAGGCGGCTGCCCCGCAGTCCGTGGCCCTGCGCCTGGCCGATGAGTTCGACGTCGCCCGCGGTGACACGATCGCGGCGGCGGGGACGGTACGTGAAGCCTCGGCCGACCTCTACGCTGCCCTTTGCTGGCTCTCGCCCAAGCCGCTCCGTGAAGGGGCCAAAGTGCTGGTCAAGCATGGCACCCGCACGGTCCAGGCCCTGGTCCGGAACGTGACGGGCAAGCTGGACCTCGCCAGCTTCGGTCTGGAGCCGACATCCACCCTGGAGCTGAACGACATCGGGCACGCGCAGCTTCGGCTCGCTGCCCCGCTTCCGCTGGAAAACTACCTGCACCACCGCCGCACCGGGGCGTTCCTGGTGATCGACCCGCTCGACGGCAACACCCTCGCCGCGGGCCTGGTCAACGACCACCCCGGCGACCACGAGGACGAGCGCTACTCGATCTGAGCGACGCAAGTTCTGGCTGAAAGCATCCCGACTACTCTCGCGAGTCGCCGGAAACGCGCGAGGTCGCCGTAAACTTACGGCGTCCTCGCGGGTTTCCCGCGAATTCGCCGCTTTGGCCCTTGCCACCCGGCCGGCGGACCATGATCATCGTCATGGAGGGGTGCCGTGGAAGTCATCAACAGCCGGCTCATCAGCTGGGCGTCGATCCTGGATGACAAGACCCGCGAGCAGGCGCTGGCCACAGCTGAGCTGCCCATCATCTACCCGCATCTGGCGCTGATGCCGGACGCCCACCTGGGCCTGGGCGCCACAGTGGGATCCGTCATACCCACCCTTGGTGCGGTTATCCCGGCCGCCGTGGGCGTCGACATCGGCTGCGGCATGATTGCCGTCCGCACGCAGTACGCCCTCAAAGACCTGCCCAAGGACCGGAAACGCCTGCGGGAGGGTATTGAGCAGGCCATTCCGCTGTCCGCCGGCAAATGCAACCGCAGGATCACCGTCACCGCCGAACCGCGGCTGGCTGAGTTGCGGCGAATGGCAACGACAGCGGGCTTCGAACCCGCCCAGTACGCCGCGAACTGGAAACTGCAGCTGGGATCGCTGGGATCGGGCAACCATTTCATCGAGGTGTGCGCGGATGAGACGGACGCCGTGTGGCTGTTCCTGCACTCAGGCTCCCGCGGCGTGGGCAACAAGATCGCGCAACGGCACATTGCCCGGGCCCGGAGCGGGGCCCGGATGAGGAACGCCGTCCTGCCGCATCCTGCCCTGGCCTACCTCGAGGAGGGAACTCCCGAATTCGAGCGCTACATCAGAGAACTCCGCTGGGCCCAGCACTTCGCACTGCTGAATCGTGAGGAGATGATGGACCGCGTGGTCCGGCAGTTTGAATCATGGACAGGCGGCCGTGTCCGGGAGACCGAACGGATCAACTGCCACCACAACTTCACCGCGCAGGAGAAGCATTACGGCAAATCCGTCTGGGTCTCGCGCAAGGGGGCGATCAGGGCCGAAGCGGGGGACGCAGGGCTCATCCCCGGCTCCATGGGCACGGCGTCCTACGTCGTTGTCGGGCTGGGGAACCCCGTGTCCCTGAACTCATCGCCGCACGGCGCCGGGAGGGAATACTCGAGGACCGCCGCGAAGAGAACGTTTTCTCTGGCCGAGCTAAAGGCCGCCATGCGGGGCATCGAATTCCGCCCCAGCGAGGCATTCGTAGACGAGATCCCGGCGGCGTATAAACCCATCGACCAGGTGATGCGCGACTCCGCCGACCTCGTCAAGATACGGCACAAGCTGCGGCAGCTCGTCAACGTTAAAGGCGATTGACGAGTCCCAGAGCCCGGATGGCGGCCCCCGATCTTTTGGGGCCGAATGTGACGCTGCGTGAACCCGCGTGACCCCCGGTTTCCGGGCCGTTGAACCGCCAATATGACACTCCCTATGGTGAATGAATGAAGACAACGGAACGGTTTCCCGGCCTCCCCCGCAGGGACTTCCAGGGGCGATGTCGCCGGCGCTGACCACCCAGCCTGGCCTTTCCGCACACCCCAGAACAGGACTTCACCCATGTCACGCACCCCCGAAAACCCCGAGCCCGGCACGCAGCCCGGCACCACCCGGATTGTCGCTGGCGAGACCGGCAAACCCAAACGCAAGCGCACCCTGGAGATCGCCCTCGTCGCGGGGCTCGTGCTCCTGATCGGCGCCGGCGCAGCCGTGGCATCCTCGCTGTCCCGCAGCCCGGAAACCGCCCCGGCCGCGGCCGTGGCGGACGCCGGCCCGGCCGCCGAACTCAGGCTCGGCTACTTCGGCAACATCACCCACGCCCCGGCCCTGGTGGGTGTCAACAAGGGGTTCATCGCCAAGGACCTCGGCCAGACCAAGCTCAGCACCCAGGTCTTCAACGCCGGCCCCGCCGCGATCGAGGCCCTCAACGCCGGCGCCATTGACGCCACCTACATCGGCCCCAACCCGGCCATCAACTCCTATGTCAAGAGCAACGGCGAATCGATCAGCATCATCGCCGGGGCCACGGCCGGCGGAGCGCAGCTGGTGGTCAAGCCCGGTATCAACTCGGCCGCCGAACTCAAGGGCAAGACGCTCGCGTCCCCGCAGCTCGGCGGCACCCAGGACGTGGCGCTCCGGGCCTGGCTCGGCAAGCAGGGGTTCAAGACCTCCACGGACGGCAGCGGCGACGTCGCGATCAACCCGACCGAGAACGCCCAGACCCTCAAACTGTTCCAGGACGGCAAGCTCGACGGCGCGTGGCTGCCGGAGCCCTGGGCCTCCCGCCTGGTGCTCCAGGCCGGCGCGAAGGTCCTGGTCGATGAGAAGGACCTGTGGGAGAAGGGCGAGTTCGTCACCACCGTCCTGATCGTCAACAAGAAGTTCGCGGCCGAGCACCCGGCCACCGTGCAGGCGCTCCTGAAGGGCCATGTTGAATCCGTGGACTGGCTCAACACGGCGCCCGCCGCCGAGAAAGCCACGGTCCTCAACGACGGACTCAAGGCAGCCGCCGGCAAGGGGCTGCCGGCCGACGTCATCGACCGGTCACTGAAGAACATTGTCTTCACCACCGACCCGCTCGCAGGGACGTACAAGAAACTGCTGCAGGACGGCGTCGACGCCGGCACCACCAAGCAGGCCGACATCAACGGCATCTTCGATCTCACAGCGCTCAACAGTGTCTTGGGGGAGAGCGCGGCCGGCACGAAGATCTCCGCCGAAGGGCTCGGCAAGGACTAGCTCCTTGGCCTCCAGCCATCCGCCACAACAGTAAGGACCAGACCATGCCAGTCGTACTGGAAAACCTGGGCAAGCGCTTCGGCGACGGCGCCCCGGTACTGGACGACGTCAACGCCACCATCGAGCAGGGCGAGTTCGTCGCCCTGCTCGGTGCCTCCGGCTGCGGCAAGTCCACCCTGCTCAACATCATGGCGGGACTGGAGGCCCCGACGTCGGGAGCCCTCGAAGTGCCCAGCGACGGCGCCGCCTTCATGTTCCAGGACGCGGCACTGTTTCCCTGGCTGACCGCGCGGGAGAACATCGAGCTGGCCCTGAAGCTGCGCGGCGTCGGGAAAGCCGACCGCAGGGTCCGGGCGGGGGAGCTGCTGGACCTGGTGCACCTGGGCGGGGCGGGGGACAAGCGGCCCCACGAACTCTCGGGCGGCATGCGCCAGCGCGTGTCCCTGGCCCGGTCGCTGGCCCAGGACCGGCAGCTGCTCCTCATGGACGAGCCGTTCGCGGCCCTGGACGCGATTACGCGGGACCTCCTCCATGACGAGCTCGAACGCATCTGGAAGGAAACCGGCCGGACCATCGTCTTCGTCACGCACAACGTCCGCGAGGCCGTCCGGCTTGGCCAGCGCGTGCTGCTGCTTTCCTCCCGGCCCGGCCGCGTGGTGCGGGAATGGCACGTCAGTGAAGAACACCGCACCGACGCCGGACTGGCCGGCCAGCTCACCGGCGAAATCACCGCCCGGCTACGCGAGGAGATCCGCCGCCATGCCAAGTAACCAACTTCCCGTAGCGGAAGCCCCGACCGAGACCCGCAAGGTCCACGCCGCCCTGACCCGTTCCTCCAGCGGCAAGGAAGACCTGCGCGAGCTTGAGGCGGGCCTCGATTCCCTGCAGTCCGACTCCATCCGCAAGGCCCGCATCGACTGGAGCCGGATCCTGCTGCCGGTGGCTGCGCTCGCAGTGCTGGTCATCCTCTGGCAGTTGTACGTGTCTCTGGGCTTCAAGCGGCGCGACATCGTGCCCGGCCCGCTGGATGTCATCGGCCAGATCGGCACCCTGTGGGGCGAGGGCAAGCTGCAGGAGGCCGTCTGGACCTCGCTGCAGCGCGGCGTCGTGGGCTTCTTGATCAGCGTGGTCATCGCGACTCCCGTGGGGCTCCTGCTCGCCCAGGTGGCACCGCTGCGCCGCGCGTTCGGGCCGCTGATCTCCGGGCTGCAGGTCCTGCCGTCGGTTGCCTGGGTGCCGGCAGCCATCCTCTGGTTCGGCCTCACCGACGCCACGGTGTATTTCGTCGTCTTCATGGGTGCGATTCCCTCGATCATCAACGGCCTGATCTCCGGTGTGGACCAGATTCCGCCGCAGTACCGCAGCGTCGGAAAGGTCCTGGGTGCGTCCCGGCTCCAGCTGGCCCTGCAGATCATCCTGCCGGCGGCCCTGCCCGGGTACCTCGGCGGCCTCAAGCAGGGCTGGGCGTTCTCCTGGCGCTCGCTGATGGCAGCGGAAATCATCGCCGTGGGCGGCACCATCGGCTTTGGCCTGGGCTCCATGCTGGACCAGGGCCGCGTCCTGTCCGACATGACCATCGTCATGTCCGCCATCCTGCTGATCCTCGCGGTGGGCATCCTGATCGAACTGCTTGTGTTCGCCCCGATCGAAAAGCGGCTGCTCCGGCGCAGGGGACTGCTCGCCGGCAGCACCCGCTAACCACCCCTCCACCCGCCTCCGCACCACCACCCCTCCGCAGCAACGCGGGGGTCACTTACCGCCGACATTCCTCGGGTTTATCGGTGGTAAGTGACCCCCGCGTTGCTTTTGCGTTGGCTCCTTGCCCGGGCTCAGGCGCGGGCCTAAACTCACGCCTATAGGCCGGGTTGCGGCTCATTCCAAGACTGTTTTTACGACTGTTTCCAAGGAGGTCGCTGTGGCAGCAAAATTTGGCGTGCTGGCCCTGGTCGAAGCCAAGGCGGGGAAGGAACAGGATGTCTGGGACTTCCTGAACGGGGGCCGCGAGATCGTGCTCAATGAGCCCGGAACGCGTACCTGGTACGCCTTCCGGGTCAATGAGAACACCTTCGGCATTTTCGACACCTTCGATACCGAGGAGGACCGGCAAGCCCACTTGGGCGGTGCCATCCCCGCCGCCCTCGGCGAACACGGTCCCGCCATGCTCGCCAAGGATCCGGACATCAAGCTGATCGAACTCATCGCCGTGAAATAGGGGCGCCGCCGGCCGCCGCAGATCAGGAGCGGCGATTGCCACAATGTGACGTGGCATTACCTTGCGTGAACTGGTGTTTCCGTACCGTTGTTCCGCTCTGTGACGCCGCCCTATCGTCGATGCATGGCAATTCAGGACATTTACCCCACGGCGCTGCGCCTCCTCGGCCGCCCCGTGCTGGTGGTCGGCGCCGGACCGGTGGCCGCCCGGCGCACCAAGGGGCTGCTCGACGCCGGAGCCCGCGTCACCGTCGTGGCACCGGTCGCCTGCCCGGCCCTGGCTGAACTTGCCACCGCCGGCCTCCTGAACTGGGAGCCCCGCCCGTACCGCCCCGCCGACGTCAACGGCGTCTGGTTCGTCCAGACCGCCACCGGCGACGCCGCCGTGGACGCGCAGGTCTCGGCCGACGCCGAGGCGCAGCGCATCTGGTGCGTCAATGCCTCCGACCACGAAGCTTCCGCCGCCTGGACGCCCGCCGTCGCCGTGGTGGACGACGTCAAGATCGCCGTCAACGCCGGCGGAGACCCGCGCCGCGCCATGGCCCTGCGCGACGCCGTCGCCACCGCCCTGGACACCGGGGACCTGCCGCTGCGCCGGCACCGTGTGTCCGGCACAGGTGCAACCGCCGGATCAGTGGCGCTCGTGGGCGGCGGGCCCGGCGACACCGGACTCATCACCGTCCGCGGCCGCCGGCTCCTGGGCCAGGCCGACGTCGTGGTGGCGGACCGGCTCGGCCCGCGTGAACTCCTGGCCGAACTGGCCCCCGATGTCCGCGTGATCGAGGTCGGCAAGACCCCCGGCCACCATCCGGTGCCTCAGTCTGAGATCAACCGGATCCTGGTCGACGAAGCCGTGCAGGGCCACCGTGTGGTCCGGCTCAAGGGCGGCGACCCATACGTCCTGGGCCGCGGCGGAGAAGAAGCCGAATTCTGCCGGCAGCACGGCGTCGAGGTGGAAGTGGTTCCCGGCGTCACCTCGGCCATTTCCGTCCCGGCCGCAGCTGGCATCCCGGTCACACACCGCGGGCTCGCCAAAGGCTTCAGCGTGGTCACTGGCCACGAGGAACTCTCCGAAGTCCCGGCCCGGGCCGACCACACTGTGATCCTGCTCATGGGCGTGGGCCAGCTGCGCGATTCCGCAGCCTCCCTGGCCCGCGCCGGTTTGCCTCAGGGGACGCCTGTTGGCATCGTAGAGAATGGATACCTGCCGAACCAGCGGGTGACCATCGGAACTCTCGGGACCATCGCGGACCAGGCGGAGGCCGCCGGCGTGGCGAACCCCGCCGTGATTGTGATCGGCGACGTGGTCCGCGTCAGCCCGTTCGCGCCGTCGCACTTCAAGACCGCGGACTACAGCACCACCTCCCCGAATGCTCCCCGCACCACCAAGACCCGCGTACTGACCCCCTAACACCCGTCGATTGCTCCACAACTGCCGTTATCAAGCCTCAAAAGGGCAGTTGTGGAGCAACGGATGCAGAAGAAAAAGGAACACAGCCGTGTCAACGAACACCCCTGTAGGAACCGCCGCCCGACCGCTGCGCGTTGCCGTCGTCGGCTCCGGTCCCGCCGGCGTCTATGCCGCGGACATCCTGACCAAGAGCGAGGCCGTCAAGAGCGGCGAGCTCACCGTCAGCATCGACCTCTTCGACCGCTACCCGGCACCCTACGGCTTGATCCGCTACGGCGTGGCCCCAGACCACCCCCGCATCAAAGGCATCGTCAACGCCCTGCACAAGGTACTGGACCGCGGCGACATCCGTTTCTTCGGCAACGTGGACTACGGCACGGACCTCTCCATCGATGACCTCCGCACCCACTACGACGCCGTCATCTTCGCCACCGGGGCCATCAAGGACGCGGACCTCAACATCCCCGGCATCGAGCTCGAGGGCTCCTACGGCGGCGCCGACTTCGTGTCCTGGTACGACGGCCACCCCGACGTGTCCCGCGAATGGCCGCTGGAGGCCAAGGAAATCGCCGTGATCGGCAACGGCAACGTGGCCCTGGACGTGGCCCGCATGCTCTCCAAGCACGCCGACGACCTCCTGGTCTCCGAAATCCCGGACAACGTCTACGCCGGGCTGAAGTCCTCGCCCGTCACGGATGTGCACGTGTTCGGCCGGCGCGGGCCGGCCCAGGTCAAGTTCACGCCCCTGGAGCTGCGCGAACTCTCCCACTCCAAGGACGTCGACATCATCCTCTACGCCGAGGACTTCGAGTTCGACGCCGAGTCGGACCGGCAGATCCAGAGCAACAACCAGACCAAGACCATGGTGGGCACGCTCACCAACTGGATCGCCGAACAGCCCGAGGACCTCTCCGAGCTCACGGCGTCCCGCCGGCTGCACCTGCACTTCCTGCACAGCCCGGTGGAGGTGTACGACGGCGCCGAGGCTCCCGGCCGCGTCGCCGGGATCAAGTTCGAGCGCACCGAACTGGACGGCACCGGCAATGCCCGCGGCACCGGCGAGTTTGTCGACTACCCGGTCCAGGCCGTGTACCGCGCCATCGGCTACTTCGGTTCCGCCCTCCCGGAGGTCGAGTTCGACCACAGCAAGGGCGTTGTCCCGAACGACGGCGGCCGCGTCCTGGATGCCGCCGGCACCCACGTCCCGGGGATCTACGCGACCGGCTGGATCAAGCGCGGGCCGGTGGGACTGATCGGCCACACCAAGGGTGACGCCCTCGAAACCGTGACCTACCTGCTCGAGGACCGCGAAAACCTGCCCCTGGCCGCAACGCCCGCCCCCGAGGCGATCGTGGAACTGCTGGCGGGCCGCGGCGTCGAGTACACCAGCTGGGAAGGCTGGCTGGCCCTGGACGAGCACGAGCGCGCCCTGGGCGAGAAGGCCACCGCAGCCGGCGAGTCGCACGGCGTCGCCGTCCAGCGCGAGCGCATCAAGGTGGTGCCCCGCGAGGACATGGTGGAGATCTCCCGCGGCGCCGCCGTCGAGGTCTAGCCTCAACGCAGAACAACGCAGAACAACGCGGGGTCACTTCCCGCCCATCCCCGCCGGCGGGATCATGGGCGCGAGGCGGCCCCGCGTTGTTTGCTTTGCGTGGCAACCCGGGCGGTAGTCAGTAAGCTTACCGTCATGGATGAGCACGATTCGCGCAGGGCCGGCCAATGCGGGGCCGGCCAATGAGGCTCCGTCACAGCAACGCATCCGGCCGCGGATACCGCCGGGTCCCCGCGGGGACCGGGTTCAGCTACAAGGACCTGGACGGGTCCACCCTGCCGCCCGGTCCCGTGCGGGAGCGGCTGGAGGGCATCGGGATCCCGCCGGCCTGGACGGACGTCTGGATTGCCCCGTACGACAACGGGCACATCCAGGCCACGGGGGTCGACGCGGTGGGCCGGCGGCAGTACATCTACCATCCGAGCTGGCGGGAGCGGAAGGACCGGCTGAAGTTCGACCGTTCGCTCCAGCTGGCCGAGACACTGCCGGCCGCACGCCGCCTGGTGACCATGGACCTGCGCTCCGAGGGGCTGACCCGGGAACGGGTACTGGCGGCCGCCTTTCGGATGCTCGACAGCGGATCGCTGCGGGTCGGCTCCGAGCGCTACACCAACGAAAACGGCAGCCACGGCCTCGCCACCCTGCTCTGCGCCCACGTCAAGGTGCGCAAGGACGAGCTCCGGCTCAGTTTCCCAGCCAAGAGCGGCAAGACCTGGGAGTCGCGGATCGACGACGCCGACCTCGCCGCCGTCGTCCGCCAGCTCAAGCGGCGCGGCGGCAAGGCCCGGCTGCTGGCGTACAGGGACGGCCGCAGGTGGCATCCGGTGTCCAGCGCGGACATCAACGAGTACGTCAAGGAGCGCACGGGGGAGGACTTCACCGCCAAGGACTTCCGCACCCTGCGGGGGACGGCGGCGGCAGCCGTCAGCCTGGCGCAGAGCGGCCCGCAGGCGAAAGTCTCGGCCCGGAAGAGTGCGGTGAGCCGCGCCATGCAGGACGCGGCCTCGGTCCTGGGCAACACGCCGTCGATCGCCCGGAAAAGCTATGTGGATCCAAGGCTGCTGGACCACTTCGCGGCGGGGGAGACGATCGACCCGAAGCGGCCCGATTCCGCCGAGTCCGAGATCCGCGCCTTGCTGTACCAGGAAGGCGATGTGGTTCCGCTGCAAAAGGCCGCAGGCTAGTACGCCGGTCCGGCGTGCTGCCCGCGCCGCCCGCTCTGCTGCTTCCGGCGGCGCCGCTACATCCGGCCAAAGCGCGCCCGGACCAGGGCGAACACGCCGTAGGCGATGAACCCTGCCCCGATCGCCAGAAGCAGATACGGGCCGAAGGGGTGGTCCCGGAGTGCCTTGAGGCTGCCGTCCAGCCCGGTGGAGGAACTGGGGTTGTCGGTGGCCGCGGCGATGACGAAGAGCAGCCCGGTCAGGATCAGGGCCAGTCCCTTCGCGACGTGGCCGGTGACTCCGAGCACGCTGATCAGTTTGCCGCGGTGGTCCCCTCGAAGTGCTGCAATTCCTCCTTGAACTTCTTCCCGCAGCCCTTGACGATGAAGTACACGCCGATCCCGATGATGGTCAGCCCGAGGCCGACCAAGGCCGGAACGCCGAACGGGGACTGGACCAGGGCCGTGCTGAAGTCCCGCGTCGAGTCGCCCGAATCGCCGCGCTGGCCCAGTGCGAAGCCCGCGAAGCTCAGCCCGACGCTCCCGTACGCTATGGCGAGGAAGCCGGAGGAGATGAGTTTGCCCAACTGTTCCCTGCGGGGCAGGTGGCGGCCCCGGAGGGTCGCTTCGCTCAGCTGCCAGAGCGAGAGGCCCCCGCAGGCGATGCAGGCCGCCCACATCACGGCCGGACCCCAGGGGTTGGCGGCGAGTTGTTCGATGGCGCCGGTGGGCTCGGCTTGGCCGGGCGCGCCCAGGACCAGGGCGATGGCGATGGCGCCGATCACGATATGCAGCAGTGCCATCACGGCGAATCCCGAACGTGCGACGGCGTCGAGCCAGGTGCTGTTCGACGCCGCCTCGGCGGCGTCGGCGGCGCCGCCGACGGCGGCTTGGATCCCGGAATCTTCTTTGGCCATGCCCTCAGCGGTTGCAGATGCCGTCAGGCAGGAACGGCCGCAGCCTGGTGCCTGGCCAGTTCCTTCGGGCGCCTGGCCCGCAGGATCAGCTTGAACAGTTCGCCAAGGAGCAGCAGCACTACGGCCGGCACCAGACAAATCAGCCACTGCGCACCGGTCAGGGGGACGGTGCCGAACAGGTCCTGCAGCACGCGGATCTGAGTGATCAGCATCGAGCCGATCACTGCCCAAGCGAATGCCCAGAGCAGCTTCGGGTTGGAGACGGTGGACGGCCCGAAGGCGCTTTCCTCGGGGAAACGCAGGTTGAGGGCGACGGTGATGTTCATCAGCCCCAGGCCAACCAGGGCCATGCTCTGGCCCACCTCGAGTGAGCCGTAGCTGGTCTTGCCAATCTGCACGATGATCAGCGTCGCGGCCGCCATGAACAGCCCGACGACGAACAGGCGCACCATCATCGACCGGACGATGATCGGCTGGTTGAACGGCCGGGGCTTGCGATCCATGATGCCCGGCGTCGCGAGGTCCAGGCCCATCACGGCCCCAATGGGGGCGACGATCGCCATGTGGATCCACAGCACCTGCGCCGGGCTAAGCAGCGCAGTTCCGGCGATCGCGAACGCCGACGAGCCGATGAAGGCCAGGATGAACATGAACAGGTTGGCGACCTGGATGCGGATGAACTTCTGCAGGTTGTCATACACGAGCCTGCCCTGCTCGACCGCGCTCACGATCGTGGCGAAGTTGTCGTCGGCCAGGATCATCTTCGCCGCTCCCTTGGCGACGTCCGTGCCCGTGATGCCCATCGCGATCCCGATGTCGGCCGCGGCAATGGCTGGTGCGTCGTTCACGCCGTCGCCGGTCATCGCGACAATGTTGCCCTTGCGCTTGAGCACCTCGACCAGCCTGACCTTGTGCTCGGGCGCCACCCGGGCGATCACGCCGATCCCGTCCACCTCGCTGTCGGCTTCCGCGTCGCTCATCGCAGCGAACTCGGCACCGGTCACCGCGCGGCCCCTGATGCCCAGTTCGTCGGCGATCGCCGCCGCGGTGACGGCATGGTCGCCGGTGATCATCCGGACCCGGATGCCGGCGTGCTTGGCTGTGGCAATGGCGGCCACTGCCTCGGCCCGCGGCGGGTCGACCTCGCCAATCAGTGCCGAAATCTCCAGGTCTTGCATGAGCGCCATAAGGTCGCCCGTCGGATCGAACGTCGCGGGGTCGAACTCGCGCTGGGCCAGGGCGAGCACCCGCCTGCCCTGGCCCGCGATGCGGTCGTTCTCGGCGAGCACTTTCGCGCGCATCTCTTCCGTGAGGGGTTCGGCGCGGCCGCCCGGCATCCGGCCGAAGGATGACCTGTCGAGGAGGACGTCGGGAGCCCCCTTCACGTAGGCACGGATCACGAAACGGCCGTGGGCACCGGGCATCAGGTGGAACGTGGCCATAAACTTGTAGTCGGAGTCGAAGGGTACCGACGCCACGCGCGGGTTATTTCGGCGGAACTCCCGGACGTCCACGCCGCCCTTCTGCGCGAGCACGAACAGTGCAGCCTCCGTGGGGTCTCCCACGACCTCGCCGTCCTGGATGTCGGAGTCGTTGCACAAGGCGCAAGAGAACATGACATAGTCCAGGTCCCGCTCGGCGTCGCCGGTGGTCCGTTTGACCTGGCCGTCGAAGCTGTAGCCCTCACCGCTCACGGTGTAATGATGCTGGACGGTGGTGATCTCGCGCACAGTCATCTGGTTCAGGGTCAGGGTGCCCGTCTTGTCCGAGTTGATCGCCGACGTGGATCCGAGTGTCTCGACCGCGGGCAGGACCTTCATGATGGCATTCTTCTTGGCCATGTTGACTGAGCCGACGGACAGGATCGTGGTGACGACGGCTGGCAGCGCATCAGGGATCGAGCCGACCGCCAACGCCACACCGATCCCGAAGAGCACCGCGAAGGATTCGCCCTGGGCCAGGCCCATCACCACGATCGCGACGAAGGCGAAAAGTGCCGCGACGATAATGAAAATGGTGAGCCGGTCCACTTGTTTGGTGAGCGGGGTTTTCTCCGTCTTTTGGCCGGCCAGCATGTGGGCGATGTGGCCGACCTCAGAGCCCATGCCCGTGGTGGTGACAAGGATCTCGCCGTGGCCCCGGGTCACGTTGGTGTTCATGAACGCCATGTTCAAGCGGTCTCCGATGCCGACGTCGTGCCGCCTGATGGCCGGGGTGTCCTTCTCGACCGCCACGCTTTCCCCGGTCAGGGCGCCCTCCTCGATCTGCAGGGTCGCGGCCAGGATCACCCGCCCGTCGGCCGGGACCCGGTCGCCGGCGTCGACCACCACGATGTCCCCGGGCACGATCTGGTCGGCGGGCAGCTCCACGATGTCGCCGTCGCGGCGCACCTTGGCCATCGACTTCATCATTTGCCCCAAGGAAGCGGCGGCCGCCTCGGCCTTTCCTTCCTGGTGATAGCCCAACCAAGCGTTGAACAGCGTCAGCAAGGCGAGGCCGACGGCGGTCCCGTACTCCTCGATCACCAGGCTGACCAAGGCCGCGACCACGAGCACAATCTGCATGTAGTCCTTGTAGTGCTTGAAAAACCGCTTCCACACAGGCTCCGGTTTCGCGGCCGCCAGGGCGTTTAGGCCGTGCTCCTGCAGCCGCTGCTCCGCCTCGGCCGTGCTCAGCCCGAGGGACGGATCAACGCCCAGCCGGCCCGCGGCCTCGCCGGGTGAGAGCGCGTACCACGTCGCGTCCGCGTCGGTCGCAGTCAACTCTGCTGCTGCTCCGGGATTGTCGGTCATGACTTTCTCCTCATCGCCGGGACGCTACTCAGAATGGTGTCGGGATTTGCCGGACAGCCAGCGTGGGTTCACGGTAGTCGCCGGCCTTCTGACGCTTGGGGAGTTCGACGTCGAGCCCGGCGTACGGCTCGTAGGGAACCTGGCTGAGCAGGTGGCTGATGATGTTGAGCCGGCCGCGCTTCTTGACGTCGTTGTTCGCGACGTACCAAGGTGCCCATGCGGTGTCGGTCGCCTCGAACATGGCGTCCCTGGCCCGGGAGTAGTCGTACCACCGGCTGTAGGACTTCAGATCCATGGGCGACAACTTCCACGTCTTGCGCGGATCGTCCATACGGCTCTCAAGCCGCCGGGTCTGCTCGTCTTCGCTGACCTCGAGCCAGTACTTGATCAGGATGATTCCGGAGTCGACCATCGCCTTCTCCACCATCGGAGTCATGTTCAGGAACCGCTCGGTCTGCTCGGGGGTGCAGAAGCCCATCACGGGCTCGACGCCGGCACGGTTGTACCAGCTGCGGTCGAAGATGACCACCTCGCCGGCCGCCGGGAAGTGCGACATGTAGCGCTGGAGGTACATCTGGGATTTCTCCCGCTCCGTCGGTGTGGGGAGCGCCACCACCCGGAAGACCCGGGGGCTCACGCGTTCGACGATGCGCTTGATCGTGCCGCCCTTGCCGGCCGTGTCGCGGCCCTCGAAGACGATGCAGACCTTGGCTCCGGTGGACTTTACCCACTCCTGCATGGCGACCAGCTCGCCTTGCAGGACAGCCATCTCCGCTTCGTACTTCTTGCGGCGCATTTTCTTGCCGGCCTGCTCGTCCTGTCCGTCGGCGCTCTTGGTCTTTTTCTTCTTCTTGCCCACCATCGACCTCCTCGCGGCGTACTTGCTGAGGTAAATCACAGCAGCGGCACTACAAGATTCGATGCGACCGCACTTAGTCCCGGGGGATGGGGCGGAAGTGCAGACACCCTTGTCGCGGGCACCCTCGCGCAGCGTGCTACCACTCTTAGTGTTGACCGAGGTCGGGACGCGGTCTACGGCACTAAGACCCTATTGGGGTGCCCGCGGAACCGCGCGCCACAGTCGAGCCGGCCCCTGCTGCTGGGCGCAGGGGCCGGCCGTCTGGACTCGGCGTTGGCGCCGATGATGACGGGGATCCGCGTGGCCGCGAGCCTGGCCCCGAGGCCGGTGCGCGAGTGGCGGCCGCCACTGAGACAGAGCATCTTCCGGTCACCTTGGGAAAACCCTTAGGAGGCTACTCCTGGAGCCATTCGGCGCAGGAGTTCAGGTTCCGGGTGACGCTCTCGACGGCGGCAGCCTCGTCGCGGGCGGCAATCGCGGCCACGAGTTCGTCGTGACCCTCGAGCGGCAGGCCGTTGAAGCCTCCCCGCCGCTGCTGGCGGAGCAGATCATTGTGGAAAACACTGCCGAAGCTGACATACAGCTCATGCAGCAGCGGGTTGGCGGACGCCTGCGCCACGCGCACATGGAAGTCCCAGTCGGCGCGGGCCCACGAGGGATAGTCCGCGGCCAGCCAGGCGACACGGCGGGCGGTGAGCAGGCCGCGCAGGGCGGTGACGTCCTCGGCCGTCGCGTGACGGGCGGCAAGCCGGGCCGCCTGGGTGTCCAGCCCGACCCGGACCTCGAGGATGTGCTCCTGGGAGTGGTCTTCGTACATCCGCTGTGTGGCGCCTGCGATCTCGCTCGTGGCGCGGACGTACGTGCCGTCCCCGCGGCGGACCTCGAGCATTCCGCTGTGGGCGAGCGCCTTGATGGCCTCGCGCAGGGTTCCGCGGGAGACCCCGAACGCGGCCATCAACTCAGGTTCGGCCGGAATGCGCTGCTGCAGCGGCCACTCGCCCGAGTGGATCAGGGCCCGCAGCTTGGCAGTGATTTCCTCCGCCAGCGGCGTCCGGTGCGAGGCAGTGAGTGTCATCGCCGTGTCCCTTCCGGGGAGTGCGCAGTTCCTTCTGGAGTGTGAGAAGCGGCCCGCTGTTCTTTGGCCCGCAGTTCCTTCGGCCCCGCCGACAGGAGATGGCCCACCGCGATCTGGCCGAGGGCCACTGCCAGCAGGAGGGCCAAGGGCAGCGTCCAGGAGTTGGTGGCGCTGTGCAGCAGGCCCATGCCGAACGGCCCGAGGGTCGCCAGCAGATACCCGGCGGACTGGGCCACGGTGGACAGCGCGGTGGTCTCGGCCGCGGTGCGGCCGCTGCGGCTGATCATCACCATGACCAGCGGGAAGATGCCGAGGCCGAAGCCCAGTAGCACCGCGGTCAGTGGAGCCAATGCAGCCGGCAGGACCAGCATGGCCAGGACGCCGAGAGCCATGGTCACAGTGGCCAGGTAGAACGCTGTCCGAAGCATCCGGGGGCGTGAGCCGATGGCGACCAGCACCATGCCGGCGGGGACGGAGACGAGCTGCATGAGTCCGAACATGAGCCCGCTGTCGGAGGCGGTGAGGCCCATCGTGGCCAGCATGTAGGGGAACCAGCTGAGCACGGCATAGGCCAGCAGTGCCTGCACCGTAAAGCCGAGGGTGATCAGCGCGCCGGTGCGGGTACGCAGCAGGGGCCAGGGGGAAACCCGGGCGGCCTTGCCGGCGGACGCGTTGCGGTGGGCGTGCACCGCGATCGGGAGGAAGCCGAGGCAGGCGCCCAGGGCCAGGAGGCCGATGGAGCCGACACCCGCCGAGGGTGAGCCAAGGGCCTGGGCCACGGGAACGATCAGCACGGCGGTGACGGTGGCGCCTGTGGTCATGGTCAAGGTGTAGACGGCGGTCATAAGGGACGTGCGGTCCGCGAAGTGCACCCTGATGAAGGAGGGCATGGCCACGTTGCAGATGGCCAGCCCCGACATCCCCGCCACGGTGCCGGCCAGCAGCATCCCGGTGGACGGAACTCCGCGCAGCAGCAGCCCGGCCGCCAGCATCACGAGGGAGAGCAGGATGGCTTTTTCCAGTCCCAGCTGCCGGGTAAGCCAGGACGTGGCAGCTCCGGCCACCGCGAAACACAGCGTGGGGATCGAGGGGATCAGGGCCGCGATCAGCGGGCCGTAGCCCAGGACGGCCTGCAGGTCGTGGAAGAGCGCGGCGGCGCCGGTGATCCCGGCGCGCAGATTGAGCCCAATGAGCACGAGCGCCACGACGCCGGCAACGATCACGCCGCGCGGGCGGACCGCGCCGGGTGGAGCTGTCTGGGAAAGTGCGGAAACCGCCGTGCTGCTAGCCATACCTAAAGGTTAGACGTTTGATGTTTGAGGTACAGCCTTTAGTGGCTAATATCTCGGAAAGTGACAGCCCCAGCGCGATGTGACCCCGCCTTGCCCGGGGTGTGGCGCGGACGGTGGTCAGCGCGGGTGCCGTGCGCTGAGCCGCTGCACCGAGAGCGCGAGCCAGAGCTGCACCCGGTCTGCTGTCTGCGCGGGGTCGTAGCCGGTGAGTTCGGTGATCTGCGCCAGCCGGTAGCGGACCGTATTGCGGTGCAGGGTGAGTTCCTCGGCGACGGCCGCCACCGAGCCGTTGTTGCCGAGGTAGCTTTCCAGCGTGGCCAGGAGCTCGGCACCGTGCGCCGCGTCGAAGGCCCGCAGCGGGTTCAGCGATTCGTTGGCCATGTCCGCCAGCGGAACGTCCTCGCTGGCCAGCAGCAGCGAGGTCAGGCTCAGCCGCTCAGGCTCGTTGACCGGCAGGCCGTGGCTGGCCGCGTCGCGTGCCTCGAAATAGCTCCAGCGCAGGCCGTTGGGCTTGGTGTAGGCCCCGCCAATGCCGATCGTGGCGTGGATCCCGGCCTCGGCCAGGTGGTCGCTGAGGCTGCGGGCGAGGGCGCTGGCGCCGCTGCCGTCGTCGGGCATCACCACCACGAGGTCCTTCCCGACGACGGCGCTGACCGCCGCCTCGAGCGGCTGGGGCAGGGAAGAACTCCCCAGCTGTTTCTGGTGGGCGGCCGATTCGGCGAGCAGGACCACGTTCTTGCGGGTGCTGTTGATGCCGACCCCGGCCAGGCGCCGGGTGGCTTCGCTGGCCTCCAGCGTCCCGTGGATGACGTCGTCCAGGACCTGGCCGGCCAGCGCCCGCTGGGCCTGCCGCTGCTTGACCATGTTGTTGAGCTCAACGCTGATCAGGTTTTGGGCGTAGCCCACGATGCCCGAGTCCTCGAACGGCTGCTTCACCCACAGGGTGCAGGCGTCGCGGCGGCCTGTGGGGATGGGGTAGGACGCCCAGCCCTCGGCCTTGGGCGCGGGATGGCCGGGCACGCTGTTGTACAGCTGGGCGGTGAACTGGGTCAGGACGATCTCGGTGCGCAGCATCGAGCCCAGGTGTTTCAGGAGTTCGGCGAGGCCGCCGCCGGTCAGCAGGGCGCGGGCCAGGATCTGGTGCCCTGCGATGAGCCGCTCGAGCTTGACCAGGTGGTCCGCGGACTGGGCGTCGGCCACGAGCTTTCCGATCGCGATGAAAGGCGTTTCGTAGGGCACCTCCACCACCGGCAGCCCCCACCGGTTGGCCTCGGCGATCAGGGCAGGCGGCACGGCGTCGTGCGTCAGGCCCACCCCGAACCCGATGCCCACCGCTCCTGCCCGCTGGACCTGACGCACGAACCGGCGCTGCTCCGCGGCGCTCTTGAGCCGCATCCCCGTCGTCAGGATCAGTTCGCCGCCGTTGAGGAAGCGCTGCGGGTCCTCCTGTTCGGTGACGGCCACCCAGTGAATGTCCTGCTGCCAGGTGGTTTCGGCGAGGCCGGCCTTGGTGAGATTCAGGGACGGAACTCCCAGCAGGGCGGCGAGTGAAATGGCCATGGATTCAGGATAGCCGGGTGCTGGTCAAGCGCACTAAAGTGTGCCGAGCATGGTGTGCAGGTGCCTATTCCCTGGCTTGCCCCGCTGGCATAGGCTCGTGACCAGTCACACATCCGTCATTGGCAGTAAGAAAGAGGTTGTACACCGTGGTTCAAACCTTGCAGAACTTCATCAACGGCGAGTTCGTCACCCCCGCCGGCACAGGGTTGCTGCCCATCGTGAACCCCACCAACGGCGACGTGGTGGCGCAGGCGCCGATCTCGGTGCAGGCCGACGTCGACGCCGCCATGACGGCAGCCAACAACGCCTTCAAGAGCTGGAAGCACGCCACGCCCGGGCAGCGGCAGCTCATGTTGCTCAAGCTCGCGGATGCCGTCGAGGCCAACAGCGACGAGCTCGTGGAGGCCCAGCACCGCAACACCGGCCAGGTCCGCTCCCTGATCGCCTCCGAGGAAGTGGCCGCGGGCGCCGACCAGCTGCGCTTCTTCGCCGGCGCGGCCCGCATCATGGAAGGCAAGTCCGCCGGCGAGTACTTCGAAGGCCACACCTCCTACGTGCGGCGGGAACCGATCGGCGTCGTGGCCCAGGTGGCCCCGTGGAACTACCCGTTCCTCATGGCCATCTGGAAGATCGGGCCCGCCCTGGCCGCCGGCAACACCGTGGTCCTCAAGCCCTCGGACACCACCCCGGAATCCACCCTGGTGCTGGCCCGGCTCGCCGGTGAAATCTTCCCGGCCGGCGTCCTGAACGTTGTCCTGGGTACCGGCGAGACCGGCGCCATGATGGTGGAGCACAAGGTCCCGGGCCTGGTCTCCATCACCGGGTCCGTCCGCGCCGGCATCGCCGTCGCCTCGGGCGCCGCCAGGGGACTCAAGCGCGCCCACCTGGAACTCGGCGGCAAGGCCCCGGCCATTGTGTTCGCCGACGCCGACATCAAGAAGAGCGCCGCGGCGATCGCCGAGTTCGCCTTCTTCAACGCCGGCCAGGACTGCACCGCGATCACCCGGGTCCTGGTCCAGGATTCGGTGCACGACGACGTCGTCGCCGCCATGGTGGAGCACACCAAGACCCTGCACACGGGTTCGCAGAACGACGAGGACAACTACTTCGGCCCGCTGAACAACGTCAACCACTTCAACGCTGTCACGTCCGTTGTCGAGCACCTGCCGGCGAACTGCAAGATCGAGACCGGCGGCCACCGCGCGGGCGAGAAGGGCTTCTTCTTCGAACCCACGATTGTCACCGGCGCCAAGCAGAGCGATGACATTGTCCAGAAGGAAACGTTCGGCCCGGTCATCACGGTGCAGAAGTTCAGCACCGAGGACGAGGCAGTGGAGCTGGCCAACGACGTCGACTACGCCCTGGCCTCCAGCGTCTGGACGACCAACCACGGCACCGCGATGCGCCTGAGCCGGGACCTCGACTTCGGCGCCGTCTGGATCAACACGCACATTCTCCTGACCGCCGAAATGCCGCACGGAGGCTTCAAGCAGTCCGGCTACGGCAAGGACCTGTCCATGTACGGCGTCGAGGACTACACCCGTATCAAGCACGTGATGAGTGCGCTCGACGCCTAACGCAGATGCATAACGCCGACGCATGACGCGGCTGCCTAACTGAACCTGACGCATAACTGGCGCGCCTCAACCGCACGCTTAGAAAGGCTTTCCCATGACCACCACCGCACATGACATCACCTACCGGCTCGAGCAGAAGCGCCGCGTCCAGGCCGACTTCCCGGGCCCCAAGTCCGTTGCCCTGACCGAGCGCCGCAAGGCGGTCGTCGCCGCCGGCGTCGCGTCCAGCGTCCCGGTCTTCGTGGCCGACGCCGACGGCGGCATCATCCACGACGTCGACGGCAACTCCTTCATCGACCTCGGCTCCGGCATCGCGGTGACAAGCGTCGGCGCCTCGGACCCCGCCGTCGTCGGCGCCGTGAAGGAAGCCGTGGAGCACTTCACCCACACCTGCTTCATGGTCACCCCGTACGAGGGCTATGTTGCCGTGGCCGAGCAGCTGAACCGCCTGACCCCGGGCGACCACGAAAAGCGCACAGTGCTGTTCAACTCCGGCGCGGAGGCTGTCGAAAACGCCGTCAAGGTGGCCCGCCTGGCCACCGGCCGGGACGCCGTCGTCGCGTTCGACCACGCCTACCACGGCCGCACCAACCTGACCATGGCGCTGACGGCCAAGGCCATGCCGTACAAGACCAACTTCGGCCCGTTCGCGCCCGAGGTCTACCGCATGCCGATGAGCTACCCGTTCCGCGAGGAAAACCCGGCGATCACCGGTGCCGAGGCCGCCAAGCGCGCCATCACCATGATCGAGAAGCAGATTGGCGGCGAGCAGGTTGCCGCGATCATCATCGAACCCATCCAGGGCGAGGGCGGCTTCATTGTCCCCGCCGACGGGTTCCTGCCCGCGCTGGCGGACTGGGCCAAGGACAAGGGCATCGTCTTCATCGCCGATGAGGTCCAGTCCGGCTTCTGCCGCACCGGCGAATGGTTCGCCGTGAACCACGAAGGTGTTGTCCCGGACATCATCACCATGGCCAAGGGCATCGCCGGTGGCATGCCGCTCTCCGCCATCACCGGCCGCGCCGACCTCCTCGACGCCGTCCACCCGGGCGGCCTCGGCGGCACCTACGGCGGCAACCCGGTGGCGTGCGCAGCCGCGCTGGCCTCGATCGGTTCGATGGAGCAGTACGACCTCAACGGCCGCGCCAAGCACATCGAGGAGATCGCCCTCGGCAAGCTGCGCGAACTGGCAACGCAGCAGCCCGTGATCGGTGACGTCCGCGGCCGCGGCGCCATGCTGGCCGTTGAACTCGTCCAGGCCGGTTCCAAGGAGCCGAACCCGGAGCTGACCAAGGCCGTCGCCGCAGCCTGCCTCAAGGAGGGTGTCATCATCCTCACCTGCGGCACCTACGGCAACGTCATCCGGCTGCTGCCGCCGCTGGTGATCAGCGACGAACTGCTGCTGGACGGCCTCGAGGTCCTGGCCGCGGCCATCAAGGCCAACGCCTAGCCCACCAACTAGCACACGGCACAATAGGCTGCCGGGACGGCAATCCCTTCCGGGAAACCGGCCTTGCCCGAACAGCGGGGCATACAACGGAAGAGCCGCGGACACATCGTCCGCGGCTCCTCCGTTTTCTGTTGTGCCTGATGTTCCTGTTGTTTCCGTCCGTCCCGCCGGCTACGTGGTTGCCGTCCCATTTCTCGGCTTTTGGCATTTTGGCTTTCTGCTTCTGCCGGCCCTACTTCCAGGCGGTCGCGTCCAGCTGGATTGCCACCACATAAAGGTGCTGGCCCTGCTCGATCTTCTCCACCTCAGTGACGCGCACCTTGGTCTCCGGGATCGTGCTCATCGGACGGCCGACGCCGATCCCGTAGCTCAGCACGCCCTCGAAGTCCCCGGCCGGCGCGTAGCTGGTGAGCGCCTGGTACCCGATTGCCGGTGCGGGCGCGCTGGTCACGGTGCTGGCCGTGCCGTCCGCGGTGTGCGACTGGGCGCCGCGGAACGTCACTTCGAGGATGGTTCCCGTGCCGGGCATCGGGATGGGCAGCCCGCTGCCGTCATCGACGAGGTCGGGGACCACTTCGACGTCGTAGCTGGGGAAGCCGCCGGAGAACCGGAAGCTCAGCTGGTCATACGGCGGGACGTCGGAGGGGTGCTGGCCTGCGCCGATCGCGTACAGCGTTGGCAGCGGTGCCGCCGGCGGAGGTGCGATGGGCACCGGGTTCTCGTGGTCCGTGTGGAACGGGGTGGTCGGTCCCGGCACCGACCAGTCGTGGGTAACCGTGGAGGAGATCACTTTGTCGCCGGATTGCGGCGGTAACGTCTCGTCGGCGTCGCCGGTTGCTGACGGCGACGGGCTCGCCGTCGCGGTGGCGGACGGGGACTGCGACGGCGGCTGGCTGCTGGGGGAGGGCTGCGGCGCCGGTGGCGTGCAGGCGGTCAGGACCAGCAGGAGCGTCAAAGTTCCCAGTACCGCGGTCTGCGTCCCGGTCCTGCGGTTGCGAATGGCGTTCATGATGCGCTCCCCTCGACCATCCAAGCGTAGGGCCTGAAGATTGTGCTGCTCAGGGCCATAAGTCACCCCCTTTTGGAGGGTCCGCTGGACTAGAGTCGTTCCTATCCACTGCAGGAGCGCAGACCGGCCGACGTCGCCCGGAACCCCCGGGGCGCAGCTGGCGTCTGCCACAGACCCATAAGGGGTTCATACATGCGATACGTAGTCGGCTATACACCCACCGAACGCGGCGCGGACGCCGTTGCCCTGGCATCGGCCATGGCCCGGGCGCAGGGGGCGCAACTCGACCTGGTCTATGTGGTGGACCGGCACACGCCCCATGTGGCGACGAATCCGGAAGGAGACCGGGTCAGCGCCGCGGAGCAGCAGGTCCTCTCCGCGGAACGCCAGGGAATGGAACTGGTCCCTGAGGGGCTGGAGGCGCATTTCCATGTCCGCCAGGCGGAATCGTTCGCAGCTGGCCTGATCGATGCCGCACTCGAGTACAGGGCGGGGCTGATTGTGGTTGGTGCCGCCAGCCATGGCCTGTTTAAGCGGCATACCGTGGGCAACGTGGCCAACGCCCTGCTGCACGCCGCCCCGGTTCCGGTGGCACTGGCGCCGCACGGCTACCGCCGGACCGAAGCCATCACGCGTTTGACCCTCGCCGTGGGCCAGCGCGTCGGAGCGGAGGCGGCGATCGACGTCGCGATCGAATCCGCCGAGCGCCGCGGGGTGCCGCTTCGGCTGGTCTCCCTCGTGGAACTGGACGTCGAGGGGGACGGCGGGGAAAACGTCAACGCTGCCCACATCCACGCCAACACCGTCCTGGCCGCCGCCGCGCACCGTCTGCCGGAGGGCCACCATGTGAGTGTGGAGGTCGCCCACGGCCGCACGATCGAGGAAGCAATCGACGACCTGGAATGGGACGACGGGGAGGTCATGATCGTAGGGTCATCCCGCCTGGCGGAGAAGTACAAGCTGTTCATCGGCAGCACGGCCTTCAAGGTGCTGCGGGCGCTCCCCGTGCCGATGGTCGTGGTTCCGCGCGACTACCAGCAGGTGGATACCTTCCCGGCGGTCTGATTCTCGGAGGCCTGGGGCCGCGGGGCCAGGACCGCCCAGTATGCGGGAATGCTGCCGGGCGGTCCGCCGGCCTCCATCGGCACTGTCTTCAGGACGGTGGAACCCTGCGCGATGAGGGTCCAGCGGTCCGCGGGGAACACGCGCGAGCGTTGCCCGGCGCCGAAGTGGCCCGGTTTCGGCAGGGCAGAAATGGCCTGGCGGAGCGGTCCCGGGATCTTCTCGCCCGTGGCGCCCAGGCCGCGCAGGTAGCTGAGTGCGCCGCCCGGGACGTTTGTCTCGACCAGGTAAATCCGTCCCCGAGTGCCAAGGAGGGCTTCGATGGAGCCCGCCAGGCGTGCCTGCCGCCGCCGGCCGAGGACGTGGAAAACGCCGCGGACAAAGACGTTGGCGTCGCCGAGTTCCCGCGCCAGCCCGGCTGCCGCAGCCGGCTCGGTGGCATCCAGGCTCCGGAAACTGAGGCCCGGTACGTGCGGCTGGGCGCACTGCGCGGCTGCCACGGCCTCGGGTGAGACGTCGACGCCCAGGACCGAGGGGAAGATTTCGGTCAGCCGGCGTGTGATGGCGCCGTTCCCGCAGCCGAGATCGATCACGGGAAGGCCGGTGTCCATCGCGCCCGCCATGGCCTGCAGGTGGTGCCGGATCTCTTCGTTCCCGGCGCCGGGGGCGGCATCCCAGATGATCGGTTCGGTGAGGGAGCCCCGAGACACTCCGCGCCAGAAGGCATCCCAGCGCCGGTCCGGGCGGCTGGGACGGTGCAGTGACAGCGCCGCGACCCTGGTAGCCAGCCGGAACGTGTCCGCCGCCCTATGCATGCCCGCCGTGCTTTTTCCTGTTTTGCGTGTTCCTGTTTTGCGCTTGCCCGCGGGAACGGGTCCGCTCACGCGACAGCGCCGTCTCTGTGCGCGAGCAGATCCGTCATGTCCGGCACCGGCAGCGGACGGCTGAAGAAGTACCCTTGACCGAATTCGCAGTTCAGCTGCCGCAGCTTGTTCGCTTGCTCCCTGTCCTCGATGCCCTCGGCTACGGCGCCCAGTCCGGCCGAATGGATCAGTTGCAGGATGGCCGCGACGAATGCCTCCTGCTGCCGGTCTGTGGTCAGTCCGTCGAGCAGGGACTTGTCGATCTTTGCCTGCGCGGCCGGGAGGGTGCGCAGGTAGCTGATGGAAGAATAGCCCGTGCCGAAGTCGTCGATCTCGATCCGGACGCCGAGATCATTGAGCGACTTCATGGTGGCTGCGACTTCCGGGCCGCCGCGCATGATCGCAGTTTCGGTGATCTCGATTGAGACATGGCAGGGGTCCACGTCGTGGCGGGCCAGCAGGCTTTCGACGTAGGGCGCCAGATCAACGTGGTGCAGGTCCGCAGGGGAGAGATTGATGTGCGTGCTGAAGTCCGCCGGGAGGCCCGGATCGGACTTCCAGCGGCCGGTCTGCGCGATGGCGTTCCGGAGCACCCAGTGGCCGATTTCCACCGTGAGCCCGGCCTCGTCGGCGGCGTCAAGGAAGGTATCCGGCGCCAGCAGGCCCAAGGCGGGGTGGCGCCAGCGGATCAGGGCCTCGGTGCCGGCAATGGCTCCAGTGCGGAGGTCCATGATGGGCTGGTATTCCAGCTCGAGCTGGTCCATCGCCAGTGCCGTCCTCAGCTCTGCCACCTGGTGGACCCGCTGCTTGGCGGCCTCGTGCATGGCCGCGGAAAACACCAGGAGGGTGTCCCGGCCGCGTTTCTTGGCCTCATGCATGGCGATGTCGGCATCGCGGATGAGTTCCTCGCTGCGCAGGCCAGGTTCCCCCAGCCGGACACCGGTTCCGGCCGTGAGGGCGACAGCGACACCGCCGGCGACGATTCTGTCCTTCAGCGATTCGCCGAGCCGGGCCGCGATCTGCAGCACGTCCTCCGTGTCCTGGTCCGCGACGAGTACGGCGAACTCATCACCGCTCAGACGTGCGATCAGGTGGCCGGCACCGGCCGCCGCGCGAAGCCGCAGGGCCGCCTCGCGCAGGACGGCGTCCCCCGCGGCATGGCCGAGGCTGTCGTTGATGAGCCGGAAGGAATCGAGGTCCAGCAGAATGAGGGCCGGCTGGTGTCCCGCGCCGGCGCCGGCAACGGCTTCGGCCACTTTTTCCTGCAGCAGCGAGCGGCTGGCCAGGCCGGTCAGCTCATCGGTGTTGATGACGCGCCGGAGTTCGGCTTTGGCCGCCTCCAGGAGCGCGGTCCGCTCGGCGACCCGGACTTCCAGGTCCTCGTACATGCTTTGGAGCTCTTCGGCCAGCAGGTTGATGCCGGTCGTGACGGCGTCAATGCCGTCCCTTGCCGGTGAGACCGGGAGGCGGTTCGACAGATCGCCCGAGGACAGTACGACGATGCCGTCCACGAGTTCCTCGAGGCGGCGGTCATCCTCACTCCCCGTCATGGCCCCGTGCGGTCAGCCAGCGGACCGCCTCATCGCTGTTGGTGAAAAAGCGTGTCGGAACCGGCGCCGAATTGACGCCCAGGAAGAAGTTGGCGAGAACCCGGTCCACGGCGGACGAACCGAGGAGCGCGATTGCCGAGGCGTCGCAGCGCTTGGCGAACACGGCCCGGGCGGCCCGGGTGACGGACTCCGTGGTGGCCATGTCGATCAGCAGCGGCGTGGGCCGGCCGCCGCACAATTCATTGACGCRATCCATGGCCAGCTGAGCGTTGGGGGCATCAATCACGACGCCCCGGGCCCACTCGAGGCGCAAGATGCCGCTGCTGTCGAAGTCCAGAGACGAGATGTCGCGCCCGCCCGGAGTTTCACGATCCTCTTCTGGCACCAGCAATCCTCAATTTCGCCCCAACGTGTGCATTCATACTGACACTAATGCACAGCGGCCTTGGTGCGCAGGCAGCAGCCCCTCAGGTCAGTAGCGCAGGGCAGGAGCGCTAGGCGGCGGCGCGGGCCAGTTTCCGGGTCACGGAGTTCTTCCGGGCAGTGTGCAGCATGTCCACGGTCAGCACCAGCAGCGCCAGCCAGACGACGCCGAAACCGATCCAGCGGTCCGGTGTCATGGCTTCCTTGAACACGACGAGCGCCACGATGAACTGCAGGACCGGTGCGAAGTACTGCAGCAGGCCGATCGTGGTCATCGGCAGCCGGCGGGCGGAGGCGCCGAAGAACAGCAGCGGCACGGCGGTGATGACGCCGGACGCCACGAGCAGCCAAAAATGCCCCGCACCGTTGGTGGCCAGACTTGCCGCCCCGCTGACCGCTAGGAAGATCATTGTGGCCGCGGCCAGTGGTGCCAGCACGATCGTCTCCACGGTGAGGCTCGTGATCGCGTCCGCCCGCGGGCCAACACGTTTCTTGACGAATCCGTACAGACCGAAGCTCAGCGCCAGCGTCAGCGCGATCCAGGGGAGCTTGCCGTAGGAGACCGTCAGAACCCCGACAGCAATGAAACCGATGCCGACGGCGGCCCACTGCAGCGGCCGCAGCTTTTCCTTCAGGACAAAGACCCCCAGCAATACAGAGACGAGCGGGTTGATGAAGTAGCCCAGGGAGGCTTCGACGGCCTGGCCGGTGGTTACACCGTAGGTATACGTCAGCCAGTTCACCGCGATCAGTCCGGCCGCGATCGAAAGCGGCCCGATCACCGTGCGGTTGCGGAACGCGGATCCGAGCACCCGCCACGAGCGGGTGATGGTAATCAGCAGGACGCAGAAAAGCAGCGACCAGACCACCCGGTTGGCCACGATCTCGACGGCGCCGGCCGGATGCAGGACGTAGAAGTACAGCGGCAGCAGCCCCCAGAGCCCGTAGGCGCCGATCCCGAACAGGATTCCCGCCGTCGTGTCCTTGTCTACCGGTGCCGGTCCAGCCGGCCGGGCCGTCGCCGGCCCGGCTGCAGCGGCTGAGGCGCTCGACGCTGTCAGTGGGGCGGGGGAGAAGGATCCTTCAGGCTTAGGCACAAGATCAATAACACCACCTGAGCGGCGCCTATTCCTGCCAATCGGAGCAGGAGCGAGCCGGCGACATTTAGAATAGGGGCCTGTGCGCTGTATCTACTGGCGCTGTCCTAAGACTCAGAAGGGCTCCCGGTGTCCAACTCGGCCGAATCCACATCCACTCGTCCCCTCCGTGTCGCGATTGTTGGCGCCGGTCCGGCCGGCGTCTACGCCGCGGACATCCTGACGAAGTCCAATGAGGTCAAAGACGGCGACTTCCAGGTCAGCATCGATCTCTTTGAGGCATATCCGGCACCGTACGGCCTCATCCGGTACGGGGTGGCTCCTGACCATCCGCGGATCAAGGGGATCGTCAACGCCCTGCACAAGGTCCTGGACCGCGGCGACATCCGGTTCCTCGGTAACGTCACCTACGGCCGGGACCTGACGCTGCATGACTTCCGGGCCTTCTACGACGCCGTCATCTTCTCCACCGGAGCCATCAAGGACGCGGACCTGGACATTCCAGGGATCGGCCTGGAGGGGTCCTTCGGCGGGGCGGACTTCGTCTCCTGGTACGACGGCCACCCGGATGTGCCCCGGGACTGGCCGCTGGAGGCCAAGGAGATTGCGGTGATCGGCAACGGCAACGTGGCCCTCGATGTGGCCCGCATGCTGGTCAAGCACGCCGATGAACTCCTCGTCACCGAAATCCCGGACAACGTCTACCGGGCACTGAAGGATTCGCCGGTCACCGACGTCCATGTTTTTGGCCGCCGCGGCCCGGCCCAGGTGAAGTTCACGCCGCTGGAGCTGCGCGAACTCAGCCACGCCAAGGACGTGGACATCGTCCTGTACCCGGAGGACTTCGAGTTCGACGAGGCCTCGGACGAGGCCATCCGCAGCAACAACCAGATCCGGACCATGGTCAACACCCTGACGAACTGGCTCGTCGAGGAACATGCCGAGGCCGAGGAACCGTCCTCGCGCCGGCTGCACCTGCACTTCCTGCACAGCCCCGTCGAGATCCATGACGACGCCGCGAACCCCGGCCGGGTCGCCGGCATCAAGTTCGAACGCATGCAGCTGGACGGCACCGGGAACGTCAAGGGCACCGGGGAGTTCCTCGACTACCCCGTCCAGGCCGTCTACCGTGCGATCGGCTACCACGGTTCGCCGCTTGATGAGCTGGAATACGATGCCCGCCGCGGGGTCGTCCCGAACGAGGGCGGCCGCGTGCTCGACGCCGAGGGAAACGCCGTGCCCGGAATCTACGCCACGGGCTGGATCAAGCGCGGGCCCGTCGGGCTGATCGGCCACACCAAGGGCGACGCGCTGGAGACCATCGGCTTCCTGCTGGAGGACCGGCTGACGCTGCCCCCGGCGCAGAACCCGGACCCGCAGGCCATCATCGACCTGCTTCAGGAGCGCGGCATCGAGTACACCACGTGGGAAGGGTGGATCAAGCTTGATGCCCACGAGCTCGCCCTCGGCGCCGAATGGTCCGCGGCGCAGTCCGCCAACCGGATCGAACGGGAGCGCATCAAGGTTGTGCCCCGCGAGGACATGATCGAGATTTCCCGCGGCTAGGGCAGGTCTTTGAGGGCAGCAGGTCCCTGAGGCAACAGGGGGGCGTCCCGTCAGCCCGGGCGAAAAAGTGTCGGCTGCGCGGCTGCCTACGTGCCAGAATCCTCTCATGACCAAGGAACGCAGTGAACTGAAGAGCACCGGATACGAGATCTTCATCGGTATCCTTTCGATCCTGTCGATCGTGAATCTCGGGCTCTTGTATGTAGTGCAGGACGCGTCGCTCGACACTGTGCTCACCGTGATGAACGGCATTTTCAGCGTGGTCTTCCTCGCCGATTTCCTCTACCGGATCGTCACCGCACCATCGGCCGGCGCCTATTTCTTCAAGCACTTCGGCTGGGCCGACCTGCTTGCCAGCGTGCCTGTCGCCCAATTCAAGATCCTGCGCATCTTCCGGCTGGTACGGGTGTACCGCCTGCTCCGTGAGCTCGGCATCCGCACCGTCGGCCGCGCGCTGATCAAAGATCGGGCCGGCAGTTCCCTGTACGTACTGCTGCTCATGGGCATTTTCGTGCTGGAATTCGGCAGCCTCACGATACTCCGCGTCGAGCAGTACGCCCCGGGGGCCAACATCACGACCGCCTCGGACGCCATCTGGTACACGATCGTCACGATCTCGACAGTTGGATACGGTGACCAGTATCCGGTCACCGATCCGGGCCGTGTCATCGGGTCAGGCATCATTGTCCTCGGCGTCGGTATCTTCGGCACGTTCACCGGCTACCTGGCCAACTTCTTCCTCGCTCCCAAGAAACCCGCACCGTCCGTCGGAGCGGCCGGCGCGGGTACCTCGACGGTCGAGGCACTCCGCCTGCGCCTGGAAGAGTCCGAAGCCAAGCTCACCGAGATCAGAAAGCTGCTCGTCGAGCCAACTTCGTGAACGCCTGCACATAGTCGCGGACTTGGTGCAGGCTTCCGCGGGAACCTGATCCGTGTCGACGCGGGTCATTCGTCGTCCCGCCGAGGACTCCGGCGCGTTTCCAAACGCCCCGCTCGGAACTAGACTGGACCGGACGTGGCGGCCTTCGGTACGCCGTCGAGCCCGTCCGGTGGGAGTTCAATGAGGAATCTGGTCCATCCGGCAGCTCCGTTACCGCCAGCTGGCGGGGTCAGTGCGGAGCTGCGCCAGCAGCATGCCAGCGCCGGGCATGAGGAACTGGACTCGCAGGGACTCGTTTTTCCCGGGAACCTGCAACTGCCTGGACTCAGCAGCCTGATCCAGGAGTCGTGGCGGCGTTCCGCACAGCTGCTCGCCAACCCGGACAACCCTGAGGCGCCGCTGGCCCTGGACCGCGAGGAACTCGAGGAATACCGCCGCCAGCACCCGCTGGCCGCCATCATGCCCGTGATCCATAAGCTCCTGGTCCTGCCGAGCCATGACAGCGGAATGCTGGTAGCCGTGGGAGACGAGGTGGGCCGGCTGCTCTGGGTTGAAGGCGACGCCGCCCTGCAGCGCCGGGCCGAGGGCATGATGTTCGTCCCCGGTGCCGACTGGTCCGAAGCGACGGTCGGCACCAGCGCCCCCGGAACCGCGCTGGCCCTCGGCCGGGGAATCCAGATCTCCGGTGCCGAACACTACAAGCGCTCGGTTCATCCGTGGAGCTGCACGGCTGTGCCGTTCCACGATCCTGATTCCGGCGCCCTGCTGGGGGTCGTGGACATCACCGGCACAGAGTCGGCCGTGGCCCCGCATACGTTATCGCTCGTTGAGGCGACGGTCGCCGCGGCCCAGGCGCATCTGCGGGTGGAACGGCTGCAGCTGGCCGCAGCCGGGCAGTCCTCGCCGTCCCGGCGGCGGAACTCGGCGCCGAAGACGGCCGGGGCGCCGGCGGCCAACAGCCTCTACCGCAACAGCCTCCAGCTGCTCGGCCGCGACCAGGCCCTGCTCAGCATTGACGGCCGGACCGTGGCCCTGTCCGCCCGGCACAGCGAGATCCTGGCCCTGCTCAGCAGCCACCCCGCAGGGCTGAATGCCGAGGAACTCTGCGCCCTCCTGTACCCCGGGGAGGCCTTCACCATGACCCTGCGCGCGGAGATGGTGCGGCTGCGCAAGGTGCTTCAGCAGCTCCATCCCGGTGCTGTCCCAGAATCACGCCCGTACCGCCTGCCGCTGGACCTCGTCCCCGACGCCGGACAGGTGCTGGACTGCCTGCAGCGCGGCGCCCACCGGATAGCGCTGGAGATCTACCGCGGCGCCGTGCTGCCCCGCTCCGAGGCGCCCGGCATCGTGGAGCTGCGGGCCAGGGTCTCCGCGCTGATGCGCGAGGCCCTGCTGACGGACGGCAGCGCCGAATCGCTCCTGAAGTACGCCGCGCTGCCCGAGGCCAAGGACGACGTCGACGTCCGCATCGCCGCGCTGAAGCTGCTGGCGCCGCGCTCGCCCAAGCGCGCCGCCGTCGTCGCCGATCTGGAACGGCTGGACCGGGAACTGAGCGCCTAACCCGTCGCGGCCGGCAAGGACGGCGGGTGAGTGACCGGGGTCACTTGCTTGCAACCTGACTGCAACCTTTGCGCGCCTACGCTGGGTGCAACGGGGGCCGGAAGCGCCTTGCTACCCCCCATCTTGCACAGCAAAGGAGCTAGCAATGACAGTTTACGCCCAGCCCGGTACCGAGGGCTCGAAGGTCACCTTCAAGGACCGCTACGAAAACTGGATCGGCGGCGAATGGGTTGCCCCGGTCAAGGGCCAGTACTTCGAGAACATCACCCCGGTGACCGGCAAGGCGTTCTGCGAGGTGGCCCGCGGCACCGCCGAGGACATCGAACTGGCGCTGGACGCCGCCCACAAGGTTGCACCGTCCTGGGGCAAGACCTCGGTGGCCGAGCGCGCCGCGATCCTGAACAAGATCGCCGACCGGATCGATGAGAACACCGAGATGCTCGCCGTCGCCGAATCCTGGGACAACGGCAAGCCGATCCGCGAGACCCTCAACGCCGACATTCCGCTGGCCGCGGACCACTTCCGCTACTTTGCCTCTGCCGTCCGCGCCCAGGAGGGCCGGCTTTCCCAGCTCGACGACGACACCACCGCCTACCACTACCACGAGCCGCTCGGCGTCGTCGGCCAGATCATTCCCTGGAACTTCCCGATCCTCATGGCCGTCTGGAAGCTCGCCCCGGCCCTCGCCGCCGGCAACGCCGTGGTGCTGAAGCCCGCCGAGCAGACACCGTCCTCGATCCTGGTGCTGATGGAACTCATCGGCGACATCCTGCCGGCCGGCGTGCTCAACGTGGTCAACGGCTTCGGCGTCGAGGCGGGCAAGCCGCTGGCCTCCAGCCCGCGGATCCGCAAGATCGCCTTTACCGGCGAGACCACCACGGGCCGCCTGATCAGCCAGTACGCCAGCCAGAACCTGATCCCGGTCACCCTGGAACTCGGCGGCAAGAGCCCGAATATCTTCTTCAACGACGTCGCCGACACCAACGATGCCTTCTACGACAAGGCCCAGGAGGGCTTCACGCTCTTCGCCTTCAACCAGGGCGAGGTCTGCACCTGCCCGTCCCGCGCCCTGGTCCAGGACGGCATCTACGACTCGTTCATGGCCGACGCCATCGCCCGGGTGCAGAAAATCATCCAGGGCAACCCGCTGGACACCGAGACGCAGCTCGGCGCCCAGGCCTCCAACGACCAGCTGGAGAAGATCCTCTCCTACATCGACATCGGCAAGCAGGAAGGCGCCAAGCTGCTCACCGGCGGCGCCCGGGCCGAACTGTCCGGCGATCTGGCCGGCGGCTACTACGTGCAGCCCACCATTTTCGAGGGCCACAACAAGATGCGGATCTTCCAGGAGGAGATCTTCGGCCCCGTGGTGTCCGTGACGCGCTTCAGTGATTACAACGACGCCATGGGGATCGCCAACGACACCCTCTACGGCCTCGGTGCCGGTGTCTGGTCCCGCAATGGCAACGTTGCCTACCGTGCCGGCCGCGAGATCCAGGCCGGGCGCGTGTGGGTCAACAACTACCACGCCTACCCGGCCGGTGCGGCGTTTGGCGGGTACAAGTCCTCCGGCATCGGCCGCGAGAACCACTCGATGATGCTGGACCACTACCAGCAGACCAAGAACCTTCTGGTCAGCTACAACGAAAACAAGCTCGGCTTCTTCTAAGCCGCATTGACCCGGGCGGGGCGGATCGGCAGTGATCCGCCCCGCCCGTTCCATTTGCCCGCACTGGCCACCCCTCGGGCATGCAGCACCTCCCGCCACCCCACGGAGTACACCAAACCCTCAATATGCCCTAAGAAACTATGCCTAAAACTACGCAAGGATTTCGCCAATGAGGACGACAATGCAAGCTGCTGTGGTAACTGAATTCGGCAAGGACCTCCAGATCCAGGACCTCCCCATTCCCGCCCCGGGCCGGGGCGAGGCGCTGGTCAAGGTCATCACCACGGGTGTCTGCCACACCGACCTCCATGCTGCGGAAGGTGACTGGCCGGTCAAGCCGTCGCCGCCGTTCGTGCCCGGACACGAAGGCGTGGGCGAAGTGGTGGCCCTCGGCGAAGGCGTCACGGACCTCGCCGTCGGAGACCTCGTGGGCAACGCCTGGCTGTGGTCCGCGTGCGGCGACTGCCAGTTCTGCCGGACCGGCTGGGAAACCCTCTGTGAGACCCAAAAGAACGCCGGCTACAGTGTGGACGGTTCCTTCGGCGAGTACATGCTGGTGGACAGCCGCTTTGCTGCCCGCATCTCAGCCGGTTCTGACCCTGCGGAGGTGGCGCCGATTCTCTGTGCGGGAGTCACCGTATACAAAGGCTTGAAGATGACCGAGGCCAAGCCGGGCCAGTGGGTCACCATCTCCGGGATCGGCGGGCTCGGGCACATCGCCGTCCAGTACGCCGTGGCCATGGGGCTGCGGGTCGCGGCGGTGGACATCGCCGACGACAAGCTCGCCCTGGCCAAGAAGCACGGTGCAGAGCTGACCGTCAATGCCCTGCACGAGGATCCCGCCGAAGTTATCCAGCGCGAAACCGGAGGATGCCATGGAGTCCTGGTCACGGCAGTGCACCCCTCGGCGTTCGGCCAGGCCATTGGGATGGCACGGCGCGGCGGAACGATCGTGTTCAACGGGCTGCCGCCGGGGGACTTCCCGGCGCCGATTTTCGAGATTGTGCTCAAGGGGCTGACCGTGCGTGGCTCGATTGTTGGCACCCGGCAGGACCTTGAGGAAGCCCTGGAGTTCTATGCCCAGGGCAAGATCCACCCCACGGTTTCCTCCCGGGAACTCTCCGAGGTCAACGCCGTTCTTGACGAGATGAAGCACGCCAAGATCGACGGCAGAGTGGTGCTGACGTTCTGATGCCGCAGCCGCAGACCAGGCTCGACGCCGCCGTCACGCGTCAGGGCGAAGACTTCTCGCGTGTGGCGCTCACCCCTGCGGCCGCTGGGCTGCTCCGCAAGCTGTGGGGACAGCACGGGCCCTTAATGTTCCACCAGTCCGGCGGCTGCTGTGACGGGTCCGCGCCCATGTGCTATCCGGCGGGGGAGTTCCTGACCGGCGACTCCGACGTCCTGTTGGGCCTGTTCGACATCTCCGACGGATTGCGGCCCCAGCCACTGGAATTTTGGATGTCGCGGGAGCAGTTCAACTACTGGAGCCACACGCACCTGACGGTTGACGTCGTCCCTGGCCGGGGGAGCGGTTTCTCAGTGGAGGCGCCGGAAGGCAAGCGGTTCCTGATCCGCTCTACGCTGATGGAAAACTGGCCGGTCTGAGCCGGAACAGGGCAGCCTAAAGCGAGCCGACAGACGTGCGGGCCGTGCCGGCAGCACCGGTACGGCCCGCATTCGCGTCTCACTATGTGGGACAAATCTGGCCGCCCAGTGGATGGACACTACGATGGATAGGTCTGTTTCCAAACCCAGTTACCAAGATTGCGGACTTTTCTATGAACCTTTTCCGGACAAAATCCATCGAGCAGTCCATGTCCGACGCCGATGAACCCGGACGCAGGCTGAAGCGATCGCTCAGCACGTGGGACCTCATGATCATGGGGGTCGCGGTTGCCGTCGGCGCCGGGATCTTCTCGGTCGGCGCCAAGGCCGCCGCGAATTTCGCCGGGCCCGCCGTGACCATCTCCTTCGCTATCGCTGCCGTCACCTGCGCGCTCGCCATCATGTGCTACGCCGAATTTGCCACGGCCATCCCGGTGGCAGGCTCCGCCTATGTCTTCACGTACGCGACCATGGGGGAGATCCTTGCGTGGATCATCGGCTGGAACCTGATCCTTGAACTGTTCACGGCCGGCGCCGTGATCGCCAAATACTGGGGCATCTACCTCAGCAAGGTCTTCGCGCTCATGGGCGTGGACATCCCGCCGTCGATCTCGCTGGGCGGCGTTGACCTCTACTGGGGCGCCTTCCTGATTGTTGCCGTCTTCACCGTGCTGCTGGTCCTCGGGACCAAGCTCTCTGCCCGCGTCGGCAACATCTTCACGCTCATCAAGATCGCGGTGGTCCTGTTCGTGATCGTGGTCGGCTTCACCTATGTGAAGTTCGAGAACTACGCCCCGTTCGTCCCGGCGTCCGAACCCACCGGAGGCACCGGAACCGCCGATGTCCTCAAGCAGTCCTTCTTCGGCTTCCTGACCGGTGCGGCCCCCGCCCAGTACGGAACCCTGGGCATCTTCGCCGGCGCCGCCCTGGTCTTCTTCGCCTTCATCGGCTTCGACGTCGTCGCCACCTCCGCCGAAGAGGTCAAGAACCCGCAGAAGACGCTGCCCCGCGGCATCTTCGGCGGCCTGGCGATCGTCACGGTGCTGTACATCCTGGTGTCGCTGGCACTGACCGGCATGGTCTCCTACACGAAGCTGGCTGAGGCCAAGAACCCGACGCTCACCACGGCCTTCGAGGCCGTCGGCAATACCGACGCCGCCAAGGTCATCGCCTTTGGCTCCCTGGTGGGCCTCACCACCGTGATCATGGTGCTGCTGATGGGCCTGTCCCGCGTGGTCCTCGCCATGAGCCGCGACGGCCTGCTGCCGCGCTCCCTGTCCAAGACCAGCACCATCCGTGCGACGCCGGCCCGCCTCCAGATCATCTGCGGCGCCGGAGTGGCACTCGTTGCCGGCTTGACCAACGTGGACTTGCTGGAGGAAATGATCAATATCGGGACCCTGTCCGCCTTCGTGATGGTCAGCCTGGGCATCCTGGTGCTCCGCAAGAAGCGTCCCGACCTGAAGCCGGCCTTCCGCGTCCCGTTCGGCAAGGTGCTCCCGGTCGTCTCTGCCGTCCTGTGCCTGTACCTCATGACGAACCTCGCCGTGGAAACCTGGATCTTCTTCGCGATCTGGCTGGTGATCGGTATCGCGATCTACTTCGCTTACGGCCAGCGCCATTCCCGGCTGAACGAGAAGTTCGCGGAGGCCCGCGCCTCCGTGAACGGCCCGGGCAAGGAGAGCACAGCCAACGCGGCCGGACCGTCCGCGGCGGACGACGAGGACGCGCTCACCCGCTCCTGACCGGGGAGTACCGGCTCCCGACGCATCGAAGTCGCCGGAGCCGTGCGAATTCGCTGGAAACTTCCGGCGTCTTCGCACGGTTCCGGCGACTTCGGCGTTTGGCCGGCGATCCCTAAGATGGACACATGGCCCGCCCAGCAAGACCGGAACGCAAATCAGAGTTGTTGTCGGCGATTCTCGACTACCTCATGGACAAGACGCTGGCGGAGCTGACGTTCCGCAGCCTCGCCGACGGGCTGGGCGTCAGCAGCTACGTCCTGGTGTACCACTTCGGCCACCGTGAACAGCTGATCAACGAGATCATCCGCGGCATCGAATCCCGGCTGGACAGCATCCGCGCCACCGACGTCAGGGACATCGACAGGGACGCGTGGCGGGCCTTCCTCCTGGAGTCCTGGCAGTGGACCATGGCGCAGCGCAACCGGCACCTGGCCCGGCTTGAATTCGAGGCGACAGCGCAGGACGTTGTGGCGGCGGTACCGCGCGGCACCGCCCAGGAGCACTTCCGGATGCTGCACGCGAAGGCCCGGGACTGGCTCATCATCCAGGGCATCGAGCCGGAGTTCGCGGAAACCGACGCCCGCCTGTTCACCGCCGCGTTTTATGGGCTCCAGTTCGATTTCGTCGTCAACAACCAGCCCGAGGAAGCCACAAAGGCCTTTGAGCTGATGATGCTGGTCTTCTTCAACAACCTCGACCGGCGCCTGGCCACCGACGGCCAGCACATCTGAGCTGAGTCTCAGGGAGCGGCGTAGCGGCCCTCCCACTCCACGAGCGGGCGCAAATCCTCCCAGCGCCGCGCCACTTCCTCCACCGCCCCGGGTCCGGCAAGCCAGCCGGGCTGGCCCACGTTGACCCCGGCCGTGAGGGATTTGTGCTTGAGCAGCTCCGCCCGCGGATGGTCCTTCTCGAAGCCCCGCGGCACGGTCTTCAGGCGTTCGCCCTCCACCGCGAACCCCGCTGCCTCGACCTTGCGCACGATCTCCCGCAGGGCCTCGCCGCTGGCGGGATCATCCACGGCGCCGCGGAAGCGTGCCAGTTGGGCCGGGGTGTGGGTGTGGCAGCCGCCGCCGATCAGGAGGCCGTCGGCGCTGAGCTGGATGTAGAAGCCCACTCCTTCGTCCAGCGCCGCGAAGGCCCCCTGCGCGGTCTTGTAGGGCGATTTGTCCGGCGAGAACCGGACGTCCCGGTTGGGGCGAAAGAGCTTGGCCGGGCCGAAGCGCGGCTCCAGCTCGGCCAGCAGCTGGGTCAGCGGACCTTTCACCGCGGCGTCGTAGACAGGCTTGTGCTCCAGCCACCAGTCCCGGTTGTTGTTCTGTTCAAGATCGGCGTAGAACCGGAAGGCGTCGTCCGGAATGCCTGCGAATGCGGTCATGCCCAAATCCTACGGAGCCGCGGTGCACGGTGGCGAGGGGCCCGCGCACGCATGTGGATAACGCAGAACGCCCCGCCACGGAGGTCCGTGGCGGGGCGTTCTGTTGGCCCAAACGGCCTCCCGTTGAGCCGGCCCTCAAAGCGGCCGGCCTTCAAGTGGCCGTCGACGCAGCTATCAGACCTTGTTGGCGGCCTCGGCGTCGGACTCAACCTGGCCGGCGCCGAGGTTGGCGCGCAGCTTGGCGCCAAAATCGGCGTCGACATTGGTCCAGTACGCGATGGCGCGTTCCTTGATGCTGGCGTTCTTGACGCCGCTGACGGCGCCGGTCACGGTCTCCAGCAGGCGGGCCTTCTCGCCGTCGTTGTACACCTCGCGGTACAGCGTGCCGGCCTGGCCGAAGTCGCTGTCCTCGGCGTGCAGGGAGTGCGCGGAGAGCGTGAGCTCGCCGTCGTTCTCCCAGCCGCCGCCCGCAACGCCAGGCTCAACCGCAGCCGGGCCGCCCACGGAGTTCGGTGCGTACACCGGAACGGACGGAGCGTTGAAGTGGTACCGTCCGGCGCCGTCCTGGCTGTAGTTGTTGACCTGGTTCTGGGGCGCGTTCACCGGGAGCTGGGCGTGGTTGGTGCCGACGCGGTAGCGGTGCGCATCCGCGTAGGAGAAGATGCGGGCCTGCAGCATCTTGTCCGGGGAAGCGGCGATGCCGGGCACGAAGTTCGACGGCGCGAAGGTTGCCTGCTCGATCTGCGCGAAGTAGTTCTCCGGGTTCTTGTTAAGCTCCATGGTGCCGACCTTGATCAGCGGGTAGTCCGCGTGCGGCCACACCTTGGTCAGGTCAAAGGGGTTGAAGCGGTACGTCTTGGCGTCCTCGTACGGCATGACCTGGACGTGCAGGTCCCAGGACGGGAAGTTGCCGGCGGCAATGTTTTCCTGGAGGTCGCGGATGTAGAAGTCGCCGTCGGCGCCGGCCAGGGCCTCGGCCTCGTCGCCGGACATGGACTTGACGCCCTGGTTGGACTTGAAGTGGTACTTCACCCAGAACCGCTCGCCCTCGGCGTTGATCCACTGGTAGGTGTGCGAGCCGTAGCCCTGCATTTCACGCCAGGAAGCCGGCAGGCCGCGGTCGCCCATGAGCCAGGTGACCTGGTGGGCGGACTCGGGGGAGAGGGTCCAGAAGTCCCACTGCATGTCGGCGTCGCGCAGGTGGGTGCCCGGGAGGCGCTTCTGGGAGTGGATGAAGTCCGGGAACTTGATGCCGTCGCGGATGAAGAACACCGGAGTGTTGTTCCCGACGAGGTCGTAGTTGCCCTCGGTGGTGTAGAACTTCACGGCGAAACCGCGGGGGTCGCGCCAGGTGTCGGGGGAACCTGCCTCGCCGGCAACGGAGGAGAAGCGGATGAGCATGTCCGTCTCCGTCCCGGGCTGGAACAGGGCGGCCTTGGTGTACTTCGAGACGTCCTCGGTGGTCTTGAAGCTACCGAAGGCGCCGCCGCCCTTGGCGTGCACAACACGCTCCGGGACCCGCTCGCGGTTGAACTGCGCGAGCTTCTCGATCAGGTAGTGATCGGTCAGGATGATCGCGCCGTCGGCGCCGACGGACTTGGAGTGGGCGTCGGAAGTGACGGGAGCGCCGGACTGTGTTGTGGACACGGCGGGCGCAGAGATGATCTCGGTCATCGTTCTCCTTTGGTTGGGTTTCTTAGTTTCGGTCGGAGGGAAGCTGTTGGGTGCGCTGGCAGTCCTGGCAGATGCCCTGGTACAGCACGTCCGCGATCTGGATGGTCATCGGCTTGGCGTCCGCGCCCCAGTGCGGGGTCAGGCAGGGCGCGTGGCCCACGGCGCATTCGACGTCCTCCACGCGGCCGCAACTGATGCACACGGCGTGGTGGTGGTTATCTCCCACCCGCGTCTCATACAGCGCGGGGGAGTGCGGGGGCTCGAAACGGCGCAGCATGTGCAGATCGGTGAGATCGCCCAGGACCACATAGACGGACTGCGCGGTCAGGTCCGGCAATTCCTGCCGGGCTGCGGCAAGGATCGCGTCCGCCGGCGAATGCGGGTGGTGTTCGACGGCGGCCAGCACGGCCAGGCGCTGCTTGGTCACCCGGCGGCCGTGGGCACGCAGGGCGGCTGCCCATGCGTCGTGGGTGCCCGAGGAATCCGTCATACGCCCATTCAAGCACTTATTATGACTGCCTCACAATAAGGCGGGACTAACTTTTCCGGCCGCGTCACAGTGCGCTCGCTGCCCGCCGCTAGAGTTGCCCGGTGGAGAATCTTCTGGCGGACATCACCCCCGTGCGCGAAAGCCCCGCGTTCCGCCGTCTGTGGCTGGGCTCGGCCGTTTCCGCACTGGGCAGCCAGCTGACGCTGGTGGCCGTCAGCCTCGAGGTTTACCGGCTGACCCAGGACAGCCTCTACGTGGGGCTGCTGAGCATCTTCGCCCTCGTGCCGCTGGTGTTCGGCGGCCTCCTGGGCGGCTCGATCGCCGACGCCCACGACCGCCGCACCGTGGCCCTGCTGGCTTCATCCGTCCTGTGGGTGAGCACTGTCGCGCTGGCCCTCCAGGCGTGGCTGCAGGTGGGCAACGTGTGGCTGTTGTACGCGATCGTGGCAGTGCAAAGCGGTGCCCAGGCCATCAACCAGCCGGCCCGCAGCGCCATCATCCCGGTGCTGGTGCGCAAGGAGCTGCTGCCGGCCGCCAATGCCCTGAACATGATGAGCTTCGGCCTGACGATGACGGCCGGCCCGCTGCTGGCCGGGGTGCTCGTGGCGTGGGTCGGGTTCGGCTGGACGTACACGATCGACGTCGTCACCTTCGCGTTTGCGTTCTGGGCGCTTTTGAAGCTGCCCCCCATGCCGCCCGGAAAGCATGCCAGGCCGGCCGGGCTGCGTTCCGTGGTGGAGGGATTCCGTTTCCTTGGCACCCGGCCCAACCTCCGCATGACATTCGTGATCGACCTCGTCGCCATGATCTTTGCCCAGCCCCGGGCGCTGCTGCCCGCCATCGGTGCCGTGATGATCGGCGGCGGCGAGGCCACGGTGGGGATCCTGTTGGCCTCGATGGCAGTGGGGGCGTTCCTGGCCGGTCTGTTCTCCGGCCCGTTGGGCGGCGTCCGCCGGCAGGGGGCCGCCGTCGTATGGTCCGTGATGGGCTGGGGCGCCTCGGTGGCGGCCTTCGGCCTGGTGGTGGTCCTCGCAGATCATTCCGGAGACGACGGCGTGACGGTGTGGCTGCTGCCCGCCGCCCTGTGCTGCGCACTCGCCGGGATCGCGGATTCCGTCAGCGCCGTCTTCCGCACCACCATCTTGCAGGCCTCCACCCCGGACCACCTGCGCGGGCGGCTGCAGGGCGTGTTTGTGGTGGTGGTGGCCGGCGGACCCCGGATCGGGGACATGCTGGCGGGCGGCGCGACTAAACTTTTGAACGAGGGATGGGTCCTGCTGCTCGGCGGCGTGATGTGCATTGCGGTCGCCTGGACGCTGGCCCACCTGCAGTCCGGATTCCTGCGGTACGACGCACGGAACCCGGTGCCGTAGCGGTTCGTTTTTCTTGGTAGTTCATTGAAGTACCGGGCATCAGCCTGCAGTGCAGGGCATCAGGAGGAGCAGTGCACCAGCATCACAACGGACTTAAAACCGCGGCACTCTTCGGGGTTCTGTGGGCGGTGCTGCTTGGCCTCGGCGCGTTCATCGCCGCCGGCACGCGCAGTGCCGCGCCGATCTGGATCATGGCCCTGATCGGCGTCGCCACCACGGCCTACGGGTACTGGAACAGTGACAAGTTGGCCATCCGTGCCATGCAGGCCTATCCCGTCACGGAGGCCGAGGCGCCCCAGCTGTACCAGATCGTCCGGGAATTGTCCGGCCGGGCCAACCAGCCGATGCCGCGGATCTACGTCTCGCCCACCATGGCGCCGAATGCCTTCGCCACCGGCCGGAATCCGCAGACCGCGGCGGTGTGCTGCACGGAGGGCATCCTGAGGCTGCTGGACGCCCGTGAGCTGCGCGGCGTCCTGGGCCATGAACTGATGCACGTCTACAACCGGGACATCCTGACGGCGTCGGTGGCCGCCGCCGTCGCCGGCGTCATCACCTCGGTGGCGCAGATGATGCTGCTGTTCGGTGGCGGTGACCGCCGCAACGCGAACCCGTTCGCTGCGATCGCGATGGCGCTGCTGGCCCCGTTCGCCGCGTCCCTGATCCAGATGGCCATCTCGCGGACGCGGGAGTACGACGCCGATGAGGACGGATCGGCGCTGACCGGAGATCCGCTGGCGCTCGCCTCCGCCCTGCGCAAGATCGAGCAGGGTGTGCAGTTGGCGCCGCTGCCGCAGGACCAGCGGCTGGTCAACGCCTCCCACATGATGATCGCCAACCCGTTCCGCGGCGGCGGCGTGGCCAAGATGTTCTCCACCCACCCGCCGATGGCCGAGCGGATCGGCCGGCTGGAGCGGATGGCCGGCCGCCCGCTCAGCTAGTTGGTTAGCTGCGGGTCTGGCGACGTGCAAATTCGCCGGCGACGCGCGAAGTGTCTGGCGACGCGCGAATAGTTTCGTGACATGCAAAAGGGCCCGCGACACCGGAATACCGGTGTCGCGGGCCCTTTTGCGCGTCGTGAGGAAACTTGCGCCGCGGACGGGCCGCTAGCTGCGGAAGTTGACGAACTGCAGGTCGGCCTCGTCGAAGCCCTTGAGCAGGTTCATGGTCTCCTGGAGGTCATCGCGGGACTTCGACGTCACCCGGAGCTCGTCGCCCTGGATCTGCGACTTGACGGACTTAGGGGCCTCGTCCCGGATCAGCTTGTTGATCTTCTTGGCGAGGTCCTGGGCGATGCCCTCCTTGATGGAGGCCTCGAGCCGGAATTCCTTGCCGGAGGCGTAGGGCTCGCCGGTGTCGAGGGACTTGAGCGAGATGCCGCGGCGGATGAGCTTGGATTGCAGCACGTCGAGCACCGCCAGCACCCGCTCCTCTGAGTTTGCCTTCATCAGGATCTTCTCGCCACTGAAATCAACCTCAGCGCCGACGCCCTTGAAGTCGTAGCGCTGGGCAATTTCCTTTTGTGCCTGGTTCAGCGCGTTGGCGACTTCCTGCTTGTCTACCTTGCTGACGACGTCGAACGTGGATTCGCCTGCCATGACTTTCCTCCTGATGGTTAGCCGGGTGCCTGATGTGAGGCCGGGATGTCTGCATTCCAGCCTAGTACGGATGCCCACGTTCTGGAGGGCGGCCGGGCGGGACTACTTTCACAGTCCGCTCATAGCTCAATCACGGCGGGAACGAAGCCAGGCTCGGAAGAGTTGCAAGGGTTGGAACTGCTGCTGAAAGGCAAGAACATGCACCATAAGGCCGTCCGTTACGTCACCCGCACTACCGCCGCCGCTGCCAGCACGCTGGCCGTGACGGCGACCTCCGTTGCCGCCGCCGCACTGGCGGCTTCCATCATTCTGAGTCCGGCCCCCGATGCGTCAGCCCGTCTGGACGGTGTCCACACGGACCTGGCCCGCGCCGTCGAGTTGAACCAGGTCACCGAAGAGCAGGCGGCACGATTCGAGGCACGGCTGGCCGGACGCATTCTCGGAGAGGCCTGAATTTCCGGGCATTTCGGCCCATTTTTGGCCCTTTTTTGGCCGATGGGTGCGCCGATTCGATTCTTCGGCGGAAGTTCTGTAAAGTTGTCTTGCCCGCGGGTGCTGGAAGCGGAACGGACTGGAAACAGGCGTTCCGGGACTGGAAACCGCGAGTGATCTTCTTTTGAAGTTCGGCAGATTACCCGAGCGGCCAAAGGGGGCTGACTGTAAATCAGCTGGCAACGCCTACGGGGGTTCGAATCCCTCATCTGCCACCCTTGGAAAAGCCTCCGGAACCATTTGGTTTCGGAGGCTTTTTCTTTGCCTTCGGCTTTCGGGGCCCACCCAAGTTCGGGCCCGCCCGCGAAAGTCCGCGGCTCAGTCAAGCGGCGGATTTGGGATGGTTACCGTTGTGCCGGCGGGCGGAATCCATTCGCCGCCGTTCAGCAGGTTCAGATTGGCTATCCGCAGCGCATAGAGCGGGACGCCGTAGCGGCTCGCGATGCCAGCGGGCGTGTCTCCTGCATTCGCCTTATACAGGAGCCGCCCTTGCCCGTCCTGGCCGGTCACGCTTCCGCTGGCCCCAAGCTGCGGCACCTCCACGCCTCTGAGGTCGATGACCTCTCCCTCGGCAACGGATACCGGTTCGTTGAAGCTCCTGAGGATCTCGGGAGTCATCCGGAAGTGGGCGGCGATTCCTTCCCAGGTGTCGCCGTCGACAGCCGTGTAGCGCATCGGCTGGAAGTACCCGTTCATTTCGGTCGTTCCCTGCAGGCCCACGGGCGCCGCGGGCGATGCAGGAGCAGCGGCCGTCGGAGACGTTCCGGCGGCAGCGGCCGCCGGGGTTCCGCCCGCCGCATCCGTGCCGGATTCGCAGGCTGTCAGCAGGGCAACGAGAACCGCGGCCAGAAGAACTGCTGCGGCGGGCCGAACGCGGTTTGCACTGTAACCGAGACTCACCCTGGGTGTCCTGTCGCTCGGGGCCTCCCCCCGAGGCCCGTTGGTGCAATTATTCCATACGTTTTATGAAACCTCGCTTCCCTCGGGACGGCCCCGCGCGTTCGGTATATAGTGCCGGTCATGGACGACAAAGCGATCTTGCACACATATCTGCGCACCCGGCGCGCAGACCTCCTCGGGAAGCTCGAAGGCCTCAGCGAGTACGACGCGCGCCGGCCCCTCACTCCGACCGGAACCAGCCTGCTGGGACTGGTCAAGCACGTGGCCAGCGTCGAACTGGGCTACTTTGGCGAGGTCTTCGGCCGTCCCAGCGACCTGGAACTGCCATGGTTCGCCGACGACGCGGAGCCGGACGCCGACATGTGGGCAGCCCACGGCGAGACACGGGAGCAGATCACGGAGCTGCACCGGCTCTCGGCCGCCCACAGCGACGCCACCATCGATGAACTCCCGCTGGACGCGCCCGGCGTCGTGCCCTGGTGGCCGGATGAGCGCAAGCACGTGACACTGCAGCAGATCCTCGTGCACATGTGCGTGGAGACCGCCCACCACCTCGGACACGCCGACATCCTGCGCGAGCTCATCGACGGCAGGGCCGGGCAGCGCCCGGGGGATCCCAACCTTTCAGTGCGCACGCCCGAGGAGTGGGCCGTTCACCGGGCCCGCATCGAGGCGGCGGCCGTCGCCGCTGAAGCAGGGGTGCCCGGCCGGTAGCACAGGCCGGCAACACTCCATTGTTCTGCGAGCAAAATCTCAGTTTTCGGCGCGGAGCCAACATGGGGTAGTCCAGTCCGCGGTTGAAGAAGAAGGAGCTTTCGTGAAGTCGTTTGCCTGTGGTGAGGTGGTTCCCGGTTGCGAAGCCCGGTCGGTGGCCACCGCGGACAGCTAACCGTCCGCCGGGTCGGGATCGCCTGTCTGCCCTTCCAGAAGCTGTTCGGTGGCGGGATCCGGCACGCCGTCGAAGTAGCGGTCCGAGACGTCGCGGAACACGGACTCGCCGGGGGCTGCAAGCCGGAACAGCGTCATGGACGAGTGCAGCTTCCGCGCGTCGATGCTGCCAAAAATCTGCACCGCGGACCGGCCATCAACGGAAGCCACGGCGGCGGCAACCTCTCGCAGACGGGGGCCAAGGACGTCGTGCCGGATGTAGGCCCGGGCCTCGTCGAGGGAGGAGATGGCATATCTGCGGGCGGTTTCGCTGTGGCCCAGGCCTGCGAGCTGGGGGAACACGAACCACATCCAGTGGCTCCGCTTCATGCCCGACTTCAGCTCCGCCAAGGCCTGTCGATACGTCCCGCCGGAGTCCTGCGCAGTCACGAACCGTTCAAGATCGTAAGGGTCTTCCATTCTCGCTAGGCTACGTCGCCGGGGCGCGCCGGAACAGCCTGGTCACCGGGGTCCTCGACAGGACCAAAGTCGGCCCGGGCTTCTAAGCGGACCAGACCAATCACTACTCCCCGGCCACTACTCCCCATAAGGGGGTGGCGGTACGATCAACATCGAGAGTCATTGGCGCACCTCAGAGTTGGCCGGAGCTGCAGGCGTCCGGATCCGGGCGCCACTCTCGGGCCGGGCCGGAGGGCGGGATGCAGGACGCATATGGGCTATATACCCCAACCACGCTGGTGGAAGTCGGGCTGCTGCTGGCGACATTTGTCCTCTGCTCCCTGATTGGCACCGAGCGGCAGGTCCGGCAAAAGGTCGCCGGCTACCGCACCCACGTCCTGGTCGGCTTGGGCTCTTGCACCTTCACCCTTATCTCGGCCTACGGCTTCGTCTACGCCCTGGCGCCTGGGGCCACCATGGACCCGTCCCGTATTGCGGCCCAAATCGTCAGCGGCATCGGCTTTCTCGGCGCCGGGGTGATTTTCAAGGGACGGAACGTTGTCCGCGGCCTGACGACGGCCGCCAGCATTTGGGTTTCTGCCGCCGTCGGCATGGCGTGCGGGGCCGGAATGCTGTCCCTAGCTGCTGCACTGACCGTTTTCCACCTCATCACGTTGTACGTCGTCTCTCCCTTAATCCGGAAGATCCCGACCCCGGACGCCCACCGGGTCCTGCACCTGGGCTATGCCGACAACCAGGGCGTGCTGCGGCAAGTGTTGGAGATCGCCACCAATATGGGATTCAGCTCGTCAATCCTGAGCACCAATAAGGCGGGCGATGAACAAAAGCCGCTCGTCCTCATGGACATCCGCTTCCATGGTCATCTTCCGCTGCGGGAACTCGTCCCCTACCTCCTGGATGTGCCCGGCGTGCAGAGTGTGACCGTTCGCGGCGTCGACCCGAACGAGGACGACGATGATGCCAGCGCCTGAGGACCCGCAGCGGGACCCCCGGGTTGACGCGTTCATCGCGGCACTGCCGGACTGGCAGCAGGATATCTGCGCTCAGGTGCGTGAACTTGTCCATGCCGCCGACCCGGCGGTCGAAGAGACCATCAAGCGCACCACGCAGCCCTACTTCGTCCTGGACGGCAACATTTGTGCCCTGCTCGCGGCCAAGGACCACGTCAACGTCTTCCTGTACGACGGCGGGATCGTTCCGGACCCGGAGGGCATCATCACCGGCGGGCACGAGAACAAGAGCGCGCGCACCGTCGCTTTCAGCCAGGGGGAAGCCATCCCCGGGCAGGCCCTCACTGCGATGTTCCGGCAGATCATCGCGGACAACCGGGCCGGCGGCTGGCGAAAACTCAAGCCGGGCAGATGAAGCAGGATGACCATTCTCGAACTGCCGGGCACGCTGATTGAAGCCGTTCGGGATGACCGTTAGAGTCTGCGGATGACCGAGCACAGCATCCCCCTGACGGAGACTGTACGCGTGCGCGTGCTGCGCAGGCCCGACGCCGGCCCGCTGGCCGACGCCTACCTGCGGAACCGGGAGCACCTGGCGCCCTGGGAGCCGGTGCGGTCCGAGGACTTCTTCACTGTCAACGGACAGGCCGCCAGCATTGAATCCAAGCTCGGGTTGTTCATCGCGGGATCGGACGTGCCATGGGTTCTCGTGGATGGTTCCCGCATCATCGGGGTGATTAACCTCAGCGGGATTGTCCGGGGGCCGTTCCTCAGTGCCCACCTCGGCTACTGGGTGGACAAGGACATGACCGGGCGGGGTCTTGGCTCGGCCGCGCTGGAGTTCGCCGTCCAAACCGCGCGGAACGAGCTCGGCCTGCACCGGCTGCAGGCCGCCACGCTCCCGCACAACTCCCCGTCGCAGCGGATCCTGAAGCGGGCCGGCTTTGAGGAGATCGGGTTGGCCCCCCGGTACCTTCAGATTGCCGGTTCCTGGCAGGACCACGTCCTGTTCCAACGGATCCTGTTCTGATGGCGGCTGTTCCGGATGCAGCTGTTCCGATGGCACCGGCGGACTTCGGTGCCCTGCATCATGTTGAACTCTGGGTGCCTGACCTGCAACGGGCCAGGGACCAGTGGGGCTGGCTGCTGGGCCGGCTGGGCTACGAGGCCTACCAGGACTGGGCGCACGGGTGCAGCTGGCGCCGCGGGCCAACGTATATCGTCGTCGAGCAGTCCCCGGACCTGAGCGGAACCATGCACCAGCGCACCGCGCCGGGCCTGAACCATCTGGCGTTCAGCGCCGGGACGCGGGAACATGTGGACGCCATGACGGGTGAGAGCCACAGCCACGGCTGGGCCGAGTTATTTCCGGAGAAATATCCGCACGCCGGCGGTCCCGGCCACTTCGCCGCCTACCTCGTGAATACGGACGGCTACGAAGTGGAGCTGATCGCGGCGGACTGACCGTTTCGGTGCCCTACGGGTTGCTTGGCGGAGGTGCCTGTTCAGCCTTGAGTTCCTCGCCGTGGGCGATGATCGCGTAGATGATCAGCACGTCGACGGCGATGACGATGACGGACCACCACGGCTGCTGCGGAATAAGCATCAACTGAACGACCGCGCTGACGCCCGCAAGGATGACCGCAACGATCCGAGCCCACGCTGCACCCGAGAAGAGCGCGACGGCGGTGAGGATCAGACCCGCACCGATTGCCACATTCCACCAGCCCCACCCCTTCGCGTCGAAGAGGAACAGCGTGCCGGGGGTCGACAAATAGTAGGTGTCGGGTCCGGTGAGCGCGACGAGGCCTTGAAGGCCGCTGAAAACGCCGTTGATGATCAGAATGACTCCGGCGAAACGGACCCAACCGGTCCAGCCGGTCGCAGTGACAGGGTGATGGGCAGTACTCATAGTGTCGACCGCTTTCCGTTGAATGCTCTGTCGTCGGCCTCATGGTCGGCGCAGTCGTGTGGTGAAGCTAGTACCGATTCCGATTATGTTCCTCGCAGTCCGGGCCGGTCAATCGTTCAGGTCGTCGGAGCCGCCCCGGCGGTCGGCTCCGTTCTGTCCGCGCACCGACGGAAGCCGGCGATGCCGCCCGCCTCGCCCCGATCCGCAGGGTGGGCGGCGAGCAAGTGCGGTGTCGGCCGAGGCTGGTTCAGATGCGCCTGGCCCATCGCGATTGCCCCGGATCCGGGTACCTTGAAGCCATGACCATCTTGCTCGTCGGCGGCGGCCCCGACACCGTGACCACTCCTGCCGTCTTCGACCGGTTCGTCAAGGAAGTCCGGCACCGGGCGCCTGGCAGGGTTCCTCGCATCGCCGTGGTTCTCTTTGACCACGAGGGCAGTTCGGAATACTTTTTGCCCGCCTATCTGAAGCCGCTGGAATCCCGAGTCGTCTGCGAGGTGCTCCCGGTCCTTCTCCACTTCAACAAGGAGGCGGATCCTGCCGCGTTTGACGACGTCGACGGGATCGTCGTCGGGGGCGGCCCGACGCCGGGATACCTGGATGGCCTGCGGCCGTCCGCGGAGGCCATCCGTCGAATGGTCTCGGAGGGCGTGCCGTATATGGGGTTCTCCGCCGGGGCGATGGTGGCGCCGGCGCGGGCGATTGTCGGCGGCTACCGAATCCGGGGCACAGAAATCTGCCCGGTCGAATGGTCTGAGGGACTCGAGGAACTGGAAATCCGCGACGGACTTGGACTGGTGCCTTTCGCGGTCGACGTCCACGCCGCGCAGGCCGGAACTCTAAGCCGGGCGGTTGGCGCGGTGGCGAAAGGCCTCGTGGACCGTGCGGCGGCCGTGGATGAGAACACTGCCCTGGTCCTGCACCACAGGGACCTGGAATCGTTGGAGGTAATCGGCACTGGGAACTGCTGGACGATTCGCGGTGTTGGCACCAAGGCCACAGTCTCGGTCCTGACCGCGCAACATTAGGCCCGGAGCCCGCCCCTTGGCACGTTTGTTACTCACGGGTAACATTGAGTCATGYACCTCCTATTCCGGACCCTCCTGCTGCTGTTCACGTCCTCGCGCCGCTCACCCCTGAGCATCTGGGGCAACTCCACGCTGCCGCTGCGGGTCCTGCCCACGGATATCGACATCGCCATGCACGTCAACAACGGCATGTACTTCTCGCTCATGGACCTCGGGCGCTTCGATCTCATGGCCCGCAGCGGAACCTGGAAAAAGATGCGCCGCCGGGGCTGGACCCCGGTGGCGGCGGGGGAGACCATCGCCTTCCGCCGTTCGCTGCAGCTCTGGCAGAAATACACCATCGAATCCAGGATCATCGGCCTCGACTCGAAGGCCATCTACTTCGAGCAGCGGATGGTGGTGGACGGCGAGGTTTACGCGCGCGCCTACATCGCCACCCGGCTTCTCAGCAAGGGCAAACCCGTCAGCCAGGAGGAAATCATCCGCGAATTCGGCGCTCCGCCGGCGGATCTGGAGCTGCCCGAGTGGATCCACGAATGGCGTGAAACCAACGCCCTGCCCGGCGCCAGGCGTCCGGCCCCGCACGCCTGGGCGTAGCATCCGGGCCGGCCTGCCCGGATGTGCCAACAGCGAAATGCCGGGGACAATCCATGCCGGCTCCCGTACCGTTGACTCATGGCTACCGTAGACATCACAGGTGAACAGTTCGCATCGACAGTCGAGGATAACGACATTGTCCTCGTCGATTTCTGGGCCGAATGGTGCGGCCCGTGCAAGCAGTTTGGCCCCACATACTCAGCGATCTCCGAGAAGCACCCGGACGTCGTCTTCTCCAAGGTCGACACTGAAGCCGAGCAGCAGCTCGCTGCCGAGGCCGGCATCACGTCGATCCCCACGCTGATGGCCTTCCGCGAAAAGGTCCTGGTGTTCTCGCAGCCTGGCGCCCTGAACGCGCAGCAGCTCGAGCAGGTGGTCGACGCCGTCAAGGCCCTGGACATGGAAGAAGTCCACGCCCACGTGGCCCGTTCGCAGGCAGAGGCCGCCGCCGCGGCGGCCAACCAGGACGGGACCCAGATTCCGGAGTCCTGACCCCCGGCTTAATTCCTCGGCTAAAAGCAATGCGGGGCCACTCCGCGCCCATGGATCCTTCAAGGATGGGCGCGGAGTGACCCTGCATTTTGGCGTTGTTGAGGGGCGGGTGCCTAGAGCATTTCCAGCTTGACCGGCTCGGCCAGCAGCGCGCTGAGGGACTCGTTCAGGTCCTGGACGGCCGTGCCCTTGGAGTGCTTGTCCAGGTCCGCCTGGCTGGCCCACCGTTCGGTCAGCACGAGCTTGTCCTCGCTGGCCTCGGTGAGCTCGTACCGGATACAGCCGGGCTCGTTGACCACCTCGTCAATCGCGATTTCCAGGGCGAGCTTCACGCGGAAGAATTCGCCGTCGTTGGGAATGAAAATGGCCTGAAGATCAACGGGTGCACTCATGGCAATTACCCTACCGGGCCGCCGCGCCGGCACCGGAAGATGACCCAAGTTTTCATAGGACTTCCAAGCTTTGCTCTTCTTTTGCCTCCGGTCAGTTGGTAGCGTCTCATCATGCTTGCTTACACAGCCGGGGACACTGACGTTCCGCTGCTCGAGGACACCATTGGCGCGAATTTCGAACGGATTGCGGCGCGGTTCCCGTACCACGACGCCCTGATCGAGGCGGCCGCGGTGCCCGGCGAAGAGGCCCGGCGGTGGAGCTATTCCAAGTTGAACGACGACGTCGACCGCCTGGCTCGTGCGCTCCTCGCCCTGGGCGTCGGGAAGGGCGAGCGGATCGGCATCTGGAGCCCCAACTGCGCCGAATGGACCATCCTGCAGTACGCCACCGCGAAGATCGGGGCGATCCTGGTCAACGTCAACCCCGCCTACCGCAGCCACGAGCTCGAGTTCGTGGTCAAGCAGAACAGCATGCGGATGCTGGTCTCCGCGCCGTCGGACCGGAACAGCGGCTACACCGGGATGGCGCGGCAGGCGCTGGCGGCGTGCCCGGACTTGCGCGAGCTGGTCTTCCTTCCGGATGCCGGCCTGGCCGGGCTGACTGCGGGCGAACCCGAAAACGACGCGGAGCGCACGTACGCCGAGTTGCTCAAGCGGGCTGACGACGTCGGGCATTCCGCCCTGAAGGCGCGCATGGCGGAACTGGACCCGCACGATCCCATCAACCTGCAGTACACCTCGGGCACCACCGGTTTCCCGAAGGGCGCCACGCTGACGCACCACAACATCCTCAACAACGGCTACTCGATCGGCGAGCAGCTGGGCTACACAGAACACGACCGCGTAGTGATCCCGGTGCCCTTCTATCACTGCTTCGGCATGGTGATCGGCAACCTGGCGGCCCTCAGCCACGGCGCCGCCACCATCATCCCCGGCCGGGCGTTCACGCCGGCCTCGGCGCTGGAGGCCGTGCAGGACTTCGGCGGAACCTCGCTGTACGGGGTGCCGACTATGTTCATCGCCGAGCTCGCCCTGCCGGAGTTCGCCTCCTACGACCTCGCGACACTGCGCACGGGCGTGATGGCCGGATCGCTGTGCCCGATCGAGGTGATGAACCGGGTCATTACCGAAATGAACATGACAGACGTCGCCATTTGCTACGGCATGACGGAGACCTCGCCAGTGTCCACAATGACGCGGAGCGTGGACACCATGGCCCAGCGGACCGAGACCGTGGGCCGGACCATGCCGTACCTGGAGAGCCGGATTGTGGACCCGGTGACGGGAGAAGTGCTGGAGCGCGGCGGGATCGGTGAACTCTGTACGCGCGGCTACGCCGTGATGCGGGGGTACTGGAACCAGCCGGACAAGACGGCCGAGGCGATCGACGCCGACGGCTGGATGCATACCGGGGACCTCGCCCGGATGGACGCGGACGGCTACATCGTGATTGAAGGCCGGATCAAGGACATGGTGATCCGTGGCGGTGAGAACATCTATCCGCGCGAAATCGAGGAATTCCTCTACACCCACCCGGACATCCAGGACGTGCAGGTGATCGGCGTCCCGGACGCCAAGTACGGCGAGGAACTGATGGCCTGCGTCATCCTGAAGCCCGGGGCCGCTCCGATGGACGCCGCCAGCCTGGCCGAGTTCTGCCACGGCAAGCTCGCGCACTACAAGATTCCGCGCTACGTGGACGTCCGCGAGAGCTTCCCGATGACAGTCTCCGGCAAGATCCGCAAGCTGGACATGCGCCAGGAGGCCGCGGCCCGGCTGGGCCTCTGACAGCAACTCGGGGTGGGGGGTCAGTGGCCGCGGTGGTCCTGGATGGTCATGCGCGGGCCGAAGGTCGGTTTCCGGAAGCCGCTCAGTCCGATCATCCGGACCACACGCTGCCGGTGCCCTGCCCAAGGGGCCAACAGCCTGAGCATGCCGGCATCGTCGGTGCGTCGGCCGGTCAGGGCGGCGCCCACGTAGGCCGCGAGGTGGTAATCGCCCACCGCGATTGAATCCGGGCAGCCGTGCGTGCGCTGCACCACCTCCGCCGCCGTCCACACCCCGATTCCGGGAAGGGTCTGCAGCTTGGCCCCTGCCTCGGCAGCGGGCAGCGCGGCGAGCCGTTCAAGCGCGACGGCGGAACGCAGCGCCCGCATGATGGTTGCCGAACGCTGCGGGCCCACGCCGGCCTTGTGCCATTCCCAGGACGGAATGTGCAGCCACTGCGCGGCCGTCGGCTGGACCAGCAGATTGGCGGGAGCCACCGTGCCGGCACCCGGTGCCGCCGTCCCGAAGCGGTACATCAGGTAGCGGTAGCCGCGGCGGGCCTCGATGACCGTGACCTTCTGCTCCAGGATGGTCGGCACCAGTGAGTCGATCATCCGGCCGGTTGCAGGCAGCCGGATCGCGAGGTTCCGGCGTCGGGCTTCAACCACCATGCGCGGGAGCGTGGCGTGGAACGCGGGCTCGTCGAAGCCGGACCAGTCGTCCTCGCTCCCGAGCATGCGCGGAACGGAGGCGACGGCGTCCACCGCTCCGGGGCCCCAGGCCTGCGCGTCCACTGCCGGGTCCGCCCGCGGCCCGGCGGTTGCCAGGCGCAGCGTGGCCGGACCGTGCGGGGTGGTGAACGCGAGCCAGACCCCGTCCGGGGCGGTGCGGATGGACGGGTCGCCGTGGCCGCGCAGGAGCGTGCCGATGGTTTGCATCAAGTCGAACGGGCCGCCCGGGCGCCACCGCAGTGAGGCGTCCGCCGCGGCGGCAATGCCTGCGGGGACGTCTGCAACGGTCATTCGAACATGTTCCCATGTCCCCCTGACAGCGGCCGTATCTGCCTGTGCGGAGCATGGGCCGTAGGGCCCTAAACCTCCAGCGCTGGCGGGACTAAGATCCGGCTGGGGCGTGGAGCGTCCACGCCTGCCTCGTGGCCCGAATCCTTGTTCTTGGGAGAGTGTGATGGCTGGTGGAGTTGTACATTTTGAAATCCCCGCAGACGACGAGGGCCGCGCACGGGAGTTCTACAGTTCGGCGTTTGGCTGGGAGGTCAGCTCCGTGCCGGAGATGAGTTACTCCATGATCAAGACGACGCCGACGGATGCAACGGGCATGCCCTCCGTTGCGGGCTCCATCAACGGCGGCATGTTCCACCGTGAGGGAGACCTCACGTCCCCGGTGGTCACCGTGGACGTTGATGACATTGACGCGGCGCTGGAGAAGATCAACTCCTTGGGCGGCAGCACTGTCTCCCCACGGCAGGAAGTCGGCACTATGGGCTGGGCCGCCTACTTCCGGGACACCGAAGGCAATGTGGTCGGTCTGTGGCAGAGCGCCCCGCGTGAGGGCGGCGCCGGCGCAGCGGCGGATGACATCGGCGCCTGACGCCGCCGACGGGCGCGCTGGCACTGAAGTACATCCAATTCAGTGCATCCCCGTCGTGAGCCACAGTGCCACGACCGCCAACGGGACCGTGAGGACGACGGCCGCCACACCGGCCACGGCGAAGCCTCCCCAGCGGATCTCCACGTTGAGGGCACGGAGCCGCTCGTGCCACAGCAGCGTGGCCAGGGAAGCCCACGGGGTCACCAGCGGGCCCAGGTTCACACCGATCAGCAGGGCCGCCAGCCGGGCCGGGGAGCCGCCCACCGGTTCCAGGGCCAAATAGGCGGGCAGGTTGTTCACGGCGTTGGCTGCCCCCGCACCCAGGCCGGCGAGCTGCAGGAGCGCCGGCAGGCTCTCGCCCGTGCCGGCGATCCCAGACAGGAACCGGGTGAGCCCGTTGGCGTGCAGGGCCTCCACCACCATGAAAAGTCCGGACGTGAGCATGAGCGGGCGCCAAGGAACCATGGACCAGCGCAGGGCGGAGCGCCGCCGCCAGAGGAACAGCAGGAGCAGGGCCGCGGCTGCCGCGAGCGCCGGGATCTGCACCGGAACCCCGGAGACCAGCGCCGGAAGCAGGACCACCATGACCCCGGATGCCGCGTACAGCAGCACCCGGTCCCGCACCCTATGGACCGGCTGCGGTCCGTACTTGCCGCGCAGATCCTTCCGGAACGGAAGCCACAGCAGCACCAGCGGCACGAGGATGCCCACCAGGGCCGGGGCCCACACCAGCGAAGCGAACGCGGCGGGGCTGAGCTTGAGCCGGTCCTGCGCCAGCAGGTTGGTCAGGTTGGAGACCGGCAGCAGCAGCGAGGCCGTGTTCGCCAGCCACACTGTGGTCAGCGCGAACGGCAGCGGCGGAATGCGGGCGTGGATTGCCAGCAGCACGACGACGGGAGTCACCAGCACCGCCGTCGTATCCAGCGACAAGAACACCGTGGAAACGGTGGCGAGTGCGATGACGAGGAACCACAGCAACAGGACCCGGCCGCGGCCCAGGGCGGCCAGCCGCTCCGTGACCACGCGGAAGAGCCCGGCCTCATCCACCAGCTCCGTGACCAGGGACATCGCCACCACGAACGCCAGCACGGGCACGGTCCTTGCCGCCAGCTCCTGAAAAGCGGGGACCGGCAACAGCCCGGTGGCCAGCGCCGCGCACCCCGCCAGCAGCATGCCCGCGGGCAGCGCGTAGCTCCTGAGCTTCTTCAGCCGGGCGATCCTCTTCACCGCCATATCCTCGCACCTGCTGGAGGCGTCGCCGCGCCGAGGTGCATCCTCGCCGGAGACGGTAGCTTTGTACCTATGAAGTACGCCCAGTCCGTTCTGGACCTCATCGGCCATACGCCGCTCGTCAAACTCAACCACGTGACCGATGGCATCGCAGCCACCATCCTGGTAAAGCTCGAATACCTGAACCCCGGCGGTTCGATCAAGGACCGCATCGCGGCGAAGATGATCGCGGAGGCCGAACGAACGGGCAAGCTCCTGCCCGGCGGCACCATTGTGGAACCCACCTCGGGCAACACCGGCGTTGGCCTGGCGCTGGTGGCGCAGCAGAAGGGCTACCGCTGCATCTTCGTGGTGCCGGACAAGGTCGGCGAGGACAAGCGGGCCGTGCTCCAGGCCTACGGCGCCGAAGTGGTGGTCACGCCCACCGCCGTCCCGCCGGAAAGCCCGCAAAGCTACTACGGCGTCTCGGACCGGCTCGTCACCGAAATCCCGGGAGCCTACAAGCCGGACCAGTTCTCCAACCCGGCCGCACCGGCCAGCCACTATGAGACCACCGGCCCTGAGATCTGGCATGACACCGACGGCCGCATCACGCACTGCGTGATCGGCGCCGGCACCGGGGGCACGATCACGGGCACCGGCCGGTACCTCAAGGAAGTTTCCGCCGGGCGGCCCGGGGCCGAGGGCGGCGTCGTGAAGATCATCGGCGCGGATCCCGCAGGCTCGGTGTACTCCGGCGGCACGGGCCGCCCGTACTTCGTCGAAGGCGTCGGGGAGGACATGTGGCCGGCCAACTATGACAAGTCCGTCCCGGACGACGTCATTGCCGTCAGCGACGCCGATTCCTTCGCGATGACGCGCCGGCTGGCGCGCGAGGAAGGGCTGCTGGTGGGCGGGTCCTCGGGCATGGCCGTCGTGGCCGCGATGGAGGTCGCCAAGGACCTCCCGGCGGAAGCCGTCGTCGTGGTCATCCTGCCGGACTCCGGCCGCGGCTACCTGGCGAAGATCTTCAACGACCAGTGGATGCGCTCCTACGGCTTCCTGGCCAGCGGGGACGAGGCCTCGGTGGGCGAGATCCTCAAAGCCAAAACCGGTGAACTCCCGGACCTCGTCCACATCCACCCGAACGAGTCCGTCCGCGATGTCATCAACATCATGAACGAGTACGGCGTCTCGCACATCCCCGTCCTGTCCCAGGAACCGCCCGTCGTCATGGGCGAGGTCCTTGGTGCCGTGGACGAGCGCACCCYGACGGCCAAGCTCTTCCGCGGCGAGGCAAAACTCTCGGACAAAATCTCCGAACACATGGAGGCCCGCCTCCCCGTGATCGGCTCGCTCGAATCGATTTCGACCGCCCGCGAACTCCTCTCCGACGCTGACACCCTCATGGTGACGTTTGTCGGCGCTCCGGTGGGGATCCTGACCCGCCACGACCTCCTCGCGTACCTCAGCAACTGACCAGTTCAAGGAGTCCCATGTCTGTGCCTGAAAGCTCTTCCTCGAAAATCCCGGGCTTCAACACCCGTGCCATCCACGCCGGACAGGCGTTTGAGCCCCGCACCGGGGCGGTGGTGCCCCCCGTGCACTTCTCGTCGACCTATGCCCAGGACGGCATCGGCGGGCTGCGGGACGGCTACGAATACGGCCGGGGCACCAACCCCACCCGTGACTCGCTGCAGGAGCAGCTGGCCGCGCTGGAAGGCGGGAGCGCCGCGTTCTCCTTTAGCTCGGGCCTGGCCGCCGAGGACTCGATGATCCGCGCCCTCACCCGCCCCGGTGACCACATTGTGCTCGGCAACGACGCCTACGGCGGAACCTACCGGCTCATCAGCCGGGTCCTGGGGGAGTGGGGCATCGGCAACACCCCGGTGGACATGTCCGACCTCGACGCCGTCGCGTCCGCCGTAGCAGCCGGAGGCACGGCCGACGGCGGCGGCAAGACCCGCCTGGTGTGGGTGGAGACGCCGTCGAACCCGATGATGAAGATCACCGACATTGAGGCGCTCGCCAAGGTGGCGCACGACGCCGGCGCGCTCCTCGTGGTGGACAACACCTTTGCCTCGCCGTACCTGCAGACCCCGCTCGCCCTCGGCGCCGACATCGTGGTGCACTCCACCACCAAGTACATCGGCGGCCACTCGGACGTCGTCGGCGGCGCGATCGTGGTCAACGACCCCGAGCTGGCCGAGAAGATCGGCTTCGTCCAGTTCGCCGTCGGTGCCGTGTCCGGGCCGATGGACGCCTTCCTCACCACGCGCGGCCTGAAAACCCTCGGCGTGCGCATGGACCGGCACAGCGACAACGCCCAGGCCGTGGCCGAATGGCTGCTGGAGCGCCCCGAGGTCGAAGCCGTGCTGTACCCGGGCCTGCCCTCCCACCCGGGTCACGAGCTGGCCAAGAAGCAGATGAAGAAATTCGGCGGCATGATCTCCGTGCAGTTCAAGGGCGGCGAGGCCGCGGCACGCAAGGTGGCCGAATCGACCTCCGTCTTCACCCTGGCCGAGTCCCTGGGCGGGATCGAATCGCTGATGAACTACCCCTCGGAAATGACGCACGCCTCGGTCAAGGGCACCGAACTGGCGGTTCCGGTCAACCTGATCCGGCTCTCCTGCGGCATTGAGGACGTCGAGGACCTGATCGCCGACCTTGACGCCGCGCTGTCCTCCCTGGACGCCGGCAGCTAACTGCACCCCTAGCTGACCGCCGCGCAGGCGTCAGTCCGGTGCGCCGAACGCGGCCACCCTAGCTTTCTCTAAGAGAGTCAGCTAGGGTGGCCGCATGGCACTCCGATCCGACTGGTCCCAGCGGACCTGCAGCATGGCCCGCGGCCTCGACATCCTCGGCGACCCCTGGAGCATGCTGGTCCTGCGCGAGGTGTTCTTCGGCAACGGCCGCTTCGAAGCCATGAAGGCCCGGCTCGGGGCGGCCGATTCCGTCCTCACCAAGCGGCTCGCCGGGCTCGTGGAGGCCGGGCTCCTCACCCGGCGGCCCTATGACGACGGCGGCCGCACCCGCAAGGAATACGTCCTGACCGCCAAGGGCGAGGACGCCCTCCCGGTGCTCAACGCCGTCGTGATCTGGGCCGAAAAGCACCTCCCGGCGCCTTCCGGGCAGGCGCACATGTTCGTCATCCACACCGGCTGCGGGGAGAGGACCTCCTCGGCGGACACGTGTACGGCCTGCGGGGAACCGCTGACGGCCACCAACACGAGCTGGCACAGCCTCTCCCGTACCGCGGACCCCGTGCCCCTGGCCACGTCCGGCACCGCGACCCCTGACCAGAACGGAACCGCCGCATGAGCGCCCCTGAAACCATGACCCCCGCGCCGGTCCGGCGCCGCATCCACCCGGCGTGGACTGTTGCCGCCGTGGCTTTCCTCGCGCTGGTCGGCGCCGCCGGGTTCCGGGCAGCGCCGGGGGTGCTGATGGTGCCGCTGCAGAACGAGTTCGGCTGGTCCACCACCGTGCTCTCGGCCGCGGTCAGCATCAACCTCGTGCTCTTCGGGCTCACGGCGCCGTTCGCGGCAGCCCTGATGGAACGCTTCGGCATCCGCGCCGTCACGGCCGTGGCCCTGGTGCTAATCGGCGCCGGCAGCGCCCTGACGGTCTTCGTGACCCAGTCCTGGCAGATCCTGCTGACCTGGGGGCTGCTGATCGGGCTCGGCACCGGGTCCATGGCGCTTGTCTTCGCCGCCACCATCGCCAACACCTGGTTCGCCAAGAGCCGCGGCCTGGTCATCGGCATCCTCACCGCCGGCAGTGCCGCCGGACAACTCGTGTTCCTGCCCTTCATCGCGCTCCTGGCCCAGGACCCGGGCTGGCGGCAGGCCTCGCTCCTCATCGGTGCCGGCGCGCTGGCCGTGGTGCCGCTCGTGCTGAAGTTCCTGAAGAACTCACCGGCCGAGGTCGGCGTGCTGCCCTACGGGGCGACGCCGCTGGCCGCCGGCGCCGTCACAGGGCCAGAATCGACCGACTCGACCGGGCCGGCCGGGCAGGCAGCGCCCGGGCCGGCGGCAGCGGCGGAGCCCCGCCGGAACGCCGCGGTCCGGGCCCTGCAGGTCCTCAAACGGGCCAGCAAGGTGCGTACCTTCTGGGCCCTCGTGGCCGGCTTCGCGATCTGCGGCGCGACCACCAACGGGCTGATCGGCACCCACTTCATCCCCTCCGCCCATGACCACGGCATGCCCGAAACCACCGCGGCGGGCCTGCTCGCCGTCGTCGGCCTCTTCGACATCATCGGCACCATCGCCTCCGGCTGGCTCACGGACCGCTTCAACCCGCGGATCCTGCTCGCCGTGTACTACCAGTTCCGCGGGATCGGGCTGCTGGTCCTGCCGCTGCTGCTCAGCGCCACCGTCCAGCCCAGCATGATCGTGTTCGTGGTCATCTACGGCCTGGACTGGGTCGCCACGGTGCCGCCGACGGCCGCCATTTGCCGCCAGGTGTTCGGCGCCGACGGGAGCGTCGTGTTCGGCTGGGTGTTCGCGGCCCACCAGCTCGGCGCGGCCGCCGCGGCCCTGGCGGCCGGGGCGGTCCGCGACGCCACCGGCCAGTACACCTACGCCTGGTTCGCCGCCGCCGCCATGTGCACCATCGCCGCCGTCATCAGCGCCACCATCCGCAAGGACGCCCGGAAGCTGGAGTCCGTCCCGGTGCCGGCGTAGCTGGGTCTGTAGACTGGCCCGACAGCGAGGGCGCGTTTGCGCCGCCCTGGACGGAACCGCCCAAACGGCCAGCGTCTACACCAGCAGCCCGATGGGGGAATTCATGTCAGTGCCCGATTCAGACCGCAGCCCGGCGCGGCGCTCACCCGCCCGGCAGCTGCTCCGGCTCTCTGTCATCCTGGCCATCGCCGCGGTGGGCTACTTCATCTGGATCTCGCTCGGTGCCTGGGCCAAGCAGGGTCTGGACTTCAGCGTGTACTGGTACGGCGGCAAAATCCTCAACGACGCCGGCGAGGCGCCTTCAGACCTGTATGCGGGCAACGTGGACTGGGCCGGTGGACCGACGCTCATGTTTACCTACCCGCCGTTCGCCGCCATCCTCTTCAGCCTTTTGGCCCGGCTGCCGCAGGCGGCAGCGCTGACCCTGTTCAACGCCGCCGGCGCCGGGGTGGCGATCCTGACCGCGGTCCGCGCGGTCCGGTACTGGAACGCGAAAGCCTCCTGGCGAGCCACCTTCCGGATTCCGGGCAACGGCTGGGCCGCCGCCGTCCTGGTCCTGGCGGTGCTGAACCTGGGTCCCTGGCGCGAGACCCTGGTGTTCGGCCAAATCAACGCGCTGCTGATGGGCCTGATCGCGGTGGACCTGCTGGCCCGCAACCATCGCTGGACCCGCGGCTTCCCCGGCAGCGGCTTCCTGGTGGGCGTCGCCGCCGGCATCAAGCTGACGCCGCTGGTCTTCGGGCTGTACTACCTGGTCCGCAGGGACTGGCGCGGACTGGGCAATATGGCCGCCGGCTTCACCGCCACCGTGCTGGCCGGCTGGCTGCTGCGTCCCGCCGAATCCCTGCAGTTCTGGCTCCAGATGCTGCCGGACACGTCCCGGATGGGGGGAGCGGGCTATGTGGACAACCTGTCCCTCAAAGGTGCCCTGCTGCACTTCGGTGTCCCGGAGGCGCACGTCACGGTGCCGTGGCTGGTGCTGAGCCTGATGGTTGTGGCCGTCGGCGCCGCAGTGATCAAGGCCGCCAGCGATCAGGGCTCCCGCGTCGTGGCCGTGTCGGCGACGGCCCTCACCATGCTGCTGATCAGCCCGGTCTCGTGGTCCCACCACTGGGTGTGGGTCGCGGCCGTCTTTCCGGCGTTCGCCTGGACCCTGCGGGAAACTCCCCGACGCTACGCCGGAATGCGCTGGACCATGGGCGGCGTGCTGGGCATCTCGATCATCGTGTTCCTGTTCTCGCCCAAGACCATTGGCACAGCCCTGGGCGCGGAAAACCTCGATGTCCAGACGCCCGGCCTGTGGATCATGGCCTCCAGTGCCGGCGTCTTCTGCGCCGTGGCCATGCTGGTGTGCTGGCTTGTAGCCCTGCGGCGGGATTCGGTGGCACCGGGGCTCGATTTTGATGCCGTGCCCGCCGCCGGACGGGACCTCCGGGCCTCCGCGGTCTCCTCGTAGCTGCCGCCCGGGGACCTTCGGAAGGCGGGATCTAGCAGGTGCTGCACCTCCGGCCGCCGCTAGGCTGTTCGGCATGAGCTCTTCGTCACCCCGTAAGACTGCCCTCGTCACCGGCGCCGGCCGGCTCGCCGGAATCGGCGCCGGCATCGCGCGCCGCCTCGCCGCGGATGGCTGGGACCTCGTACTGACGTACTGGCAGGACTACGACGCCCGGATGCCGTGGGGAGTCCAGCCGGACGACGTCGAACGCCTCACCGCTGAGCTGCAGGCGATCGGCGCCGCCGTCGTGGCTCTGCCCGCGGATTTCCAGGACCCGGACGCCGTGGACCGGCTGATGGCCGCCGCTGCGACCGAGGCCGGAACCCTGCAGGCACTGGTGCTCAGCCATGCCGAATCCGTGGACTCCGGCATCCTGGACACGTCCCTGGCGAGCTTCGACCGGCACTTCGCGGTCAACACCCGGGCCAGCTGGCAGCTGATTGCCGCCTTCGCCCGGCAGGCCGGTCCCGACGGCGGGGCCATCGTGGCGCTGACCAGTGACCACACCGCGTTCAACCTGCCCTACGGGGCATCAAAGGGCGCCCTGGACCGGATCGTGATCGCAGCGGCCCGGGAACTTGGCCCGCTCGGGATCAGCTCCAACGTACTCAACCCGGGACCGGTGGACACCGGCTGGATGGACGAGCCGCTCCGTGACGACCTGGCCCGGCGGCAGCCCGGCGGCCGGCTGGGCACCCCGGCAGACGTGGCCGGCACCGTCGCGTTCCTGCTCTCGCCCGAGGGTCGCTGGATGTCCGGGCAGCTGGTCAAGGCCGACGGCGGCTTCTCCGCCTGAGCCTGGACCCGGCAGCCTGGCGCGTCAGCGGACGCTGATGCGGGCATCCGACGGTCGCCCCGGATCCGGTCAGTCGGCGGTCAGCAGGGCGAGGGCTGTTGCCAGTTCGGTGGCGGCGCTTTGGAGGAGGCAGGCCGTCTCGCGTGCACGGGCGTTGCGCCCGGACTGGAGGTCGGCATCAATGAGCTCGGCTATGAGTTGGAGCCGGCAGGCACCGGCCATGGATGCGGACCAGGACAGACTATGGGCGGCGAGGCGCGCCTCCTCCCAGTCCCCGACGGTCAAGGCTCGGTGGACCTTTTCGACCCGGTGGGGAAGCATGAGCTGGGATGTACTGACGAAGTCGTGGAACCTCCAGGATTGGGGTGTTCCTGCGCTCTCTTGAAGTCGGTTGCTGTCCAGAACGCGTGCCGTGGCGATGCGGGCACGGTACTTGCGGGGTCCCTGGTCAGCGCTGGAAAAATCCTGGTCGTTCACGTCCGCCCTGCTCGCGGCGTGACGTGCCGGAAAGACGCCGAGCGTCCACGCGCCTGACTTGGCCCTGAGACCCATGATGTCCCCCTCACCCGGTATCCTGTGCCGACCCGTCGGATCGGTTGCGATGGCACCACTCTACGAATGCGCCCCAGGGAGAACACGAGTGCTGGCTACGCGGAAACTCAGCAGTCACCACTTGTATCACTGGTTTCATACGTATCGCACCACAGGGATCGTCTTCGCGGGATCCAGGCGGCCGCACGGTCCAGTTCTTCGTCGCCGGATGGCTTGCCCGCCGACGGCGGCTTCTCCGCCTGAGCCCGCCCCGGAACTTCTTCCGGAACCTCGCCGAGATGGCATTTCACGGCAGTGTTTGCGGCAAACACTGCCGTGAAATGCCTCCCCACCCGCACCCTAACCTCGCAAGTCCCCACCGGCTCCCAGCCTTCGCAAGCTCAGGCCGGGGCCCAGCCGGTGTGGGCCCCCGGTCAAGGAACCCTGCGGGCGCGGGCCCCCTCGGGCTCAGCGGAAGGCGGGCAGACCCGTGATGTGCTGGCCCAGGATCAGGGTGTGGACCTCGTCGGTCCCCTCGTAGGTGCGGACGGATTCCAGGTTGGCGGCGTGCCGCAGCGGGGAATGGTCCAGCGTGATGCCGTTGCCGCCCAGGATGGTGCGCGCCTCCCGGGCAATAGCGATCGCTTCCCGCACGTTGTTCAGCTTGCCGAGCGAGATTTGCTCCGGACGCAGCCTGCCGGCGTCCTTGAGCCGGCCCAGGTGCAGGGCCAGCAGGGTGCCCTTCTGGATTTCCAGGAGCATGTTCACGAGCTTCTCCTGCGTCAGCTGGTATCCGGCCAGCGGCTTGCCGAACTGCAGCCGCTCCTGGGCATAGGCCAGGGCGGCCGCGTAGGAATCCCGGGCGGCGCCCATCGCACCCCACGCGATCCCGTACCGGGCCTCGTTGAGGCAGGAGAAGGGGCCCCGCAGCCCCCGCGCCGCCGGCAGCAGCGCCTCCGGGCCCAGCCGGACGGCGTCGAACGTGATGTCGCACTGGATGGAGGCGCGCATCGAAAGCTTCTGCCCGATCGGCGTCGCGGTGACGCCCGCGGTGCCGGCCGGGACGAGGAATCCGCGCACGCCGTCGTCGGTCATGGCCCACACCACCAGCACATCCGCGACGGACGCGAGCCCGATCCAGCGTTTGGCGCCGTCCAGGATCCAGCCGGCGTCGCTGCCGGTCCCGTCGGGGCGGGCAAAGGTGGTCATGGATGCCGGATCGGATCCGGCTGTGGGCTCGGTTAGGGCAAACGCGCCGATCAGCTCGCCGGCGGCCATCCGGGGGAGCCACTCCTGCTTTTGGTCCTCGGAGCCCCACTTGTGGATGGCTGTCATGGCGAGGGAGCCCTGCACCGAGACGAACGTGCGGACGCCGGAATCACCGGCCTCGAGTTCCATGGCCGCGAGGCCATATTCGACGGCGGAGCGGCCGGGGCAGCCGTAGCCCTCCAGGTGCATGCCAAGCACGCCGAGCTCGCCAAGTTCCGGGGCGAGGTCCAGGGGGAACACGGCGTCCTCGTACCAGCCGGCGATATCGGGACGGATCCGCTGGTTCGTGAAATCGCGGACGCGCTCGCGCACGGTGCGCTCCTCCGCGCTCAGCAGGGAATCGATCGCCAGGACATCGGAAACGTCGGAATCGTGGGGAATGCCAGCTTCGTTGCTCATGCCAGCATCCTACGGCCGCACCGTACTCTCGGGCTGAGTCCGTGCCGCGGCGGGCTGGTGCTGCAGGAAATAGCCCCGCGTGGACGGCGCGAAACGGCAGACGGCGGCCAGCGCCACGCCCAGTACCAGGAGCAGCACGCCGCTGACGAAAGCCCCGCCGACGCCGAAGATCTGCGTATCACCGTAGTCCGGATCCCACATCTGCACCGCCGAGACGAAGAATGCCGCAGTCAGCATGAAAGCGCCGAGCAGGGGCATGACGCCGCGGAACCAGAAGTTCCGGGCCGAGCCGCGCAGGGTCGCGCGGAAGTACCAGACGCAGGCAAAGCCGGTCAGGGCGTAATAGAAAGCGATGAACAAGCTGATTGAACTGATCGAGTCGGCGAGCAGGTTCTCGCTCACCAGGCTCATCAGGACGTAGTAGGCAACGGCCGCGGCGCCCATGACCTGGGTGGAATATCCCGGCGTCTGGTTGCGCGGGTGGACCTCGCCGAACCTGGGAGGCAAGGCGCCGTGCACGCCCATGGACAATGTACCGCGGGCGGTAGGGAGGATGGTGGTCTGGGTCGAGGACAGCACCGATGCCAGGACGGCGACGACGATCAGCCAGCCCCAGGGGCCCAGCACCACGTCCTTCATGGCGAGGAAGACGTCGTTCTGGTTGGCCTCGTTGCCCAGCCCGATCCCGTCCGTGTCCACCGTGGCGTACATCATCACCAGGAGGGCTACGGAGACGTAGATTACGACGAGGACAAGCGCCGAAATGACGGCGCCGCGGCCGGGGGTGGTGCCGGGGTTCTCGGTCTCCTCGTTCACCGCGAGGCAGGTGTCCCAGCCCCAGTAGATGAACAGTGCCAGCAGGGCACCATGCACCACCGCGCCGGGATCGGCGAAGGCGCCGGCGGGGTTGAACCACTCAAGATCGAAGGACTGACCGGTTGCGGCCGCGCCGGGAACTCCGCCCGTGATCCTGACGATAATCGCCACGGCGAAGATGCCCAGCGAGAGGTACTGCACGTAGGTCAGGACCCGCTGGATATGTTCCCCGAGGCGTATGCCGCGGTAATTCACCAGGGTCATGAACGCGATGAACAGAACGCCGGTGGCGGTGACCACCAGGCTGTTCCCGGCCAGGGAACCGTCGCCGATCAGCAGCCACAGGTACTGCCCGGCGACCTGTGCGAGGTTGGCCAGGACCACGACGCCGGCCAGGGCAACGCCCCACCCGCCGAGCCAGCCGGCCCATGGACCGAAGGCCCGGCGGGCCCAGATGAAAGTGGTCCCGCAGTCCGGCATGGCGCTGTTGAGCTCACGGAAGGCGAAAGCGATGAAGAGCACGGGCACGAAGCCCAGCAGCAGGATCAATGGAGTGTAATTGCCGTTGACCGCCACGATCAGGCCCAGGGTCGCCGCGAGCGAATAGACCGGCGCGGTGGAGGCCAACCCCAGCATTACGGAGTCTCCGAGATCCAGGATCCCGGACCGCAGCCCCTTGGCGGGAACTGCCGCGGGGGCCCCGTGGCCGCCGGCCGTCGTCGTCTCGGTGCTCATAGGGCGATACCTGCCTTGCTGGAGTGGGCCCGGTTCGAGGTCGGAACCGGCGGGGCCGGCGCGTCAATTGTGTTGGGAACGAAGCGGCAGAAGTAGTCCGTGATGGGCCCGTCCGATTCGCGGATGCCACAGCCGACTGATTCGCCGTCGACCACCCAGAGCCCGAGCACCGGGCGGTTGCCGTCGAAATCGGGAAGGGCGTGGAACTGCTGGTAACACCAGCCTTCCCGGCCATAGTTGCCGGGCTGTTCCAGGTCGATGCCGGCGGCGTGGATCTTGATGTTGTCCCCCTCGCGGCCGTGCAGCGGCTTGGCCACCCACTCCTTGAGCGGTCCGGGGCCGTCGAGATAGGCCGGTAGCAGGTTGGGGTGGTCCGGGTACAGGTGCCACAGCGCCGCGAGCAGGGCCTTGTTGGACAGGAGCATCTTCCAGGCGGGCTCCACCCAGCGCGGATTGTGGGCGCGCTGGAGCAGCCGGTGCCCGAACGGCTCCTTCATCATCAGTTCCCAGGGGTAGAGCTTGAACATGGTGCTGATCATGAAGTTGTCCAGGTCCACGAAGCGGTTGAGGTTCGGGTCCCAGCCGATGTCGGACATGTTGATCCCGATCGTGGTCCAGCCGGCCTGGCCCGCGACGTCCCGCATATAGGCTGCCGTGATCCAGTCCTCGCCGGATTGTTCCTCCTCGGAATGGGCGATGTGGAGCGTGCTCATGCCGGTGCGGTACTGCACTCTCTTCCACTGCCTGATGAGGGCTTCATGGATGCCGTTCCACTGGTCTTTTTCGGGAAAGACGTCCTGCAGCCAAAACCACTGGGCGACGGCTGCCTCGATGAGCCCGGTAGGGGTGTCGGCGTTGTATTCGAGCATCTTGGCCGGCCCACCCCGGCCGTCGTAGACGAAGTCGAAGCGGCCGTAGACGTCCACATCGCCGGCCTGCAGCGATTCGGCCGCGAGCTCCAGTGCCTGCGGCCCGATCCCGATCCCGCCCATGGCGCCGGTGGCCAGGAACTTTGCGGCCTCGAGGCACATGCGGTGCATGTCCTCCGCCGTCTGTTCGAGAGTCTCCACTTCGTCCATGGTGAATTCGTAGTAGGCGCCCTCGTGCCAGTACTCGACGTTCGTGCCGTCGGGCAGGGCGGTGGTGGAGAAGACGAGGCCTTGTGATTCGATGTGCTCTTTCCAGTCCGGCCTCGGCACGGATCCCAGTCGTATCATCCCTAGCCTCCCGTGCTTCCGCCCTTGGCGCTGCCGCCAAAGCCGCCCCTGCTGACCGTGCCGCCCGTGCGGCTGTATCCCGTGGACGCCTTGGCCCCGGTGGGAACAGTCCTGCTGTAGCTGGGGTAGCCTGACCGGTTCTGGCCCACCCCGGGCACGCTGGCGCCGCGGGAGTAGAAGTACCAGGCATAGACGCCGGAGCTGCGGCCGTCTGTGCTGCTGTTATTGCACTGGGCGTCCTCGACGCGCTCGCCGGGGCCGTCGTTGAAACACACCTGGGCGTAGTCGGCCTCGTCCTCGTTGCTGGCCACCATGGCGGTGATAGTGCCGGCCAGGAGCGCCGTGACGCCCAGCCCGACGACGACGGTGCGGCGCTGCGAGCGTTTCCTCCGCGCGGCCGCGCTCGCCAGTTCGCGCTCGCGTTCCCGGGCGAAGGGGTCAAAGACGGCGCCGGGGGCAGCGGTGTCTGCCGGAAGCCCCGGCGGCGCGGGCTGGCCGGACTGGTTCTGCAGCTCGGGCCGCAGCTCGGGCTGTGGAACCTGCCACGGAGGCTGCTTCCGGTCCTGCCGTTGCTTATCCGGGTGCTTATCCGGGTGCTCGTCGTTGCGGCCCAAATGCGTCCCCTCACGTATGGCCGCGGGACGTGTTTGTCCCGCGGAAGGCTTGCGTGCGTTTCCCGACGCCAGCCTAACCGGCCTCCGGATCCCGGACGATGGATGGGCTCCACGTGTCTGCGGTGCCGGCCGGGCCAGCGTGCCCGAGCCGAGTCCGGTGCCCGGCCGTGCGCAGGCCTACACTGGTGCCATGGAAACCGCATCTGTGCTTGCTGTCTGCAGGGTTCACCAGCTGCTCGATGATCCCGGCAGCGTCGGGGTCACCGCGATCGACAAGCGCCCCGTGGACGGTCCGGTGCGGGTCCACAAGCTCGGCCTGCGCGGTGATGTCCAGGCCAGCAGGATCCATCACGGCGGCGAGGACCAGGCACTCTACGCGTATTCGCAGGACGACGCCGACTACTGGGCCGGCGAGCTCGGGCGGGACCTGCCGCCGGGCACCTTCGGCGAAAACCTGCGGATCACGGGCCTCAACGCCTCCAACGCCGTGATCGGCGAACGCTGGAAGATCGGACTGGACGTCGAGGTGGAGGTCACCTCCCCGCGCATCCCCTGCGCCACCTTCCAGCGCCGGATGGGCGAGCCGCACTGGGTCAAGCGGTTCACCGAGGCGGGCCGGGTGGGCACCTACCTCCGGGTGGTCCGGACCGGCAACATCGAAGCCGGGAACCACATCCACCGGCTCTTTGTCCCCGCGCACGGGGTGACGATCGCCAAGTGGTTCACCGATCCCACCCTGGAGGACATGGAGGCCCTGCGCGACGCCGACGCCGACGGCCAGATCCGCCTGCAGCCCGAGTACCACCAGGGCTTCGAGCAGCTGCAGCGCCGCCTCGGGGTCTAGGACTGGTGCGCCGGTGTGCGCAAGCTCACCGTCCGCCGTCGGCCTCTCAATTTCCACTGTTCTGATCCATGCCCTACACTTGAAATATCCCCCACTCCGGAAATCCCTTATTCCTGCCCAATTCTTGAGGCAGGACTGGCAAGTGTTGGGGCCCGCAAATGTGATGCGGGCATTTTCATAGGGAGAGCCGGCAAAAGAAAACGCTGTACAGACTGCTGGGATAGCAGCCAAGAGATGCAGCGGGAAGTCCTGCCACGGGATTGCGAAAGCGCCGGACTTCTATGTGACCCGCCGGTCAACGTACGCCCGGCAATTCGTGTCACGCGTACTGCGGCTCCGCTCACCTCGGGTTGTGCCGCTTGGCCCCTATGGATGAGGAAATTTCACCTATGCCCGAAAATCAGAACAACTCCGTCGACACCGAAACCGTTCAGAGCGACGTCGAGACTTCTGAAACGGCTGCACCCGCAGCCGGCTCCGCCCCGGAATTCACCGAGGCTCCTGCGAACTTTGTAGCACCGGCCGCCGAGGCTGCCCCGCAGGCTGACACCAAGACCGAGGCCACTTCCGCCCCGGCCAAGGACGAGGACGCCGAGGAAGAAGGCGTCAAGTTCGTAGACCTCGGCATCGACGGCCGCGTCCTCGCCGCCCTGCAGGACGTCGGCTACGAGAAGCCGTCCCCGATCCAGGCAGCAACCATCCCGCTGCTGCTCGAAGGCCGCGACGTCGTGGGCCTGGCCCAGACCGGCACCGGTAAGACTGCAGCTTTCGCAGTACCGGCGCTGTCCCGTCTGGCCGAGCTCCACGACCTCAACGGCCCCTCCCGCAAGACCCAGGCCCTGGTGCTGGCTCCCACCCGCGAGCTCGCCCTCCAGGTTGCCGAGGCCTTCACCTCCTACGCCAAGCACATCGACGACTTCACCGTCCTCCCGGTGTACGGCGGCTCCGCCTACGGCCCCCAGCTCGCCGGCCTGCGCCGCGGCGCCCAGGTTGTCGTCGGTACCCCCGGCCGTGTCATCGACCACATCTCCAAGGGTTCCCTCGACCTGTCCGAACTCCAGTACCTCGTGCTGGATGAGGCCGACGAGATGCTCCGCATGGGCTTCGCCGAAGACGTGGAGCAGATCTTCCAGCAGACCCCCGCGGGCCGCCAGGTTGCGCTGTTCTCCGCCACGATGCCGAGCCAGATCCGCCGGCTCTCCAAGCAGTACCTGAACAACCCGGCCGAGGTGCAGGTCAAGTCCAAGACCACCACGGGCGCCAACACCCGCCAGCGCTACCTGCAGGTCATGGGCCCGCACAAGCTCGACGCGCTGACCCGCATCCTCGAGGTCGAAGAGTTCGAGGGCGTCATCGCCTTCGTGCGGACCAAGATGGCCACCGAGGACCTCGCCGACAAGCTGCGCTCCCGCGGCTTCCAGGCCGCCGCCATCAACGGCGACATCCCGCAGCAGCAGCGTGAGCGCACGGTCGAGGCCCTGCGCGACGGCAAGATCGACATCCTTGTCGCCACCGACGTCGCCGCCCGCGGCCTGGACGTCGAGCGCGTCAGCCACGTGGTCAACTACGACATCCCGCACGACACCGAGTCCTACGTCCACCGCATCGGCCGCACCGGACGCGCAGGCCGTTCCGGCGACGCGATCCTGTTCATGACGCCGCGCGAGAAGTACCTGCTGCGTTCCATCGAGAAGGCGACCCGCCAGCCGGTGGAGCAGATGCACCTGCCCACGGCCGAGACCGTCAACACGCTGCGCCTGGGCAAGTTCGCCGAGCGCATCACGGAGACCCTCGAGTCCGAGGACGTCGCCGCGTTCCGCGACCTTATCTCCTCCTACGAGGAAGAGCACAACGTGCCGGCCTCGGAGATCGCCGCCGCACTGGCCGTCATGGCCCAGGGCGGACAGCCGCTCCTGGTCAAGGAACTGCCGGCAGCGCCCGAGTTCCAGAAGCGCGAGCGCTCCAAGGACGGCTTCGGCTCACGCGGCCCGACCCGCACCCTGACCGAGGGCAACGCCACCTACCGGATCGCCGTCGGACGCCGCCAGCGCGTCATGCCGGGTTCCATCGTTGGCGCCATTGCCAATGAAGGCGGCATCTCCTCGGCCCAGATCGGCGGCATCGACATCCGCTCGGATCACTCCCTCGTGGAGCTCCCGGCGGACCTCAGCGCCGATCAGCTGAAGGCCCTGTCCCGCACCCGGATCGGCGGCGAGCTGATCCACCTCGAGCTCGACAACGGCCGCAAGCCCTCCGGGGACCGCGGCTCCTACCAGGGCAACCGCGGCGGCGACCGCGGCGGGGACCGTGGCGGCTACTCCGGCGGCAGCGGCAACTTCAAGGGCAACGGCGGCTTCAAGCGCGAATTCCGCAAGGGCGACGGCGAGCGGTCCTCCGCTGACCGTGGCGGCCGCTCCTTCAGCGAGCGTTCCGAGCAGCGCAGCTTCGGCGCCGACACCCGCAAGCCCCGCACCGAAGGCGGCTTCAAGCCCCGCAACAAGTGGTAACCACTAGCACTATCTGAGAACGGGCCGGCTCCCTGAGCCGGCCCGTTCTTGCTTTAAGCATTCCGCCCCGTGTTCGCTTCGTCACAGCCGAGGCGGCCGGCGGGTCCGGGGTGCCGTTTTAGGCTCCCAGGACCGTGCTGGGAGCCCGGATTTCCGCCGGTTTCGGCCCGTCCGACGCCGTCCGGCCGCCGATTTGTTGGTGAGCGAATCTTCCGGTAGAGTATTTACTCGTTGCCCCCCTAGCTCAGTGGTAGAGCGCGTTCTTGGTAAGAACGAGGTCACCGGATCGATTCCGGTGGGGGGCTCTGGATGAGGGCCTGTGTCAAGGCGGTTTTTGACCGGCTTAGCGCAGGTTTTCCTCATTTATGGCGGTGTAGCTCAGTTGGTTAGAGCGCACGACTCATAATCGTGAGGTCGGGAGATCGAGCCTCCCCACCGCTACAGGCAAGACCCCCGGAATCCTTTGAGATTCCGGGGGTTTTTCTGTTTCGGGAGGGTCTGCCGGTTATAGAGGTCTCTCCCTTTCCCCAGAAAACCACCAACTTCTCTCCCCGATGGATACAAAATGGATACTCCGGACGGGTTCAAGGGCGGGCCAACAATTATGTGGAGCGGCACTGGGGTCCACCGTGGCCTGTGGACGGGGCTGCCCCCCCTGTGAGCGTCGGGCTTGTCTATTGGAAGGCTGAGTTGGCATGTCACGGGCGACTGGCTGCGTAATACAACTTTGGGCGGGCGATCTGCCCGGCGGTTTCCTTCGCATCGGTCATGCGGGGACCCGTCCGTCCTCCAGGACGACCCCGAAGGCGCGGTCAAAGTCGGCCAGATACCGCAAAATGCCTCCGTCCCCCGGTACCCGAGCACGCACCGGGCTGATGAGCTCCCCGGGTCGGAGACGCCTGATCTGTGCTGAACTGGTCCATTCGGAATTTGCGGGTCTTGCCCTGCAATGTCATCCGGGGTAATGCTGGACGAAGGGATCCGAGCAGACTTCGAGCTGACGGTTTCCCGGGAGATTGCCATGTGGAAGCGTGGCGAAGCCGAGGTCGACGTGAATCACGAAGCATCGGCCCGCGCGCCGCCGCAAGTGTTACTGGATTGACTGTGGTCGGGGCGAACCCTCACGTGACGGTTGCGAGCGTGGCCGCACCGGTCCCGGCCGCACCAAGCAGGATTGAGGCTTGGATTCCTGAGTGCTCATCCCGAGGTTGACCACAATCCCAAGCCGGGACGGAATGGTGAACGGCGGCCACCCTTCGGTGGCCGCACCAAGCCCCGCTGGAAATGCTCGAACCGGATGGCCGGATCAGCATTCTCTCGTATGGGGCGTTTGATGCGCGGCGTTCGAATCGGCCACCCAGCGCCGCAGACCCGCGACGGATCCTCGATTAGTCGGCCTCAGACAACGAAGGCCAGTGGGGGTCCACCAGGAGGTTTAGCTATGTATGAGACCCAAGAGCAGAAACATCGCCCGGTGACCGAGCGCGATGGTGAAAGTGCGGACGTCGCCCGCGCGTCAGGAACAGGAATCAACCGCCGTAGGGTCTTGGAATCGGGTCTGGCCATGGCCGCCACGGCGGGTCTGTTGGGGGCCCGCGTCGCTCCTCCGGAAAGCGCGGCCGCCCCCGGGGAGCCTGGCCCGTTCCAGGAAGTCAGCGGCCATGCCCTGTACCTCTTGCCGCAGGACCACAAATGGCACACGGGCGGAATCTTCGACAGCGGCCAGGTCCAGGAGTGGCACTACTGGACCGGCTTCTTCACCGATGACGACACCGGGGAAGAGTTCGGCGTTTTCTACAACATCACGAACAACCCGAGTGCGCCCGGAGGGCCCTCGCTGTGGCAGCAAGGCGTCAGCTTCTCGTTCGGGGACTTCGCCAAGCAGGAGTTGATCTGGTCGCACCAGCCGACTGCTGTTGGCTCATTGCAGGCGACACGGCCGCCGGACTCGACCTCGCCGGACGACTTCCAGTACAACGCCAAAGGCGAGAACGTGGAATTCACCACGGTGTACCGTGCCGAGCCTGACACGTGGCGCTTCCAATTCACGGGTGTTGCCGCAAACAACGGGAACTCACCCCTCGCCATGGACATGGAGAACACGGCCCAGTCACCGTACGGCTACATGCCGGTCGGGCTTGCCGGCTTTGAGAATCAGAACATCCCCTGGAACGGGCAGAACCTGGATCCGGCCAACCTGTACTCCCTGTCGTACTACTACACCGGTCCGATTTCGAAGAGCAAGGGCACCGTCACCATCGGCGGTAAGACCCGCCATCTCACCGGCACGATCTGGTTTGAGCACCAGTGGGGGAACTACAACTCCGGGAAGGAGCCGTGGACGACTGCATATACCTGGGGGGCGCTGACGTTCAACGATGGCACCGTTTTCACTTGGCGCCAGTGGTACGGCGCGCCCAACGGATCGGCTCCCCTCCAACCGATTCTGGAGATCGGCCGCAACTCGTTTGGGACGCCCAATGGGACACCGGACGGCAGCCTTACCTTCCACGTGGGGAACAACGCGGAGTGGAAAGCGTTGAAGACCTGGAAATCACCGGTGAGCGGGCGCAACATCGCCACTCAGGTGCAACTGACCAGCACCTTCGGGACCTGGTACCTCACGAACGTCTTCGACAACTACGAGATGCCCTGGGGCTACCCGCCCTACGGGACCAATCCATATAGCTTTGTCGAAGCTGCGATGTGGGTCCGTACCGGCTCGGTCGACGGGCCGATTGTCGGCCACGCTTTCGCGGAGCAGGGCAACCAGCTCACCCTGTACGAGGGTGCAGTTCCCGGGTAGCGGCTCCGGCCGCCTCGCTCACGTGCGCGTCCCGATGGGGTCCTGGCCTCGTTGGCAGGCGGCGGGTCGGATGGTGCGCCTGCGGCCCACGGGCATGCTACTTCACCGACACCGTTGCCCGTGTACGAGAAAGCCCCCGGCATAAACCGGGGGCTTTCTCTTGTCAGGGCTTCACTTGGCTAGGTAGCGGTACAGCGTAGCAACCGAGACGCCTACCGCGTCCGCGGTCTCTCGGGGGCTCCTGACGCCAGCCGCGTGCAACTGCTTCGCCCTGCTGACCTTGGCGCTGTCCAATAGTGTGGGTCGGCCTCCGTTGCGGCCGCGTGCACGCGCCGCTGCAAGCCCAACATTGGTGCGTTCCCGGAGCAGGCCTCGTTCGGAATCCTCGTCGTTGGCGGGGGAACCCAGATGGCGGCCAACGGTGAGGTTACTGAGTGCGATATCGAAATTGACGAACTGTCCGATGTGACGGTCGATGCCGTATCCGAAACCCTTGCCACAATGCTCGCGCCCAAGGGTTCCACCCTGTACGTGTCAGACCAAGACCGTCGAATCGATTTCGGCGCACATGAAGGATTGGCCCTCTACCTCAACGGCACCGACCTTCCAGACGATGTGTATCGGGACTGCGACTCCAATCATGTCTACGAAGAATGCGGTCGATTGCTGGAGGGTTGGGGATCGTGAGCAGTCACTGGCAACGACCTCAGGAAACAGCGCTGTATATGTACGGATGGGATTTCAAGGCCCTGCAGGAGAGGCTGGCTCCGTTCCTGCAGGAGTATCCGCTGTGCCAGCAATGCCGCGTGACCCAAATCGCGTGATAACGAGATCCCGGCGCCCTGACCTGCGCAAACATTGCCCAAAACGTGTCTGGATACTATGCTCGGCGACGGGGGAGCCGGGAGCCGGCTCAAAGACTGGGGGAACAATTGAACAAGAAGACCATCCGCCTCGGTATCGCCGGGGCACTCGCCGCGCTCTCGCTTGCCGGCCTCGCCGTTCCGGCGCAGGCCTCCCATGAGTGGGTCATCCCGCCGAACCTCGATTCCTGCGGCCCGGTCGTCGACTTCGTCAAATACTGCACGGCCGAAAACGGATCGGCCTATCCGGTGCTGGTCAGCGGCGCCGTCGCCGGTCCGCGGCCCGGCATCGGCGGGGCCCTCCAGGTCGGCAGAACCCTGACCGTTGTTGACGGTGACTGGGATCCCGCGGACGCCACGCTGACGCATCAGTGGCTGCGCAACGACGTGCCCGTGCTGGGCGCCACCGGCACCACCTACCGGCTTACCGAGGCGGACCTCGGCAAGGGCATCCGGGTCAAGACCACGGCGGTAGCCCCGAGCTATGCAAATACGACCCTGCAGTCCACCAAAACCGCCCCCGTCACGACCGCCGGCGGCGCCGTCCAGTCTCTCATTGCGGGGGACATTGGTATCGGTACGTATGACACCCACCCGGATAGGCCCAGCCGCCTCGTGTACGCAGGGGCGGGTTTTCGGGACGCTCCGGTCGTCTACCGCCAGTACCAGTGGCTTCGCGACGGCACGCCCATCCCGGGTGCCACCGCGCATGTGTTCGACCCGAGGGGTTCGACGGGGCTGCTCAGCGTCAGGGTCACCGGCCACGCTCCCGGGTTTATGCCGGCCACCGGGACCTCTGTACCGCGAAAGGTTTCTGACTTCGACCCAGCCCCCGGCGCCGTGGTCACCGGCGGCACCGGCCTGGGGGACGTCCTCACTGCCGCTGATGATGTTCCCTGGTCTGGCGACAACCGGGCGCACACCTACCAGTGGCTGCGCGACGGCGTCCCGATCTCCGGAGCCACCGCGCTGACCTACAAGATCACGGCCAAGGACCAGGGCCACACCCTGGTCCTGATGACCGACCCTTCTTGGTACGACACCAAAATCTACTCCAACGCGGTCGCCGTGCCGGCCGCCGCCGGGGTGGAGCTGAAGCAGCTGACGAATGTCACCAAGCCGGTCGTGACCGGGGACGCCGTGACCGGCTCTGTGATGAAGGTGTCGGCCGGGACCTGGTCCGTGCCCTCCGACAAGCTGAAGGTCACCTACAACTGGTTCGCTCCGGACGGGACGGTAGCGGCCACCGGCCCGAGCTTCACCCCGGACGGGTCCCAAGTTGGCAAGACCCTCACCGTCCTCGTGACTGCGTCCGCCCCCGGCTACACCACCGCCCGGGTAAAAGTCACCGCACCCAAGCCCGTGACCGCGCGTGAGTCGACACGGGCCATTACCGGAACCCTGACCGTCGGGTCGAAGGTGACCGTGACTCCCGACCCCTGGTATGACCGGGCGGGGATCACTTCGGACGTAATGTGGCTGCGCGACGGCGTCCAGATCGCCGGGGCCTACGGCTGGAGTTACGTCCTGACGAAGGCCGACGCCGGCACGAAGCTCTCGGCCAGCGTGTTCCCGACTGTGCCGGGCGGCATGTACCAGACGATCAACGCTTCGGCGAGGGTGGCGGGTCTGCCCCTGATTTCGGCCACGCCGACGATTGTCGGCACCCTCACGGCCGGGAATGTCCTGACCGTGAAGCGGGGAACCTGGAGCTGGGGCACTGCCTTCACGTACCGCTGGCTCCGCAACGGCGTCGTCATCTCTGACGCCTATGCATCCACCTACAAGGTCCGGACCGCCGACAAGGGCACCAAGCTCACCGTCCGCGTCACGGGCTCCCGGTTCGGCTACACCACCGTCTCCCGGACCAGCGCGGCGCGCATCGCACAATGACACAGGCCGCTGACGCCTGGGATGCCTCCTGCGGATGAACCGAGACCCCCGGAATCCTTGAGATTCCGGGGGTCTTTCTGTCTCCATGGGATTGAGTTTTCCGAACGCCGCCTCTTGGTTTCCCCGGTCAGCTTGTCAGCGGATTACCCGATAACGCACGTGGGTGACGAGGCGGGTACCGCTTACTTCCGTCGGCTCAAGCTTGAGGTTCGCGACGCCGTCCAGAAGCCGCTCGCCCGCGCCCAGGAGGATGGGCGAGATGTGGAGCCGCAGCTCGTCGATCAGCCCCGCCGAAAGGTATTCGCGGACGGTCTGCGCTCCTCCGGCAATGGCCACATCCTTGCTGCCGGCGGCCTTCCGCGCCTGGGCCAGCGCCGATTCGATCCCATCGGTCACGAAGTTGAACGTGGTGCCGCCCTGCATCTCCAGGGTCTCGCGTGCATGATGGGTGAGCACGAACACGGGTGCGTGATAGGGCGGATCCTCACCCCACCATCCCCGCCATCCCTCGTCCCAGGCCCCAGGGCCTGCGAACATGTTCCGTCCCATGATGTAGGCGCCTGCCGCGAGGATGCCTTCGCGCTCGGCTGCGTTGGACTCGGGTTCCTCGAACTGCCACCTGTGCAGGAGCTCTCCGCCCTCGCCCAGGGGGTCCGCCAGGCTTTGGTTCGGGCCGGCGACGAATCCGTCGAGGGAGATAGTCAGATCGCATGTGACTTGGCTCATGCGCCCATCATGCCACCACCCGGCGGTTCGGGTCCGGCTGAGTTTCCCGGTCTCATGCCCTCACGCAGCTTGAGCCCGTGACAAGCCGCCCGTTTCACCGTAGTTTTGCAGCACCTGACGGTTGGGGATACCAGTGGACTTCTTCGGTACCATCATGGGCCCGTTCAGATGGCTGGTCTCGGCCATGTTGGCGGGCTTCCATGACGGACTCAGCGCCATCGGCCTGCCGGCGGCCAGTGGCTGGACGTGGACCCTGTCCATCATCGGGCTGGTGCTGGTCATCCGTGCCGCCCTGGTCCCTGTGTTTCTCAAGCAGGTCAATGCCCAGCAGCGCATGGGACTGCTGCAGCCGGACCTGAGGAAGCTGCAGGAGAAGTACAAGGGCAAGACCGATCCGCTGTCCCGCCAGGCCATGGCCCAGGAACAGATGGCCCTGTACAAGAAGCACGGCACCAACCCGTTCTCGGCCTGCCTGCCCATGCTGATTCAGCTGCCCTTTTTCTTCGCGCTGTTCCAGGTGCTCTCCGGCGTCAGCACCGCGGCCGGCCAGGGCGAAGGAATCGGTGCCATGAGCGCCGAGCAGGTCAATCAGTTCGACCAGTCCACCATTTTCGGCGCCCCGCTGTCCGCATCCCTGCTGCACGGCAGCGGCACCAGCCAACTTTCGGTGTGGGTCCTTTCCATCGTGATGATCCTGGCCATGACGGCCGCGCAGTTCATCGCGCAGAAGAAGATCATGGCCAGGACCTTGTCCGACGAGGCCCTGGAGAGCCCCTTCCTGCGCCAGCAAAAGGTGCTTCTGTACGGCCTGCCGATCGTCTTCGGCCTGGGCGGCATCGTGTTCCCCATCGGCGTCCTGATCTACTGGACCACCACCAACCTCTGGACCATGGGGCAGCAGTTCGCCATCAGGTGGGACAGAATGGGTCCATGACGCGAATCGCAATCATCGGCGGCCACGGCAAGGTGGCTTTGGAACTGTCCAGGATCCTGACGGCGGACGGGCAGGAGGTCACCTCCTTCATCCGCAACCCGGACCATGCGGCCGACGTCGCGGCCACCGGGGCCACGCCGACGCTTCTGGACGTGGAGAACGCGACGACGGCGCAGATCGCCGATGCCCTGCGGAACCACGACGCCCTGGTGTTCTCTGCCGGGGCCGGCGGCGGCAGCCCCGAACGGACCTACGCCGTGGACCGGGACGCCGCGATCCGTTCGATGGACGCCGCTGCCGAAGCCGGTGTCAGCAGGTACGTCATGGTCTCCTACTTCGGCGCCGGGCCGGACCACGGGGTCCCCGCCGACAACGGCTTCTTCGCCTACGCCGAGGCCAAGGCCGCGGCGGATGCCTACCTGCGCGGCTCAGGCCTTGACTGGACCATTCTGGGGCCCGGCACGCTGACGGCCGGACCCGGCAACGGGATGATCGACGTCGACCCCGCCGATACGTCGGACGGCACCGCAACCGCCCGCGCCAACGTCGCCCTGGTGGCGGCGGCGGTCCTCGGGCTGCCCGGCACGATCGGGCGCACCATCGAGTTCCGGGACGGCACCCTCCCGCTCGCGGCAGCCCTGCAACCATAGGCCCGGCACCGGAAGCCCGGCACCGCTGACCTCGATAGGGTAGTGGGGGCGGCCCGTGCATCCACCCGGGATTCCCCCGGCCCGCCTCCGGGGAAAGCGGGCACATGGACCAGTTGGCACTTATCGTTGGACTCCTGCTGGCCACAGTGGGGGCCGTGGGCCTGGGCGACCGGCTGAAGCTGCCCTACCCCGTGCTGATGCTGCTCCTGGCCGTCGCCCTGACGTTCATCCCCGGCTTCCCGGAGATCCAGATCTCGCCCGAGCTGATCCTGCCCATCTTCCTGCCGCCGCTGCTCTTCGCGACGGCCCAGCGCAGTTCCTGGGCCGTTTTCCGGGTCCGCTGGCGCACCTTGCTCATGCTCGCCGTCGCACTCGTTGTGGTCTCGACGGCGGTGGTGGCCGGCGCGGCCTGGCTCATGATCCCGGGCATCGGCATTCCGGCCGCGATCGCCCTGGGCGCCATGGTGGCTCCGCCCGATCCCGTGGCCGTGGACTCCATCGCCAGCCGAGTCCATATGCCGCGGCGGCTCATCAATGTGCTCCAGAGCGAGGGCCTCTTCAACGACGCCGCCGCCATCGTCATCTTCCAGGCAGCCGTGGCCGCCGCCGTAGCCGGCACCAAGATCGCCTCCGACGTCGTCCCCCAGTTTGTCCTCGGAGCCGCGATCGCGGTGGTCGTGGGGATCGGCGTGGGCTGGTTCACGAGCCTGATCACCCGCCTCGTGACCTTCATGGTGGCCCGCAGCGCCGTCACCCTCGTGGTGCCGTTTGCCGCCTACATCCTGGCCGAGGAGCTGCACGCCTCCGGGGTGATCGCCGTCGTCGTCACCGCCCTGGAAATCCAGCGCCACTCCAGGCCCGGGGACGCCGCGGAGAGAGTCACCCGCGCCGCGTTCTGGGACGTCGTGGAACTGCTGATCACCGGCCTGGCATTTGGGCTGGTGGGGCTGGAAATACGGCAGGTCATCCATGAGGAAGGCAGCGCCGTTTTCGGCATGATCGGGACGGCGGCGGTTGTGTGCGTCCTCGTGTTCGCCGCCCGTTTCGCCTGGTTGGCCATGATGTCCGGATTGTCCAGGGCCAGGAAGGACGTCCTGCGCCCTACCTCGGCCAAGGACGTGCTGATCCTGACCTGGTGCGGCATGCGCGGCCTGGCCACCCTGGCGCTGGCGCTGGCCCTTCCGCTGACGATTGCGGACGGCGCGCCGTTCCCGGCCCGGAGCGAGCTGCTGGTGATCGCCTGCGCGGTCCTGCTGGCCACCCTGGTGCTGCCCGGGCTGACGCTGCCGTGGCTCATGCGGGTCCTGAAAGCGTCCGAGGACGGCTCGGAAGAACGCGACGCCGCCCGCGTGCTGGCCCGCCGAGCGCAACAGGCAGCGATCGCCGCGCTCAAGGACAACGAGCTGATGAAGGAACTGCCGGCGGAGAAGGTGGCGCTGGTGAAGGAGAAAATGACCCGGCTGCATGCCGAGCTGCTGGACGGGAGCCTAAAGAATGAAAGCGCGGGGGAGCAGCGCCAACGCGGCCGCGAACTGGCGATTGCCGTGCAGACAATCGCCCTCGACGCGGCCCGCCAGGAAGTCGTGGCGGCCCGGAACGAACCGGGCATGGACCCGGAAGTCGCAGACCGGGTGTTGCGGCAGCTGGACCTGCGCACCATGATCATGCCGGACTAAGGATCAGGCCGGCGCGGGCAGGGCCAGCTCCAGGGCATTCGCCTCGACGTAGTCCAGGGCATGCCGGACCGCGCCTGCCGTGACGATCGCGTCGCCCAGAGGCGAGACCGTCACTCGCGGGGGAGTCGCGGTGAAGCGGGGGAGCAGCGCTGTGATGCCCGGCAGGAGCACGCCGGCGGACTCGGCGACGGCACCGCCGATCACCACCTGCTCGGGGTTGATCAGGCTCGCGATCGAGGCGATGACGCGCGCCATGCGCTCCGAAATCCGGTCCAGGATTGCCAGCGCCGCCGCGTCCCCGGCGGCCGCGTCCGCGAAGACGCGCGGCGCGCTGGCCGGACCGCCCGCGGATGGCCCACCGTCTGCCGCGGACCACTGCCTCACCAGGGCCGCGATGCCGTCGCTGGAGCCAACGCCCTCCACCATGTCCAGATAGCCCATCTCGCCGGCGGCCCCGCCGCGGCCGTGGAGCAGGCGCCCGGACTCCATCACTCCGGCGCCCAGCCGTTCGCCCGCCAAAAGCACCACCAGATCGTCCACGCCCACGCCGGACCCGCGCCAGCGCTCACCGAGCGCGGCCAGATTGGCGTCGTTTTCCAGGAGCACGGTCCAGCCGTGCAGCTCCTTCAGCGCTGAGCGGAGCCCGACGTCGAACAGGCTCCAAAACCGCTGCGTCACGAGGACGTTGCCGTCCCGGTCCACCGGTGCGGCGATCCCGGCGCCGACGGCCAGAACCCTGCCCGGGTCTGCTCCCGCTGCTTCCAGCGCCTGGCGGCAGGCGAGATCGACGACGCCGATCCGCTCAAGGGCGGGGATGTCCGCCGCGCGGAAGCTCCCGCTGGAGCGGCCGATCACCCTGCCGCGGAGGTCGGCCACGGCGGCGGTGGTGGTCGCGGCGCCAATGTCGAGGCCCAGCACGAAGCCCGCCTCCCGGTTGAAGGCAAAGCGCCGGGCAGGGCGGCCCTTTCGCGGAACTGGGGGCACGCCCCAGCCAGCATGGGGTTCATTGCGGGGCTGGTCCAGCTCCACGATCCAGCCCCGGCCGATCAGGTCCTCGCAGACGGCAATCACCGAGGCCCGGGTGAGCCCGGTCAGGGCCATGAGCTCGGTTCCGGTGGCAACGTCGGCGCCGCGGATGTGGCGCAGCACGGCCTGGGCGTTGACACGGCGCAGCAGTTGCGGCGTGGCGGCGGCTGCGTGCGGCATCACTTCTTGACCTCTTCTGTCCCCGGACCCATAATTGTTCAGGCAATATATTTAGCTTGTATCTAAATTACCAGAAGCCCTCCCAGACCCGAAGGAATCTCCTTTGACCAACACCGCCACGCTGGCAACCCTGTCCGGTTCCGACCTCGCCGCCGACCCCAACTGGTGGCGCCAGGCATCGGTGTACCAGATCTACCCGCGGAGCTTTTCCGATTCCAACGGTGACGGCCTGGGCGATATCAAGGGCATCACCGCCAAGGTGCCGTACCTGAAGGAACTCGGGATCGACGCCGTCTGGCTCTCCCCGTTCTACCCCTCGGCGCTTGCCGACGGCGGCTACGACGTCGACCACTACCGCGACGTGGACCCCAAGCTCGGCACCCTGGCGGACTTCGACGAGATGTCCGCCGCGCTGCACGCCGCCGGCATCAAGCTGATCGCCGACATCGTCCCCAACCACTCCTCGAACCGGCACGAATGGTTCCAGGAGGCCTTGGCCTCCCCGCGCGGATCCGCCGCCCGCGAACGCTACATCTTCCGCGACGGCCTCGGCGAAAACGGCGAGCTCCCGCCCTCGGACTGGGAGTCCGTCTTCGGCGGCCCCGCCTGGGAGCGCATCACCGAGCCCGACGGCACACCCGGCCAGTGGTACATGCACATCTTCGCCAAGGAACAGCCGGACCTGAACTGGGCCAACCGCGAAATCCGTGACGACTTCCTCAAGACACTCCGTTTCTGGTCCGACCGCGGCGTGGACGGCTTCCGCGTCGACGTCGCCCACGCGCTGACCAAGGACCTCACCGAGCCCCTGATCTCCAAGGTGGAGCTCAGCGCCGCCAACACGGGCACGGACGGATTCCCGGACGGCTCGCACCCGTTCTGGGACCGCGACGAAGTCCACGAGATCTACGCCGAATGGCGCGAGGTGTTCAACGAGTACAACCCGCCGCGTACGGCCGTCGCCGAGGCCTGGGTGCACGCCACCCGCCGCGCCCGCTACGCCAGCCCGGAGGGCCTGGGCCAGGCGTTCAACTTCGACCTCCTGCAGGCCGACTTCGACGCCGGCGAGTTCCGCGAAATCATCGCCCGGAACCTCGCCGAGGCCACGGAATCCGGGGCCTCCTCCACCTGGGTCTTCTCCAACCACGACGTCGTCCGCCACGCCACCCGCTACGGCCTACCCCAGGGCGGCGGCAAGCACGCCCAGGGCCAGGACGGCAAGGGCTGGCTGCTGGCCGGCGCCCCTGTCGAAGAGCTCGACGTCGAACTCGGCCTGCGCCGGGCCCGCGCCGCCACCTTGCTGATGCTGGCCCTGCCGGGTTCGGCCTACCTGTACCAGGGCGAGGAACTGGGCCTGCAGGAAGTCACCGAGATCCCCGACACCGAGCGTCAGGACCCCACCTTTTTCCGGAACAAGGGCGTAGAGATCGGCCGCGACGGCTGCCGCGTGCCGCTGCCGTGGGCTCCGGAGGGCACTTCGTTCGGCTTCGGCGCCGGCGGGGCGCACCTGCCCCAGCCGGCCTGGTTCGGCCGCTACGCCGTGGTAGCCCAGGACGGCGTGGAAGGTTCCACCCTCGAGCTCTACCGCAAGGCCCTGAAGCTGCGCCGCGAACTGCAGACCTCGGAGGAACTGCAATGGCAGGAAGCCGGCAGCGCCGACGTCCTGCGCTTCAGCCGTCCCGGCGGCTGGCAGACGGTGACCAACTTCGGCGACGCACCGGTTGACCTGCCTGCCGGCGAGGTGCTGGTCAGCAGCGGCCCGCTGGAAGATGGACAGCTGCCGGCCAACACCACCGTCTGGCTGCGGTGAGGCCCGCACCGAAGGATTCGTCCGGCGCGGCCGCCCTCGACGGGAACCTTCCCCAGGAACTCGTCTACGGCTGCATGGGCCTGGGCGGGAACTGGTCGGCGGAACCGTACTCGTCCGCGCACGTGGACGAGGCGGCCGCCGCCGTCGACGCCGCCATGAGCGCGGGCATCACGCTCTTTGACCACGCGGACATCTACACCAAGGGCAAAGCCGAAGCCGTCTTCGGCGAGGTCCTGGCCCGGACCCCCGGGCTGCGGGAGAAGATCCGGCTGCAGACCAAATGCGGCATCCGGCTGGGCGAGCAGGGCCTGGAGGCCTACTACGACCTCAGCCGGGACGGCATCCTGGCGCGGGTCAACGAAAGCCTGGCCCGGCTCCGCACGGACTACGTCGACGTGCTCATGCTGCACCGCCCCGATCCCCTGATGGATCCGGCGGAGGTGGCATCCGCCGTCGGGCAGCTCATGGCCGAGGGCAAAGTGCGGGCAGTGGGCGTGTCCAACATGTCGGGCCCGCAGATCGAGATGCTGCAGGACCGGCTCGAGGTGCCCGTGGTGGGCAACCAGCTCGAAATGAGCCTGCTGAAGCGGGCCTGGCTCGAAAGCACGGTGCTGGTCAACCACGCTGAGGGCACGGACTACAGCTTCCCGCACGGCACCGTGGAGCATTGCGTCCGGAACGGCATCCGGCTGCAGGCATACGGGTCGCTGGCCCGCGGCCTGTACACCGGTGCGCCGGCGGCCGTGCCGACGCCGGCAGAGGAGGCCACCAGCGCCCGTGTGGCCGCCCTGGCCGCCGCGAAGGGGACCACGGGGGAGGCGATCGTGCTGGGCTGGCTCATGAAGCACCCAGCCGGGATTGCGCCCGTGATCGGCACCGCCAACCCGGACAGGATCCTCGCCTGCGCCGGTGCCGCCGAGGCCGCCGAGGCGATGACCCGCGCCGAGTGGTACGGCCTCTGGATCGCGGCCAGGGGAAGCAACATCCCCTAGCCAGTCCCGCCGTAACCCACCCCGACTAGCTGGCAGGCGAGGCCGTTTGGAGTCCTGAAAACGGCTTCTGCTGCCAGCTGGTTGGGCAGGGACATGATTTTGGTCGTAATGGTCGCCCCTGAGGGCCGGATCGCTTAGCGGCAAGTGCCCCCGGGCGGCTAGCGTAGATGCATGACTTCTACCACCACCGCCGAATCACTTCGGCCCCAGCGCAACATCCCGGCCGACATCGCCCGCTCCTGGCTGCTGGTGAACGCGATGAAGACCGATCTCTTCGACCAGTCCGCCGTCTCCCGGGCCGATGCCATCATCCTCGACATCGAAGACGCGGTGGACCCCTCCCAGAAGGACATCGCCCGCGCCAACGTCGTGAACTGGCTGACCGCCGGCGGCAGCGCGTGGGTCCGGATCAACGACGCCACCAGCCCGTTCTGGGCCGACGACCTTGCCGGGCTGCGCGGCACTCCCGGCCTGCTGGGCATCATGCTGGCCAAAACCGAATCGGCCGACCAGGTCACGGAGAGCTTCCACCGGATGGACGGCAAGACCCCGGTCATCCCCCTGGTCGAGTCCGCCGTCGGCATCGAGGAAGCCAACAACATCGCGAAGGCCCAGGGCGCCTTCCGCCTGGCCTTCGGCTCGGGCGACTTCCGCCGCGACACCGGCATGGCGGCCACCGCCGAAGCCATGGCCTACCCCCGCGCCAAGCTGGTGGTGGCCAGCCGCGTCGGCAACCTGCCCGGCCCCATCGACGGCCCCACCGTCGGCACGAATCACCCGATCCTGCGCGAACAGACCGGCATCACCGTGATGATGGGGATGACCGGGAAGCTCTGCCTCGCGATCGACCAGACGCCGGTCATCAACGAGGTCATCAGCCCCACGCCGTCCGACGTCGCGTGGGCCACGGACTTCATGGCCGACTTCGAGGCCAGCGGCCGCGTCATCCGCGACGGCTCCGACCTGCCGCGCCTGGGCCGCGCCGAGAAGATCATGAAGCTCGCGGTAGCCTTTGGCGTGCAGCCGGCTCTGTAGCCACACACCACTCAAGGAGCCCCCGTGACCGATACCCGCTATCTGGTTCACGGGGTCTTTTGGGATGGTCCGGCGCCGGTTCCCGCGCCCGGACCTGGACAGCCCGGCGGAGGGCTCCCGGTGATGCGCCTGCAGGACCCTGACGGCACCCTCACCGAACTGGCGCTCGACGCCGGCACCCGGCTCGGTTTCCGGCTCGCCGCCAACGGGAAGCACTGCCTCGGGCGTCACGTGGTCCACGGCCCGGCGGACCGGGACCACGTCCTCTGCCCCGCCCGGGCTGCCGCCACCAAGGGCAGCCAGTGCGAACGGTGCTTCGTGCTGGACGACTCCCGGCTTATCCACGACTTCCACCGCGGCGGCAGGGTCCCGCCGGGCCTGCGCGCGTACCTGATGCAGCCGCACTGGCTCTACGTCGCCACCTTCGCCAACGGGGCCAGCAAGGTCGGCACCGCGTCCCACCCGCGCAAATGGAACCGGCTCGCCGAGCAGGGCGCTGTGGTCGCCCGGTACGTCGCCCGAGCCGGGGACGGCCGCGTGGTACGCATCCTTGAGGACATGATCACGCGCGACGCCGGGCTGCCGCAGCAGGTCCGCGCCGCCGCCAAAGCGGCTGCGCTCGTGGCACCGGCAGCCGCCGTCGAACTCGATGCCGTGAACGGGCGGCTGGCAGGGGTGGTCCGGACATTGCTCGCCGGTGCCGGCCGGGAGGGCTTTGAAGTGGTGGATGAGCGGTGGGTCCGGCCGGAGCTCTCTGCCAACGCCTGCGCCCCGGCCGCCCGGCATGCCTACCCCCACGACCTGGGGACCGGAACGCACGGGTTCMGGGTCGATTCGCTGAGCGGCAGCATTGCGCTGGCGGCGCTGGATGGCGGCGAACTGGAATTCGTGGTGAACCTGGGGCAGCTCAAGGCCCGGATGATCGAACTCGGGGACCACGGCTCGGACGTCCCGGCCGTGCAGGAAACATTGTTCTGACGCTGAAATTGCCCCGCGACGCGCAAATTACCGGACGCGCCCGTATTCCCGCGTCGCCAGGCATTCTGAGTGTCGCCAGGAATTTTGCGGATCGCGGCGGCGCCGGCGCGCCCCGGTAGACTGGCACGGTGCTGAACGAATTCTGGGCCACCGCGTCAACCGCCTACAAGGTGCTCGTCTTCAGTGCCATGGGCCTGATCGCCCTCGGCATCACCCTCAGTGTGGTCGGCAACAGTACCGGCAACCAGGCCCTTGCCCTCGCCTCGCTGGCGGTGATTGGGCTGGGCCTGATCCTGCACATTGCCGGGCTTGTGGTCCGCGGCCAGGCAATCCGGAAGAACCTCAAACGCTAGCAGCCGCGTTCCGCACCACATGGCTCCGGGCATGCTCCACAGCGTCCGGAAGGGACGTGAACAGGTGCTTGTGATGCCGCAGTGAGCGGATGACCCCCACATTGGTCACGAGCTCCAGATGCTGCGGCTGGACACCCTTCAGCAGGACCGTGACGCCGCGCAGTTCCAGCGCCGAAATCACCTCGACGAGCGCGTGGGCGCCCGTGGCGTCCAGCATCCGCAGCTGCGACAGCCGGATGATGGCCACCTGGACGTCCTTGACCTGGCTGATCTCCTGCAGGACCCGCTCCGCGGCGCCGAAGAACATGGCCCCGTCCAGCCGGAAAATGGCGATGTGCTCGTCTCCCGGAACCGTCGGCCCGGGGATGTCCTCGCGCCGGACTCCGCTCAGGGACGCGAATGCCCGCAGCGTGAACACGGCTGCCGCGGCGAGTCCGATCTGGATTGCCACAATGAGGTCGAAGGCGACGGTGATGAGGGCCGTGATCACGAACACCGCCGCGTCGGCCCGGGTGGACCGGAGGATCGCGGTCACCGTGTGCCGCGAGACCATGCGTGTGGCCGTGACCATGAGGATGCCGGCCAGCGCCGCCAGCGGGATCCGTCCGACGAGTCCGGCCGCCAAATAGATGATGGCCAGCAGCACCAGGGCGTGCACTACCGCGGAGAGCCTGGTCTTGGCGCCGGAACGGACGTTCACGGCCGTCCGGGCGATCGCGCCCGTGGCGGGCATGCCGCCGAAGAATCCGGCGGCGATCGAGGCCAGCCCCTGGCCGGTGAGTTCCCGGTCCGGGCTGTACGGGCCGGACGGACGGCCGTCCGGCCCCACCATGCCGGCGGCCACCCGGGCCGAGAGCAAAGATTCAATGGCGGCGAGCGTCGCGATGGAGACGGCAGGCATCAGCAGGCCGCCCAGTGCGGCCGGATCCACAGAGGGCATGGAGGGCGCCGGCAGGGAGTGCGGAAGTGCGCCGATCCGGGGTATGTCCAGCGCCAGCAGCTCTGCCGCCACGGTGGTGAGCAATACGGCGATCAGGCTCGCAGGCAGGGACTTGTTGAGCCTGGGCAGCAGGTACATCAGGGCCGCGACGCCCGCCACCACAGCGAGCGTCTGCAGCACGGTTGGCATGGTTGCTTGTGACGCACTCTCGATGGCCGCCAGGAGGGTGTTGTGGCCGGGCGTTCCCGCGGTGCCCGTGGCCAGGGGCACCTGCTGGAGGAAGATGATGGCGGCGATGCCGAGCGTGAAACCCTCCACGACCGGCCAAGGGATGAACGCGACGGCGCGGCCCAGTCCGCTCACTCCCAGGACCATGACGAGCAGTCCGGCCAGCACCGAGACCAGCGCAACGCTGCCGACGCCGTGGGCGGCGACCACCGGGGCCAGGACCACCACCATGGCGCCGGTGGGGCCGGAGACCTGGACGTTGGATCCGCCCATGACGGCGGCGACCAGTCCGGCCACCACCGCGGTGATGAGTCCGGCCTCCGCCCCGACGCCGGAGCTCACCCCGAAGGCCAGGGCCAGGGGGAGGGCCACAATGCCTACTGTGATTCCGGCGAACAGGTCCGTCTTCCAGGCGGACCGCAAGAGTCCGTAGTCGCGCCGGGAGGGCACAAACCGGGTAAGGCGTCTCCGGAGCGTGTCGGGTGTCCCGACCGGACTTGATGCCGGGTCCGCGCTCACGGCGCTGTGTTGTCTAGATGGCCAGTGTCGTCGAGGTGGCCTGCCGGCAGCTCCTGCGCTATCCGGAGCTGTTCGGTGGAACCGGCCAGGGTGTCCAGCAGGAAGACCCGGGCGATCGCGAGAAGCTCCTTGATCTTGGGATGAGCCAGCCGGTAGGTCACCACATTCGCCGTCCGGACCGACGTCACCACGCCGTGCCGGCGCAGCGTCCCCAGATGCTGGGACAGATGCGAGGGCTCCAGTCCCGTCTCGGCGAGCAGGTAACTGACCGGCGCCGCAGTGTCCGGTGCCGCGGCCAGAAGCTCGAGGATCCGGATCCGGGCCGGGTGGGCCAGGGCCTTGAACAGGTTGGCCTTGATTTCGTACAACGGGGTCTGCGCGGCGGAGATCATGGCAGGAGGACACCTTCTCGCATCCGTTCGTGGCGCGGCCCGGCGGGACAGCGCCGCTGTCTGGATTGATGGATTGATGTTTTCATCATATCGCGCGAGTCAATACCCTCCCGTCAATACCCGTCCGATCCCGGCGCGCACCCTGTCACGAAGCCGGACGGTCCCGGGCGTGGCGATAGGCTGGAACCATGACTATCAATCCGGACCTGCAGGGCCGCAGCTACCCTGCCGCAGAGGTGTATGACGTCGGCCGCGAGAAGATCCGCGAGTTCGCGCGCGCGGTCAAGGCCACGCACGCGGCCCACTTCGACGTCGATGCCGCCAAGGCCCTGGGGCACAGCGACCTCGTGGCGCCGCCGACCTTCGCCATCATCGTCGCGCAGCGCGCTGACGCGCAGCTGATCGAGGACCCGGATTCCGGGATCGACTTCTCCCGCGTGGTCCACGCCGACCAGCGGTTCACCCACCACCGCCCGATCATCGCAGGCGACCGGCTGGTCGCCGAACTGCACGTCGACGGCGTCCGCGCCATGGGCGGCGGAGCCATGATCACCACCCGCTCGGAAATCTTCGCCCTGGCCCCCGGCGATGCCGCCGATGCCGCCGGCGTCCGGGAGCCGGTCGCCACCACCACCTCGTCCATCCTGGTCCGCGGAGAGGGACAGTAGCCATGAGCGTCAACATCGCAGAACTCACCGTCGGCCAGGACATCGGCAGCCGCAGCATTACCGTCACCCGTACCGATCTCGTCAAGTACGCAGGCGCCTCCGGTGACTTCAATCCGATCCACTGGAACGAGGCTTTCGCCACGGGCGTCGGCCTGCCCGGCGTGATCGCCCACGGCATGTTTACCATGGGCGCCGCTGTCCAGCTCGTCACTGACTGGGCCGGCGACCCCGCCGCCGTCGTCGACTTCCAGACCCGCTTCACCAAGCCGGTGCCGGTCGCCGACACCACGGGGACGCCGGAGGCCGGTGCCGTGATCGAGGTCAGCGGGGCCATCGGAGCGCTCGACGCCGACGCCGGCACCGCCCGCGTCGACCTCACGGTCCTCTCGTCCGCCCAAAAGGTCCTCGTCAAGGCCCAGGCCGTAGTCAGGCTGGCCTAGCCCATGGCATTGCAGTGAATCGGACTGCTGTGACCAAGGATGTCTTCGTCCCGGCCGCCGAGATCACGCACTGGCGCAACGCTGTGGTGGTGGCCTACGGAGCGAGCGGAATCGCGTTTTCCACGTGGGTGTCCCGGCTGCCGGCCATCCGCGACGGCCTGGACCTGACTCCGGGCACCGTCGGGCTGCTCCTGCTCTGCATGACGGCGGGGTCCTTCCTGTCCGTGTCCGCATCGGGCCTGATTGTCCTTCGCCTCGGCTCCAAGCTCACCATCCGGATCGGCAGCATCATGGTGGGCTTCGGGCTGATGCTGGCAGGCTTCGGCACCTCCGTGCTCGCCAGTCCGGTGGCGGTCGCCGCCGGACTGGCGATCATCGGGCTGGGCACCGCCAGCTGGAACACCGCGTCGAACGTCGAAGGCGCCGCGGTGGAACGCGCGGTCCGGCGGCACATCATGCCCCGGCTGCACGGCTCCTTCAGCCTGGGCACGGTGGCTGGAGCCGGGCTGGGTGCCTGGGCAGCCGCCGCCGGGATCCCCGTCTTCTGGCACCTGGCCGCGGTGGGCCTGCTGGTGGCCGGCTCGGTGACCACCGCTGCGGCGTGGTTCCGGGCGGACATCACGCCGGTCGAGGGGGAGCGCCCCTTCAAGGTATCCGGGACAGATACGTTCGAGGATCCCTCCACCGGGCCCATCCCGATCGTCCGGCAGACGGACGCCGTCCCGGAGCAGCCGCTGGACAACAAACGCCAGATCGCGCAGGCCTGGCGTGACCGGCGCACTCTGCTCCTGGGCGTGCTGGTCCTTGGGCTGGCCCTCGCCGAAGGGGCGGCGGGGGACTGGGTGGCCCTGGCATTGTCAGACGGCCACGGCCAGACCGACGCCGCCGGAGCCGCAGGCTACGGGCTGTTCGTCACCTTCATGACCATCGGCCGCTTCGCCGGCACCCTGGTCCTTGACCGCTTCGGCCGGGTCCCGGTGATGCGCTGGTGCGCCGCGCTCGCGGTGCTGGGCCTCGGCTTGTTCGTCTTCGCCCCCGCGCCGTGGCTGGCCTACGTGGCCTTGGCCATCTGGGGACTCGGAGCCTCGCTCGGTTTCCCGGTGGGCATGTCCGCCGCGGCCGACGATCCCGTCAAGGCCGCTGCCCGGGTGTCCGTGGTGTCCACGATCGGCTACGGAGCCTTCCTGTGCGGGCCGCCGCTGCTGGGCCTGCTGGCCGAGCACGTCGGGATTCTCCACTCCCTGCTTGCCGTCATGGTGATGCTGATCGTGAGCTTCCTGCTCTCCCCGGTGGCGCGCAAACTCCCCATGCCGGCACGGGCTGGCTAGCTAAGTACAGCTAGCACCCGCTTAGGGGCCAACGGATGATCCCGGCTAGGCTGGTCAGGTGACCCAGATCCAGCTCTCCGCCCTAACCACGTCCGCCGTCGGCGGCCCCGCCGGCAGCTACATCGAAGCCCGCAGCGAGGCCGGCATCATCGACGCCGTGCGCACGGCGGACGCCGCCGGCCAGCCCTTGCTGATCATCGGCGGCGGCTCCAACCTGCTGGTGTCCGACGACGGGTTCCCCGGTACGGTGCTCAAGATCGCCTCGGAAGGGTTCACCGTCAACGCCGAGGACTCCTGCGGCGGCGTGGCGGTGGTGGTCCAGGCCGGCCACAACTGGGACGCCTTCGTTGACCACGCCGTGAAGCATGCCTGGTCCGGCGTCGAGGCGCTCTCCGGCATCCCCGGCGCCACGGGCGCGACTCCCGTGCAGAACGTCGGCGCCTACGGGTCCGACGTCTCGCAGACGATCGCCGCGGTACGGACCTGGGACCGGGAACGCAACGCGGTGAAGACCTTCACGAATTCCGAACTCAAATTCGGCTACCGTGACTCCATCCTGAAGCGGACCACCGTCAACGGATCGCCGCGCTTTGTGGTGCTCACCGTGGAATTCCAGCTCCCGCTCGGCCGGATGAGCGCCCCGGTCCGCTACGCCGAACTCGCCCGGGCGCTCGGCGTCGAGCAGGGCCGGCGGGCCTACTCCAACGACGTGCGGCGCGAAGTGCTGCGGCTCCGGGCGTCCAAGGGCATGGTCTGGGATGCGAACGACCGTGACACCTACTCCACGGGGTCCTTTTTCACGAACCCGATCGTGTCCGAAGACATCGCGGCACGGCTGCCGCAGGAGGCCCCGCGTTACCCGGCCGGTGCGGATGGGCTGACCAAGCTTTCGGCGGCCTGGCTGATCGATCAGGCCGGGTTCGTCAAGGGCTTCGGGCTGGACCCGGACAGCGTCTCGGGTGGCCGGGCCTCGCTGTCCACCAAGCACACACTCGCCATCACCAACCGGGGCGGGGCGAGCGCGGCCGACATGCTGGCTGTTGCGCGCGAGGTGCGCCACGGCGTCGTCGAACGTTTCGGCATTGAACTGCACCCGGAACCGCTGCTGATCGGCGTCGCTCTCTAAGGTTGCTCTGCAGGAAGGCCGGGCCGCCTACCGGTCCGTGTGGCGGGGGGCCACCTTGCTGAAGAGCATGAAGGTGAAACCGGAGGCCGCGGCCCCGAGCAGGAAGACCTGGCAGAACGCCACGGACTGAACGCTGGGCCCGCTTTGCAGCACCAGTCCGGCGCACGCAAACGCCACGGCGCCGGCGAGAAACGCCAGGGAGCCGAGCAGGAAGGCCTGTACGGTGGCCGGAAATTCGCTGGCGTAGTCGAACTGGAGCTCCCGGCCCCGCGGGGCAATGCTGCCGCTCTTCATGCCTACCGGCGTCCGTGCCTGAGACCGTGCCCGCGGCTGCAGCGCAGCGGCCGTGACGAAGCTGCCCACGGACACTGCCATGCACAGCCCTGCCACCAGCTGCAGGGTGCTCATCATGGGCGAAAGCCGGGTGCCGCTGGCGATCGCGACGGCGAGCCCGGCAGCCATGCCGGCGGCGCTGGAGGCCCAGCCCAGCAGGGCCAGCTTCCGGCACAGGGGCCGCAGCAGCGGCCACACCTCACTCATAGTCATGCATCAAGGCTAAAGAGGTCCGCTGGACGGCGGCTGGGAAGAGCCGGGCAACAGCCCGACAGCCGGCGCAGGCGACCTACCATAGACCCATGGCAGCGGTGACGGGCACCGGTCGGCTCAGCCCCGGGATCATGGGCAGGCTGCGGCTGGCCGCGCAGGGACTGCTGGGACCAGGGTTCCAGTCCGTCCCGGAAGCCGTCCGCGCGATGACGGCAATGCAGGCCCAGGACCTGCAGGCCGTGCTCTGGGCCGTCGGCCAGCGGGTGCCCGGTTCCCGCGTCGATGACGTCCGCGGGGCGCTGGACCGGGCGGAGATCGTCCGTTCCTGGCCCATGCGCGGCACCTTGCACGTGCTGGCACCCGAGGATTTGAAATGGATGCTGGCCATTACCTCGGAGAGGCTGATCCGTGGCATGGCCGGGCGTCACCGGGACCTCGGCATCGGTGACGCGGATGTGGACGCAGCTGCGGGGTCCGCGTTGCGGCTGGTCTCCGCAGGAGCAGCCAGCCGGGCGGAATTGTTCCAGGCCTTCGAACGGGCGGGCCAGTCCACCGCGGGCCAGCGCGGCATCCATCTGCTGGGGATCCTGTGCCAGCGGGGATTGCTGGTGCAGGGTCCGCTGGCAGGAAACCAGCAGCTGGTGGTGGCGTTCGGCGACTGGATCACCGAGTCGCGGACCCTGGACCGCCCGGATGGCATCGCCGAGTGGCTGCTGCGCTACCTGCGCAGCCACGGCCCCGCAACGGAACGTGATTTTTCCTGGTGGTCCGGCATCCCCCTGACGGAAACCCGCGCGGCCCTGGCCCGCGTCAAGGACCGCCTGGTGGAGCTGGAGTTCGCGGGGACCAGCTACTGGCTCGCGCCGGCAACGGCCGCGCTGCTGGACGACGGCGTGCCGGGGCAGCGCACCGTGCTGGCGCTGCCGGGGTTTGATGAATTCCTGCTCGGCTACGCGGACCGGTCCGTGGTGCTGGCGCCGGAGCACGCTGACAAGATCGTCCCCGGCGGCAACGGCATGTTCAAGAAGACCATTGTGGCGGGCGGCACGGTGATCGGCACCTGGGCGGGGCCGCCGGGCGGCCGGGGCGCCGGCGTCGTGCCCGAACCCTTCGATGCTGTTAACGGGCTGCGGCCTGCCGCTCAAAAGTCCTTTGAGCTGCAGGCCGCGAAGTACCGCAGATTCCTTGGTGCCTGAACGGGCGCCTGGAATCCCTAAAGGTTTCCGGTGGCGATGCGGAGCATGCGCCGCAGCGGCTCGGCGGCGCCCCAGAGCAGCTGGTCGCCCACCGTGAACGCGCTGATGTACTCCGGGCCCATCTCCAGCTTGCGGATGCGGCCCACCGGAATGTCCAGGGTGCCGGATGCCGCCACGGGCGTGAGATCGGCCATCGAGGCTTCCTTGGTGTTCGGCACCACGCGGGCCCACTGGTTGTCCGCGTCCACGAGTTTCTCGATCTCGGCCACCGAGAGGTCTTCGCGCAGCTTCAGTGTCAGGGCCTGGGAGTGCGAGCGCATCGCACCGATCCGGACGCAGAGGCCGTCCATGATGATCCGGTTCCCGGCGGAGGTGCCAAGGATCTTGTTCGTCTCCACCCCGGCCTTCCATTCCTCTTTGGACTGGCCGTTGCCGAGGTCCGCGTCGATCCAGGGGATCAGGGAACCGGCCAGCGGGACGCCGAACTGGGTGGCGTCGATGCCGGAGCGCTGGTGCGCCAGGACCTTCCGGTCGATCTCCAGGATCGCCGACGCCGGGTCGTCCAGTTCAGTGCTCACCTCGGCGTTGAGGCTGCCGAACTGGCTCAGCAGCTCACGCATGTGGCGTGCCCCGCCGCCGGAGGCCGCCTGGTACGTCATGGACGTGCCCCACTCGACGAGGTCGTTCTTGAACAGCCCGCCCAGTCCCATCAGCATGCAGGACACGGTGCAGTTGCCGCCGATGTAGTCCTTCACCCCGCCGGAGAGGCCGGCGTCGATGACGTCCCGGTTGATGGGGTCCAACACGATGATGGAGTCCTCATTCATGCGCAGCGTGGAGGCGGCATCGATCCAGAGGCCGTCCCAGCCGCGGCCGCGGAGCTCGCCGTGGACCTGCTTGGTGTAGTCCCCGCCCTGGGCGGTGACAATAATGGGCAGCTTCGCCAGCGTCTCGAGGTCGAATGCGTCCTCGAGCTTGCCGGCCGCGCCAGCGCCGGCAATGGCCGGGGCGGCGCCGCCCGCGTTCGAGGTGGAGAAGAAGACGGGGTTGATGGTGGCGAAGTCGCCCTCGTCCTGCATGCGCTGCATCAGGACGGAACCGACCATGCCACGCCAACCGACCAGGCCGACGGACGGGGTAGCTGCTGTAGTCATGGGCCCAGTTTAGACTTCACCGCCCGCCTGGCGCAGTCGGTTACGTCACGGGATCTATTCGCCGCGCGGCTCTTCCAGCAGCGCCGCCTTGCGCCGGCGCAGCGCAAAGACCGCCCCGAACGTGAAGACCTGGGTCACCACCACCAGCACGATCGCCCCGAGGATCTTGTTGCCGCCCAGGATCATGGTGAGCCCCACGATGGCCGAGAGCAGCGCGAGCAGGGGCAGGAGCATGTACCCCAGGACAAAGAGTGTCTCGGGCTTGCGCAGCATTACTTGGCCTCCGTCCGGCGCCACAGCGTGATCCGGTAGCGGGTGCCGTTGGCCGAGGTCAGCCAGCCGTTGGCGGGGAGGCTGGCGGAGGCGGTCCAGTCGTAGCCGAGGTCGGGAGCGAAGGTATCCCCTTCGGCGTTGGTGTCGATTGTGGTGACGACGGCGACGTCGGCAAGGTCCAGCGCCTGCGCAAAGATCTCGCCGCCGCCAATGATCCAGACCGTCTCATGGCCGGGCACGAACTGGGATTCGAGCAAAGCGTCGTCGAGCGACGCGACCGCGACGGCGCCTTCCGCGCCGGGGGTGTCCCGCCAGGCGGCCTGGCGGGTGATGACAATGTTTGTCCGGGCGGGCAGCGGGCGGTACTTGTCCGGGAACGACTCCCAAGTCTTGCGGCCCATGATGACCGGGTGCCCGGAGGTGAGGCTGCTGAAGTGCCTCATGTCCTCGGGCAGGTGCCACGGCATGGCGCCGGCCTGGCCGATGACCCCGGTGCTGGTCTGGGCCCAGACCAGCCCCAGGCCAGTGGTGGACGCGCGGAGTTGCTCAGTGAAATCGCCGGGCTGCACGCCCGGGGTGGCTTCGTTGCTCATACGGCTATCGGGGCCTTAATCGTCGGGTGGTGCTGGTAGCCGACCACCTCGAAGTCCTCGAGGGTGTAGTCGAAGATGGAGTCCGGCTTGCGGGTGATGTTCAGTTGGGGGTAGTCGTAGGGCTCGCGGGCGAGCTGCTTGAGGACCTGGTCCATGTGGTTGTCATAGATGTGGACATCCCCGCCGGTCCAGACGAATTCGCCCGGTTCCAGGCCGGTCTGCTGCGCAACCATGAGGGTCAGCAGGGCGTAGGACGCGATGTTGAACGGCACGCCCAGGAAGGTGTCCGCCGAGCGCTGGTAGAGCTGGCAGGAGAGCTTGCCGTCGGCCACATAGAACTGGAAGAACGCGTGGCACGGGGGCAGCGCCATGTCCTTGAGTTCGGAGACGTTCCAGGCCGAGACGATGTGCCGGCGCGAGTCCGGGTTGGACTTCAGGTTCTCGATGAGTTCGGCGATCTGGTCGATGTGGCCGCCGTCGGGCGTGGGCCAGGAACGCCACTGGACGCCGTAAACGGGGCCGAGTTCGCCGTCGGCGTCGGCCCATTCGTCCCAGATGGTGACGCCCTGGTCCTGCATCCATTTGACGTTCGTGTCGCCGCGGAGGAACCAGAGCAGCTCCACCGCCACGGACTTGAAGTGCACCCGCTTGGTGGTGATGAGCGGGAAGCTCTTGCTCAGGTCAAAGCGGAGTTGGCGACCAAAAACGCTGAGGGTGCCGGTTCCGGTACGGTCTGATTTGTGCGTGCCGTGCTCGAGGACGTCGCGCAGGAGGTCTTCATAGGGCGTTGGGATGCTCACGGTTCCAGTCTACTGAGAACTGGCTTTCTCTCCTTATTTGTCTTGCTGGCTGAGCTTAGCGCGGAGGATCTCCAGCAGGGCGGCGTCGTCCAGCCCGGCACTGCGGCCTTCCGCAATATAGCGGTCGACGGCGGCGATCACGGCCGCGGGGGCCGCGCCTTGCCCTTGGGTGCCCGCGGGAGCCGGCAGGGCAGCCGTCCCCGCGACCACCGTGCCGTTGCGCCGCCGCGTTTCGATCAGTCCGGCCAGTTCGAGTTCCTTGTACGCCCGCGCGACGGTGCCGGCGGCCAGGCCCAGGTCCGACGCAAGGCTGCGGACTGTCGGCAGCCGGGTTCCCGGTGCCAGGGTCCCGACTGTGATGAGGGAGGTGATCTGCGCCCGGATCTGTTCGAAGGGGGGAACCGGCGACCGCAGGTTAACGGAGATCCCCACGCTCACGTGGCGGGCTCCTTGTCCGGCCGCGGAGCTGGAGCGGACGGTGCCCGGGCCGGCGTTCGGACAGGGATGACGGCGATGACTATGGCAGCGGCGCCCAGCGCAGAGCCGGCCAGGGTTGCCGGCCACCACGATCCGGCGGCCGGATCGACGGCTGCACCGAACGCGTCCGGCCCGAACACGGCCGCCCACGCCTGGCTCTGGGTCAGCAGCAGGACTGCGGCCTGGGCGGTGAGGGCGGCCGCGAGGGTCCGCACGACACGGTGGAGGGTGATGGCGCGCAGGGCGGCGTCCAGGCCGCGCGGGGCGTCGCGGACGCCCTGGCGGAACCAGACGGTGAGGAACGCCGGCAGGGAGGCAGCGCAGGCCCCGGCCATCAGCAGCCCGGCCGGAACCCAGCCCGGTCCTTCGGCGAGGCGCGCCTGCCCCGCCGCCGTGACGCCCAGGACGGTAAGGAATACGAGGAGCGCCAGGACAGCCGTGGTCAGCAGGGCGGGGCTGGCCGGTTGCCGGGGCCAGCCGCGCGGCGCTTCGGGACTTCCGTAGTTGCGCTGCAACAGGAACTCGCCGGCGGCAATGACCAGCAGTACGGAAGTGGCCGTCAGCGTCACGAAGCCTGCAAAACCGTAGCTGGCGGCAGCCATGAGGAGCTGGGAAAGGAAGGCGCCGGCGACCAGCGGCACAGCGGCCGCCAGCCCCAGCAGCGCCCCGAGGGAGGAGACCAGTCTGGCGGTCGGGTGTTGGCGGCCGGTGGCGAGCCCTGATTCCGGTCGGTTCCGGACGCCCAGCCTGGCGGCCGCGAGCCGCGGGGGCCGCCACCACCACATGACGAGGAGGACCACGGTTGCCGCGAGGCCGGCGAAGTTCGTCCACGACGTCATCCCGTGGGCGGGATCGGGACGGGACGCGAAGTTCCCCGCGATGACTGTCAGCCCGGCAGTCACCGTGGACACTGTGCGCAGCAGCCGGTTCATCGCGATGGTCCGCAGCAAAGCGTTGTCCGCCGGGTCGAGGGACTCCAGTTGGCGGCGGCGGGCGATCAGCCACAAAACCAGCCACGTCCCGGCGGCCAGCACCAGCAGGGCGCCGCCGAGCCAGGCGGCCGCTTCCGGTCCGGGGATGCGGCCGTCGCCTCCGCCGTTGTAATAGTTGTACTGACCGTCGCTGACCGTGGTGGGGGCCACGGCCGCGAATCCGGGCAGCGTGGCAACCCGGGCGATGGCCGCGGCGGCCGAGACGAAGATCGCGGCCGTGGTCAATGCCAGCCTGCGGGGCAGGAAGTCCTTGATACGCCGCACAGACAGCATGGCCTCCCGCCGCATTCGCCGCGGTCCCGGGTAGCTGACCTGGCCCAAGGCGTGCACGGCCAGGCAGCCCAGGACCGGCCACGCCAGGGCCGGGACGATCGACTCGGCGCTCACCAAGGAGACGGCCGCTGACGGATTGGCGGGGATGATGCCTAGAGTCATGGCGCCCTGGAGCGAGCTCGCCAGCCAGCCGATCACACCCACCCACAGCCCGTGCTCCGACACGCTCTGCGGCGAGGTTCCGGCCCCGGGGGCCCAGATCACCCATCGCAGCACGGCATAGACGAGCAGTGCTGCGATCGCCGGGCCGAGCAGCAGCATCGGCGGCAGGTAGAACAGGGCCGGCATGGAATCCCCCAAGATTCAGCAGTAATGTACCAAGCTATTGATACAAACTAGGGGTGGGGGCCCCGGGGGTCAACGACCTCAGTCGTCGAACGGCTTAAACCGCTCCACCGCAACTATTTTGTTCTTGCTATGGTGCGCCACGTGGCACACGATGATCTCGCCCGGCGCCAGAAACGGGTCCGAGGACGGCAGCAGATCCCGGAGGCGGGAGTTCATGTGCTTTGCGAGTTGCTTCAGGACGGTCGGCAGGGCCGGGCGGTGCGTACACACAGCCACGGCGCGCTGCTTGTCGAACAGCGCCTCGACGACGGCGGCCGTCTTCTGCGGGCTGCGGCCGTGCCGGTGCTCGGTGAGGGCCTCGTTGAGCTTTACCTTGGCGTCGGCCGCCTTTGCGTACGGGGCGATGGTGGCCACGCACCGCCGCCAGGGGCTTGAAACGATCCGCCCGGGCTTCCACGCCTGCAGGAGCCGCCCCACCGACTGCGCCTGCCGCATGCCGGTAGCAGCCAGCGGGCGGTCACCCTCGGCCTTGGACCACGAAGATCGGGGCTTGGCCTTCGCATGGCGCACGATCAGCAGCGGCCAGGTCTCCAGTTCCCCGCGGTCGTGGGCGTTCACGAGGTGCTGGAGTGGTTCGATGTCGCCCGGGTTGCTCAGGAGGCGGGCGGCTTTCTCGGGCGGGCACCACATGACGCTGTCGACTTCAGTGCCGTCCGGCAACAAGGCAGCGCCGTCGACGTCGACCGCCCAGTAGTGGACCACCTTCAGCCCGGCCGGCACATGGTAGTGGATGGGCGGAAGCGGGATCCCCAGGGGCGCGATGAGCCCGATCTCCTCCTCCACCTCGCGGACGGCGCACTCCGGGATGGTCTCGCCCGGGTCGATCTTGCCCTTCGGCCAGGACCAGTCGTCATACCGCGGGCGGTGAATCAGCAGGACCTCGAGCTGGTCCTTGGTTGCCGAATTGAGGCGCCACGGGATGGCGCCTGCCGCCGTGACGGCAACCTCTTCGCCGGGCTGGTCGGCCTGGTCCTCAACCAGTTCATCGCTGCTCACACTCACGGTCCCTACCGCAGGCTGGTCGAGCGCTGGCGGGAGCGGGAAGCGAGCAGCCAGGACTGGACGTCCTTGAGGTTCTCGCCGTCTTCTGCCAGGTGGTGGCGGGTCCATTCGCCCTGCTTGTCCAAGTGCCAGCTGGCGGTTTCGGGCACCATGTAGCGGTTGAGCAGGTCCAGGACATAGCTCGTGTCGTCGCCGCTGGTCAGCTGTACCAGGGCCTCCACCCGGCGGTCGAGGTTGCGGTGCATCATGTCGGCAGAGCCGATGTAGACCACCGGGTCGCCGGCATTGGCGAAGGCGAAGACGCGGGAGTGCTCCAGGAAACGGCCCAGCACGGAGCGGACCGTGATGTTCTCGCTCAGGCCGGGAACGCCGGGCCGCAGGGAGCAGATGCCGCGGACAATGACGTCCACCTGCACCCCGGCCTGGGACGCGCGGTACAGGGAATCGATGATGGCCTCGTCCACCATCGAATTGACCTTGATCTGGACGCGGGCGGCGATGCCGGCCCGGGCGTTCCTGATCTCGGTTTCGATCCTGTCGATCAGACCGGACCGCACCGAGCGCGGCGCTACGAGCAGCCTCTTGAACGTGGACTTCGGTGCGTAGCCGGAGAGCTGGTTGAACAGCTTCGAAAGGTCTTCGCCGACCTGTTCGTTCGCCGTCAGCAGGCCCAGGTCCTCGTAGTAGCGGGCCGTGCGCGGGTGGTAGTTGCCGGTGCCGATGTGGCAGTAGCGGCGCAGGCCGTCCACTTCCTGGCGGACCACGAGGGAGAGCTTGCAGTGGGTCTTGAGGCCCACGATGCCGTACACCACATGGACCCCGGCCTGTTCCAGTTTCCGGGCCCAGGAGATGTTGGCCTGCTCGTCGAAGCGGGCCTTGATCTCCACGAGGGCCAGGACCTGCTTGCCGGCCTCAGCGGCGTCGATCAGTGCATCGACAATCGGGGAGTCCCCGGAGGTGCGGTACAGGGTCTGCTTGATGGCCTGGACTTTGGGGTCCGCGGCCGCCTGTTCCAGGAACGCCTGGACGGACGTGGAGAAGGAATCATACGGGTGGTGCAGGAGGATGTCCCGTCGCCGCATGGCGGCAAAGACGTTGGCCGCCTTGGAGGTTTCCGATTCGTTGAGGTACCGCGAGGTGTGCGGGACGTGCTTGGGGTAGTGCAGGTCTGCCCGGTCGATCCCGGCAATCACCGAGAGCCCGCGCAGGTCCAGCGGTGCCGGAACGGAGTAGACCTCGGATTCCTCGACGCCGAGCTCGCGGATCAGCAGGGCACGGATGTTCGGGTTGATGTCGTTGGTGACCTCCAGCCGGACCGGCGGGCCGAACCGGCGGCGCAGGAGTTCCTTCTCCAACGCCTGCAGGAGGTTCTCGGCGTCGTCCTCTTCGACCTCGACGTCCTCGTTGCGGGTCACGCGGAAAGTGTGGTGCTCCAGGACCTCCATGCCGGCGAACAGCTGGTCCAGGTGCACGGCGATGACTTCTTCGAGCGCGATGAACCGGGCCACACGCCCTGGGACGGAGCCGGCGCGGGCGCCGTCGATGGAGATCAGGCGGGGGAGCTGGTCCGGGACCTTGACACGGGCGAAGAGTTCCTTGTCGCTGACCGGGTTGCGGACCACCACGGCGAGGTTCAGGGACAGCCCGGAAATGTAGGGGAACGGGTGCGCCGGATCCACGGCCAGCGGCGTCAGGATCGGGAAGACCTTTTCCGCGAACATGGCGCTGAGCTGGTCCTTGGCCTGCGAGTCGAGTTCCTCCCAGTGCATGAGGTGGATGTGCTCGTACGCCAGGGCGGGACGGATCTGCTCGGCGTAGACGCGGGCGTGGCGCTGCTGGAGCCGGTGGGCCTCCTCGCCGATCTGCTCCAACACCTGCATGGGGCTCAGCCCGGCGGGGGAGGGGACCGCGAGGCCTGTGGCGATCCGTCGCTTCAGGCCGGCCACCCGGACCATGAAGAACTCGTCCAGGTTGGAGGCGAAGATGGACAGGAAGCTGACCCGCTCCAGCAGGTACAGGTTGGGGTCCTCGGCCAGTTCCAGGACCCTGGCGTTGAAGGATAGCCAGCTCAGCTCACGGTCCAGGAACCGGTCCGGGCGGATGTCGCCTTCAGGTTCCAGGTTCGGCGCGAACTCCGGAATGTCGATCCGGTCCTGGGTGGCGCGTGAGGCCGGCACTTCGGAGGAGCCAAAGCGGGCTCGTACCGGACGCGCCCCCTTTTCCGACGTAGCTGGTTCAGACGTGGATGTCCGGGCAGTATCCCGTGGCATGGGGTCTCCTCAATGCTGGCGCGATGTAGCTTCAACCTTACAAGCAATCATGGCCGGATGACCCCAGATTTCGGCCCGGCCGCGGTGGTCATCCGCCGACTTGACTAACGCCGTCCGGCGCGGGAGTCACGGCCGGTGGTTGCTGCTGCGCCAGCGGCGCGTACATGACATCGACATCCCAGCGCGTGAATCCGAGGCGGCGGTAGAGGGCGACGGCGGGCGCGTTGTCGGCATCGACGTAGAGCATCACGGCGCGGAGCCCGAGGTCCTGCAGGTGCCTGATGCCGGCGACCGTGAGGACCTTGCCCAGCCCGGCGCCCTGGGCATCCGGGGTCACGCCCACCACGTAGACCTCGCCGATCGCGGGGTGATCGCCGTGCCGGGGGTGCACCTTGGTCCAATGGAACCCCAGGAGCCGGTCCGCCGGGTCCACGGCCAGCAGGAAACCCGCAGGATCAAACCAGGGTTCGGCCATCCGGGCGTCCAGATCGGCGCGCGTCATGTTGCCCTGTTCCGGGTGGTGGGCGAAGGCGGCCTTGTTTGCGGCCAGCCAGGCGTCCTCGTCCCGGCCCGCCACGAAAGTGCGGAGCTGTACGCCCTCCGGGAGTTGGACCTCCGGCAATGCCGCTGCCGCCGTCATCAGCCGCATCTTCCACAACTCGCGGACGGCGCCGTAGCCGTAGCGGGCCGCGAGGTCCGCCGCGGCCTCGTGGTTTCCGTGGGACCAGGCTTTCAGGCCTGTAAAGCCGCGGACGCTTTTAAGTTCGCTCACCAGGCGGTCGCCCACGCCCTGGTTGCGGTAGCTGGGGTGGACGGCAATCTCAAGGACCCCTGTGCCGTCGGGCTCCTCGATGACGACGGCGACGCCGGCGAGGTCCTGCGCCGTCGCGGGATCCAACTTGTCGTCCGGGGCGTAGAGGGCCAGGGCCAATACCGAATGCTCGCCCGCGTCGGCGGCGCGCAGCGTGACAAGGGTCTGTTCGGACAGCGGCGGATTGCCGTCGGACTCCTCCGCCGCGGCGACCAGGGCGGCGACGTCCCGCAGCAGCCTGCCGCCCACGGTTCCTTTGACGGCAAGTACGGGCCAGTTTTCCGGGTGCGCAGGGCTCATGGTGCAAGGCTATCGGGTGCATGGCTGTCAGCGGCCGATTTTGTTGAACTCCGGACGGCGGCGTATAGTCGTTATCTCGTCCGGCGTTGAGCCAGATGCGAGGGGGATCCACCGCTGGGGTGGCCTCGATACGTTCGACCCGTATGTCCTCCACTGAGAATATTTACTGAGAGTATTTGCGCCGATGGATTGGTGCACCACGAAGGCCCCGGACTCCAGAGTCCGGGGCCTTCTGTGTTTAGTGCTATTTGGGTTTCAGTGCTGCTGGGTTCGGGCGGCCTTGGTGCTCAGGCCTCGGTGAGTTCGTCCTCGGGCTGGCGGACCAGGGTCAGGCGGTAGCCGACGTTGCGGACGGTGCTGATCAGGTTCTCGTGGTCGGCGCCCAGTTTGGCGCGCAGCCGCCGGACGTGGACGTCCACGGTGCGGGTGCCGCCGTAGTAGTCGTAGCCCCAGACTTCGGTCAGCAGCTGCTGGCGGGTGAAGACCCGGCCGGGGTGCTGGGCGAGGTATTTCAGCAGTTCAAATTCCTTGAAGGTCAGGTTGAGCGCGGCGCCGTTGACCCGTGCGGTGTAGCTGGCCTCGTCAATTACGACGCCGGCGGCCCGGATTTCGGTCGGCACGTCCTCCTTCTCCGGAACGGCGCGCGCGACGCCGAGGCGGATCCTGGCTTCGACTTCTGCCGGGCCCGCGGATTCCAGGAGGATGTCGTCGACGGCCCACGCCGAGGAGACGGCGGCCATGCCGCCTTCGGTGAGGATGAGCATCAAGGGGGCGCTGAGGCCGGTGGCCTTGAGCAGCTGGGTGAGGGAACGTGCGCCGACCAGGTCCTTGCGGGCATCCAGCAGGACGATGTCGCAGGGGTCGGTCTCGAGCAGTGCGGTGGGCTCGGCCGGCAGGATATGCACCCGGTGGTTCAGCAGTTCCAGAGCAGGCAGGACGTCCACGGATGTTCCGGTGCTGTTCGTCAATAGCAGGATGTGCGACATTGTTCCTCCAAGGGGTGTCCGCGCATCGTTGGGCGTCTTGTTGCTGATCCCGAGTATACCTAAAGGCCCCATTCCGGCCATGGTCCCGTCACCTCCGCCCACTGCTTTTGCGACACAAATCGTTCATATAAGGCAGGATTGAACCGTCAGGGCCCGCGGCCCGTTGAAATTGAGCCGAGTCGAATTGGGGTCCGCAGTGAGCGAAGATACGGCCATGGTGGGTCTGCCGATGGCGAGTAGACCGTGAAGCCGTGGAGCGTCGGGATCATTGGCCTGGCCGGCCTGGCGGCCATTGTTGCCGGCGCCTATTCCTCGCCCGAGGTCCTCCTGGCCGTCGCGGCCCTCTTCGCGGCCGGCATCGGCATCGGCTGGCCCTACTTTCTCGGCATCCCCGCCAAGAAGACCCTCGCAGCCTTGATTGGCCTGCCAGGTGTGGGGTCGGCGGTGGCCGCAACCTATCTTCCGGCTCCCGGCTTCCTGGACTGGACGCCGTCGTTCATGGCGGTCGGGGTCATGGCCATCTTCGTCATGCAGCTGATTCGGGGCACCGGGCAGGCCCAGCGCCTCGAATCCACCCTGGGCTCCTGCGCGGGTGTCCTGCTGTCCTGCCTGGGCGCCGGCTGGATTGCGAGCTCGCGCTTCAACGGAGTCCGCGAAATGATCCTCGTGGCCGCCGTCAGTGCAGCCATCGCCCTGATGGCGGGGCTGATCCGTTTGCCTGACCGGATCGTTGCGCCGCTGGGCATCGTCAGCGCGGGGCTCGCCGGGCCGCTCGCCGGCCTCGTGTTCTCCGACATTGCCGTGCTTCCGGCCGCCCTCGCCGGCGTCGTAGTGGGGGCGGTGCTGGTGAGTTTCCGCCGCCTCGTCATCCTCAGCGGTGAGAGCCTGAACGTTTTGGCGGCCGTGGGCATGGGGCTGGGGCCGGTGTCGGCGGTCGGTTCCCTGGCCTACTTCATAGACAAACTACTCATCTACTAAGGGTTAGGATGGCATCATGTCCGTACTTGCATATGAGATCTTTTTCCTTGTCCTGCTTGGCGTGGCCAGCCTGTCCATGGCGTGGTTTGCCGGCTTTGTCGTGTACCGCCTCTTCAAAGGCCAGAAGTAACACGTTCCAGACCCCGTAGCTTCCAGAGGTAGATGCTGTGCCGATTGAAATCCCTACTGATCTGACCCCCGAAATCGTTCCGCTGTCCTGGCTCATTGGTGAGTGGGAGGGCAGCGGCCGGTTGGGGGCCGGGGACGAGGACTCCGAGCACTTCCTGCAGCACGTGTCGTTTACGCACAACGGCCTGCCGTACCTGCAGTACCGTGCCGAGAGCTGGCTGACGGACGACGAGGGCACCAAGCTGCGTCCCCTGACCGTCGAGACCGGCTTCTGGGCCCTCGAGCGCAAGCAGCGCGAGGAGGACGGCGGCCCCGGCCTGATCCCGGCGGACATCGTCCCCGTGCTCAGGAGCGCCGACGAGGTGGAGGCCCTGCGCAACAGCGACGGCGGCTTCGACATCTCGGTCTCCATTGCCCACCCCGGCGGGATCTCGGAGCTGTACTACGGTCAGATCAAGGGACCCCAGATCCAGCTCAGCACCGACATGGTGATGCGCGGCAGCCACTCCAAGGAGTACACGGCGGCCACCCGGATCTTCGGACTCGTGGAAGGGAACCTGCTGTGGCGCTGGGACGTGGCCACCGGCAAGGATTCGGCGTCCGGGGGCGGCCTGGAAGCCCACGCATCGGCCATCCTCGCCAAAGTAGGCTAAAGGCGCGGTCTCACTGATTTTTCCGTTGTCAGCATCGACCTAGGAGAAACGCCGTGACCGACGAAGTCAGCAACACAGTCACCAGCTCAGCCCCCAGCCAAGCCCCTGGTAGCACCAGCTACGCCGACCTCAAGGCCGTGTACTTCAACGGCACCCTCAAGAAGTCCCCGGACGTGTCCAACACCCAGGGCCTGATCGAGGTCAGCCGCCGGATCATGGAAAAGCAGGGCGTCACCACCCGCGTGATCCGCACGGTGGACCACGACATCGCCAGCGGCGTCTACCCGGACATGCGCGACCACGGCTGGGCCACCGATGAATGGCCGGAAATCTACCCGGCCGTCCAGGAAGCCGACATCGTCGTCGTCGCCGGGCCCATCTGGCTGGGGGACAACTCCTCGCAGACCAAGAAGCTCATCGAGCGCCTCTATGCCCACTCCGGGCAGCTGAACGCGAAGGGCCAGTGGGCTTACTATCCCAAGGTGGGCGGCTGCCTCATCACCGGCAATGAGGACGGGATCAAGCATTGCGCCATGAACGTCCTGTACAGCCTCCAGCACGTCGGCTTCACCATCCCGCCGCAGGCCGACGCCGGATGGATCGGCCCCGTGGGTCCCGGGCCGAGCTATCTCGACGAGGGGTCCGGGGGTCCGGACAGCGATTTCACCAACCGCAACACCACCTTCATGACCTGGAACATGCTGCACCTGGCCCGGATGCTCAAGGACTCCGGCGGCATTCCCGCCTACGGAAACCTCCCCGACGCCTGGAAAGCGGGCACCCGCTTCGACTTTGAAAATCCGGAATACCGCTAGGGCCGGCCGGCCCCACGGTCCGACAAAGGCCGGCCGGCACTGGATGCCGGGGCCGGAATACGCGCAGAGCTAAGGACGTTCCTTTCAATATGACTATCAAAAGCCCCCTGTTGTCGCGCCCGGCCGCGGTTGAGGCCAGCGGTGCCGACGCCGGCGTCGCCGCCCACTACGGCGAGCCGCTTCGGGAGCAGCGGGCGCTGGCCGCAGGCACCGCCGTCGTCGATCTCTCAAACCGCGGCGTGGTCACGGTCAGCGGACCGGACCGCCTCAGCTGGCTGAACACCCTGTCCTCCCAGCAGCTCACTTCCCTGGCCCCGGGCCAGTCCACCGAACTGCTGTTGCTGAGCGTTCAGGGCCGGATCGAGTTCGACGCCCGGGTGGTGGACGACGGCGCCACGACCTGGCTGATTGTTGAGGGAGCCGAAGCCGGCCCGCTCGCCGAATGGCTGAACAAGATGAAGTTCATGCTCCGGGTCGAGATCGCCGATGTCTCCGCGGACTGGGCCGTGCTCGGCTCCACCCAGCCCATCCCGGAATGGTCGGCGCTGCAGGTCTGGGAAGACCCGTGGCCGCATGTCGGTGCCGGCGGCTACTCCTACGCGGTGGTGGGCGAGGACGCCCACCCCGGACTGGAACGGCCGTGGTTCGAGTACCTTGTTCCCGCGCCTGAGCTGGTCGCAACGGTGGGCGAGCGTGCCCTCGCCGGCACCATGGCGTCCGAAGCGCTGCGGATTGCCGCGTGGCGGCCCCGGTGGGGCGCGGAAACCGACGACAAGACCATCCCGCACGAGCTCGACCTCCTCCGCACCGCCGTGCACCTGGCCAAGGGCTGCTACAAGGGCCAGGAGACGATCGCCCGCGTCCACAACCTGGGCCACCCGCCGCGGCGGCTCGTGTTCCTCCAGCTCGACGGCTCCCAGCACACCCTGCCCGCGCCCGGCAGCGAGGTGCGTGCCGGCGACCGTAAGGTGGGCACTGTGACGTCCGTGGCGCAGCATTACGAAATGGGCCCCGTGGCCCTGGCCGTGATCAAGCGCTCCGTCGCCCCGGACGATGTCCTGACCGTGGTGGACGGTGACGAGCCCTATGCCGCGGCCCAGGAAGTCATTGTGGCTCCCGACGCCGGCCAGGTAGTGGGCCGCCAGACCGGCTTCCTGCGGGGCACCCGATGAGCGGCGAGTCGCCGCTGGGTTCGTCCCCGCTGGAAGGTGGCGTCGCGCCCGACGACGAGACCCTGGCGCTTGCCCACGCGCTCTTCGACGCCGCCCGCGAGGGCAACTCCGCGCTGCTGGGCGGCTATCTCGCCGCCGGCGCGCCGGCCACGCTGACCACGGCCTCCGGCGACTCACTGCTCATGCTGGCGGCCTACCACGGTCACGCCGGCACGGTCCGGCTGATCCTGGAGCACGGCGGCGACGTTAACGCGCCTAATGACCGCGGCCAGACGCCGCTGGCCGGCGCTGTCTTCAAGGGCTACACGGACGTCGCCCGGGAGCTGTTGGAGGCCGGTGCCGACCCCGACGCCGGCACCCCCACCGCGCGGGCCGCCGCGGAAATGTTCGCCCGCACGGAGATCCTGGCCCTCCTCGGCTGACGAGACCCGGTCCGGGCCCGCTGGAGGCCCGGCCGGCGCGGATCCGGGACGATTGCCCCCAAATACTCCACGTGGAATAATCTTAAGTGGACTAATCGCAGTCTAGACCGAAGAGGACAGTTTTAGACCGAAGAGGACAGCGCCATGGCCCGGGCAACCGCACTGACACCGCTGGGTGTCGCCGCACTCTCCCTGCTCGTTGAAGAGCCGATGCATCCCTACGAGATGTACCAGCTCCTGATCGCCCGGCACGAGGACCGCCTGGTCAAGGTCCGGCCGGGAACTCTCTATCACGCCGTCGGGCGGCTCGAAGAGCAGGGTCTCGTCGCAGCAACGGGAACGGACCGGGGAGGCAACCGCCCGGAGCGCACCACGTACACGATCTCGGCGGCCGGCCGCGAAGCGTTCACGAAGTGGCTGCAGGACATGCTCGCGGCCCCGGTCAACGAATACCCGTCCTTCCCGCTGGCCATCTCCGAGGCCTACAACCTGCCCGCCGGCGTCGTCGTCGAACTCCTCGACCGCCGGCTCCAGGTGCTGCAGGAGCAGCTCGACTTCCTGGTCTCCGGCGAGGAACTGCTCAAGAAGAAGGGCGTGGAGCGCAAGTACTGGATCGATGTCCAGTACCAGCAGTGCACGCTGCAGGCCGAAATCGCCTGGATCCGCGGCCTTCAGGACCAGCTCCGCTCCGGCGAACTGCCGTGGTGAGCCCTTGCGCCCCCGGCCGGGACCCGGCCGCCCCAACACTTAGCCCGTCCAACGTTCACACCAGCCCCTAAGGAACCCCATGGAAAACGTAGCCCGGCCATGGCCGGCACTCTGGTCCCTGGTGATCGGCTTCTTCATGATCCTGATCGACACCACCATCGTCTCGGTGGCCAACCCGAGCATCATGGAGGGCCTGAACACCGACATCAACTCGGTGATCTGGGTGACCAGTGCCTACCTGCTCGCCTATGCCGTGCCGCTGCTTATTACCGGCCGGCTCGGTGACCGCTTCGGACCAAAGAAGCTCTACCTCTCCGGACTCGTCGTCTTCACCATGGCATCGCTGTGGTGCGGCCTCTCCGGCGACGTCCAGACCCTCATTGCGGCCCGCGTGGTCCAGGGCCTCGGTGCGGCCATGATGACGCCGCAGACCATGGCCGTCATTACCCGGATCTTCCCCCCGGACCGCCGCGGGGCGGCCATGGGCATCTGGGGCGCCACTGCCGGCGTCGCCACCCTGGTCGGCCCGATCCTCGGAGGCGTGCTGGTGGACGGCCTCGGCTGGGAGTGGATCTTCTTCATTAACGTCCCCGTCGGGATTGCCGGCTTCATCCTCGCCCAGCGTTTCGTCCCCTCGCTGACCACCCACCCGCACAAGTTCGATATTCCCGGCGTGCTGCTCAGCGCCCTCGGCCTGTTCCTCCTGGTCTTCGGCATCCAGGAGGGCGAGACGTACGACTGGGGCACCATCGCCGGCCCCATCACCGTCTGGGGCCTGATCATCAGCGGCATCGCCGTGCTGGTGGTCTTTGTCCTGTGGCAGAAATTCAACAAGGGTGAACCGCTGCTGCCCCTGTCCCTTTTCAAGGACCGCAACTTCTCGCTCGCCAACATTGCGATCACCACGGTGGGCTTCACCGTCACAGCGTTCAGCCTGCCGCTGATCTTCTACTACCAGATCGTCCGCGGCCTGACCCCGACCCAGTCTGCGCTCATGATGGTGCCCATGGCGCTGATCTCAGGCGGCCTCGCGCCCGTGGTCGGCCGGATCATTGACAAAGTCAACCCGAAGTTCATCACAGCGACCGGCCTGGTCCTGATGTCTGTGGCGCTGTTCTGGAACGCCCTGCTCATGCACCCGGACACCCCCATCTGGCTGTTCCTGCTGCCGAGCGCAGTGCTGGGCTTCGCCAATGCGGGCATTTGGGCGCCGTTGAGCTCCACCGTCACGCGCAACCTGCCGCCGCGGCAGGCCGGAGCCGGCTCGGGCGTCTACAACACGACCCGCCAGATCGGCGCCGTGCTCGGCAGCGCCGCCATCGCCGTGCTCATCCAGGCGCGGCTGGCGGCAGAGCTCCCCGCCCGGCCCGGAGAAGGCGCGGAGGCCAGCCCGATGGGCTTCGGCGGCGCCCTGCCCGAGGCACTTCATGAGGGGTTCTCGACGGCGATGGGCCAATCCATCTTGCTGCCGGCGGCGGTCATTCTGATCGGTGCTGCCGTGGCGCTCTTCTTCGCCAAACCCAAGCCGGTCCAGGGCTGGGGAGAACCGGGCCCCGCCGCAGCTGCCGGCGCGGACCTGGACAAGGCCGCCGCGGAGCGTGGCTAGCCTGGCGGGCATCCGGATCAGCCCAGCAGCACGCTGGTCTGGATGCCGCCCGCGGAGAAGCCCAGGCTCCGGGCCAGGGCCAGCGAACCCTTGTTGCTGACCTCTGAACGCCACTGCAGCGTCAGCCCGGCGGCGAGGGCCTCGTGGGCGGCTATCGATGCGGCCAGCTTGCCCAGGCCGCGGCGCCGCCATTCGGGCGCAACCAGCACGCCAAGATGGGCCAGGAGCCCTTCCCATTCGGCGTAGGCCCCGCAGGCCACGGGGGTCCGGCGGCCGTCTTCCAGATGCAGGACAGTGAAGCGGTGTGCCAGGCCGGCGAGGCCCACCTCGTTGACGTCATCGGGCGGGCAGAACGTTTCCAGTTCGATCGCTTCCGGGTTCCCATGCGAGACGGTCAGCTCCTCGGAAGGCTGCTGCAGGGGGAGGTCGTCGGCGAAGAAGAGTGCGGCTGCGCCCAAGCCGTGGCCGCCGTGCCCGCGGGTGATGGTCAGCAGTGTCACGTGCTGGGCCAGTTCCTCGTCGGAGAGCCCGACGGCGGCGTCCAGCGCCCATTGCGGGCCCACCAGGGCGGAGTTGCCGAACAGGCGGACGAACTGCACCGCCCGGGCAGTCTCGTCCGCCCGGGTGAGCCGCACGCCGGCGGCCGCCGCGAAGGCGCCGTCGTCGAACCCCAAGCGGCGCGCCCAGGCAAGCTGGACTATTTCAGCGGAACCGGGCTCAAGAGTCATGAATCAACCCTACCCACCGCGCGGCCCACGGACCGCTTAGCCGAAGAGGCCTCTTAGCCGAAGAGGCCTCTTAGCCGAAGAGTACAGCGGCCTCGTCATAGCGGCTCTGCGGTACGGATTTGAGGTTGCCGAGCGCGGCGTCGAAACCGACGTGCACAATGTCCGTGCCGTGCAGCGAGACCATCGTGCCCCAGCGCTTCTCCACCACCGAATCGATGGCCGCCATGCCCAGGCGGGTGGCCAGGACACGGTCAAACGCAGTCGGGACGCCGCCGCGCTGGATGTGGCCAAGGACCGTGGCGCGGGTCTCGATGCCGGTGCGTGCCTCCAACTCGGGCGCCAGCATTTCGGCGATGCCGCCGAGGCGCGGGCGGCCAAACGTATCGAGGCCGCGCTCCGAATGCGGGGACTCCTGGCCTTCGGGCACAAACCCCTCGGCGACGACAAGCAGCGGGGCGCGGCCACGGTCGTGGGCGGAGACCACCCACTCGGCGATCTGATCCATGGAGGCCTTCTGCTCGGGGATCAGGATGGCGTGGGCGCCCGAGGCCATGCCCGCGTGCAAGGCGATCCAACCCACGTGCCGTCCCATGACCTCCGCAATCATGCAGCGGTGGTGGGACTCTCCAGTGGTGCGCAGCCGGTCGATTGCCTCGGTGGCGATTTCCACGGCGGTGTCGAAGCCGAAGGTGTAGTCCGTGGCGTCTAGATCGTTGTCGACCGTCTTGGGCACGCCCACGATCTTGAGGCCGGCGTCGGTAAGTCGCTTTGCGGCGGCCAGGGTGCCTTCGCCGCCGATCGCGATGATGGCGTCGATCCCGAGCCGGTCCATGTTGGCCTTGATGACCTCGGGACCGCCGCCGTTCTCGAACGGGTTGGTGCGGGACGTGCCGAGGATGGTGCCGCCCTGCTTGGCGATGCCGCGGACCATGGTGCGGGGAATTTCCACGATGTCGCCCTCGACAACGCCGCGCCAGCCATCCCTGAATCCTACGAACTGCTGGCCGTGGACCGCGATTCCCTTGAGGACGGCGCCACGGATGACGGCGTTCAGGCCGGGGCAGTCTCCGCCGCTGGTGAGGATTCCAATTTTCATATCTCGGCTCAAATCCTGGTTTGAAGGGGTACAGGCAGAGCGCCACGCTGAGCTCACCTAGAGTCTAGTGGCGCGTGTGGGGCAGGACACAAACGGTTACAAAAGGGTGCCCCCGCCGTGAAGGCAGGGGCACCCTTTTCGTGGTGTGGCGCTACTACCGGGCGCCGAATGTTGCCCGGCCGGGACGGCCTGTGATGGCCGGCCTCTGTGATCGAGGTCAGGGCCGGGAGGAACGCTTCGAGAGGAAGCTTTCGAGGACGATTGCGTTGCGCTGGTCCGGGAGGAGCAGCCACGCCACGACGTAGAACACGAACGCCGGTCCGGGGAGCAGGCTCAGGAGCAGGTAGGCGATCCGGACATACGCCACATCAACATTCAGTTTGGCGGCAATTCCGCCGCAGACGCCGCCAAGCCAGCGCTGCGGACCACGTTTCAGGCCGAAGCCCCGGATGGTGTCGAAGAATTTATCCATGGTTCAAGACTTCCCTGTAGTTGACGTATTGTCACGCCTGCGCGCCGAGACCAGTCCGCCCACTATCAGGGCGGCCCCGGCCCCGATCATCAGGCCGATCAGGACGTAGGTGCCGTTGAGGGCCACAATGCCGAGCCCGGAAATGATGATCAGCGCGGCCAATGCCACCACTGTCAGCCCCCAGACCACTGTGCCCACCCGGGCGGGGGAACCCGCCTCGGGGTCCTGCCAGGCCGCGGCAGGCCGCGAGTCGTCATAGCTGCTCATGTCAGTTGCCTTCCTTGATGGTCACGTTGCTGACGGTGCCGGAGATCTTCAGGACCAGCCGGGCGCCTGGCATCGAGGTGTTGTAGTCGCTTTGCTGCTTCGTGATGCCGCCGCGGTCCTGGTTGCCGTCGTGGATGTTGCCCATGGTCATGTCCGCCTGGGCCTGGACCGGGACGGTGGCGGGGATGACGACGGTGAGGTTGCTGGCCGTCGCGTCGATCGGAACAACGACGTCGGAGCCCAGGGGCGGATTCAGCGCCAGCTTGGTCAGGTCCACGGTTCCGGCGCCGCCGGTGATCTCGAAGCCGCCATTGGCCTGTTCAATGCTCGTCGGCGTCCAATCGGCGTTCTGGAAGCGGAACCGGTCCCCATGCGGGACCACGCTGAAGATTGCGCCGATCAGCAGTGCGACGACCGCGAAGAAGCCCAGGATTCCGGAGGTCCGGCCCTGCAACCCTACGAACAGGATCCCGAGACCCAGGATGGCCGCGCCGAAGGCCCAGACCAGCGCGTTGCCGGCGTCGCCGAGATCGATCACGTTGGCGGCGTCGAGGGCCTTGATGCCGCCGCCCACCAGGAGGGCGGAGCCGACGGTGACGAGGACAGCCGGAGTGCCAGGGCCAAGGTTGCGGGGCGCAGCGGGAGGGGGCGGGGTGGCCCCGGATCCCGGGCCATAGCCGCCGGGGGGAACAGGGCCGGGCGGGATGGGGCCGGACGGCGGGGGCGGACCCCAGACCGGGCCGGTTCCGAAGCCGTCGTCGGGGTGGCCATAGGCCGGCCCGCCGCTCTGCGGGAAGCTTTCGGTGGACTGCTGCCCGTCACCGGTGCGGGAGCTACCCGCGAATGCCGCGGCGCCGGCCGGGCTGCTGGACTCGTAACGCGGTGGCATGGGAGTGGCTCCGTTCCGGATCTTATTGCGTTGGGTCAGGTAGTAGACGAGGTAGATGGCGCCGCCCACCCAGAAGACGGTCCAGACGAAGGCGCCAAAGCCGAACCGGTCCCAGCCCCAGACACCGTTGCCCAGGCTGGGGAAACCGATAACCGAGGTGATGAGGGCGCCGGTCATGCCGGCCGTCCACCGCCCTGCGGCGGCCTCCTGAACGTGAATGCGGCCGTCAGGCTCGGGCAGCAGTGCCCAGGCCAGGCCATAGGCGAGAACGCCAATTCCGGCGAAAACGGTCAGGACGATCAGGACGCCGCGAATGATCAGGGGGTCGACGCCGAGTCGGTGCGCTATGCCACTGGCCACGCCACCGATCCAGCGGTCGCGTCCGCGGTAGATGCCCTGGCTGCGGATCCAGTCGAAGAAATTTTGCCCCTGTCGGCCGGGCAGCGGTCCATTCGGGTCGCCCGGCGCGTAAAGCGGCGGCGGCTCCGTCGGCAGCGGCTCCGTCGGCGGCGCTCCTGCCGGCCCGGAGCCGGCCGGAGAGGCATCGGACTGGCCTGTGCCTGGAAGTTCTGTGTCCGGAAGCTCGGTGTCAAGTTCTGAGTCCGGAGCTTTTGAGTCCGGAAGTTCAGGGTCTGGACGTTCTGTGTCCGGAAATTCTGCGGAGGGTCGATCCGTGGCCGGCCGGTCTGCGGAGGCCTGGCCTTCATCGGGGTGCGGAGTGTGCGGGTTCATACTTCGATCCTTCCCGTTCCAGGCGCCGGGCTCTACTGGGGAATACCCTGAACGGCCCCTGAGTGGCCCCCGGTTGGGCCCCCAAACGCGTCCGGGGAACCCCGATCCGTGCTTGGATTGATGCATGACAACCGTGCCCGCCCGCCCGCCGCTGGTCCGCAGCAGCGATCGCGTGATTGCCGGCGTTTGCGCGGGCCTCGCCAACCATCTGGGCTGGCCGGTGCGCATGGTCAGGATCGGCATGGTGGTGGCTGCGCTCGCGGGCGGCGCCGGAGTGGCCTTTTACGCCTGGCTCTGGATCATGGTCCCCACGGCGGATGAAAGCGCCCGGCGCAACGCCCGCCGCCCGGCGTCGCCCATCGCTCCGGCAGTCAGCTCCCCGGACATCCTTGGAGTCCCCGGCACCCCGGCAGCCCCCGGCGTTCCGGGAGGCCCCGGAACCCTTGGCGCGTCCGGGACCCCAGCCCCGGGGTCCTGGTGGTCCAAGGTGCCGGGCATGCCCTTCGGCAAGGAGATCCTGCTGGGCGCAGGCCTGTTGCTGGCCGCCGGGATTCTGATCGCCCGGCTTCTCGGCGTCGACGTGCCCCTCGGCACGCTGATCCCGGTTGCGGCGATCCTGGGCGGTGCGGCGATCGCCTGGATGCAACTGGACGAGACCCGCCGGGCGGGGCTGGTGGACAAGACCAAAGCGGACCAGGCCGGCGGCTGGGCGCGCCTCGCAGCCGGGCTCGCCCTCGTCGTGGCCGGCGTCCTGGTCATGGTGTCCGGCTCGGGGTCCTGGGAACAGACCTGGCTGGCCCTCCTGGCCTCGGTGGCCGTGCTCGGCGGCGTGGCCCTGGTGCTGCTGCCTTGGGGGCTGAAGTTCTGGCGCGACCTGGAAACGGAGCGAGCGGGGCGGGTGCGCGCCACCGAGCGTGCCGAGATCGCAGCCCACCTGCATGACTCCGTGCTGCAGACCCTCGCCCTGATCCAGCGCCGCGCCGGCAACGAGCACGACGTCATCCGGCTGGCCCGCGCGCAGGAGCGCGAACTTCGGGGCTGGCTGTACCGGGACGCCGACAAGGAATCCGGGCAGCTGTCCGAAGGCATCACGGCCGCCGCCGCAGAGGTCGAGGACGCACTGGGCCACGCGGTCGAAGTGGTCAGCGTGGGGGACTGCGTCATGACCCAACGCCACGAGGCCCTCGTCCAGGCAGCCCGCGAGGCCATGCTCAACGCCGCCCGGCACGGCGGCGGTGCCGTGTCCGTGTACCTGGAAGTCACGGACGCCGCCGCAGAAGTTTTCGTCAAGGACCGGGGCCCGGGCTTCGATCCGGATTCGGTCCCCCCGGACCGGCTCGGTGTCCGGGAATCGATCATCGGCCGGATGAACCGCCACGGCGGCACCGCCGCCATCATCAGCAGCCCGGACGGCACCGAAGTGCGGCTCCGGCTGCCCGCCGCCGCATCTGCCGGAACTGCGGCGGCTGCCGCCAACCACGCCAACGGAGAGGCCAAGCCGTGACCAGCCCAGCACCAGGAAACCAGTCACCAGGAAGCCACACACCAGGAAACCCTGCCCCGGTTCGGGTGGTGATCGTGGACGACCACGCCATCTTCCGTTCCGGGTTGAAGGCGGACCTGGACGCGGACATCGTCGTCGCGGGGGAGGCCGGAACCGTGGAGGAGGCAATCGCCGTCATCGCGGCCCAGCTGCCTGACGTCGTGCTGCTTGACGTCCACCTCCCAGGCGGCCGGGGAGGTGGCGGACGCGAGGTCCTGGCCGGCTCGGCGCCGCTGCTGGGCACCACACGGTTCCTGGCGCTGAGCGTCTCCGACGCGGCGGAAGATGTCGTGTCCGTGATCCGGGCGGGCGCGCGCGGCTACGTCACGAAGACAATTTCCGGCGCGGAGATCAGCGGTGCCGTCCGCCGCGTGGCCGGCGGCGACGCCGTCTTCTCGCCGCGGCTGGCGGGCTTCGTCCTGGACGCGTTCGGAACGGCCCCCGCGGACATCGCCGACGACGAGCTGGACAAGCTATCGGCGCGGGAGCTCGAAGTGATGCGCCTGATCGCCCGCGGCTACAGCTACAAGGAGGTGGCGAAGGAACTGTTCATCTCGATCAAGACCGTTGAAACCCACGTCTCGGCCGTGCTGCGCAAGCTCCAGCTCTCCAGCCGCCACGAGCTGACCCGCTGGGCCGCCGAACGCCGCCTCCTCTAGCCAAGGATGCGCTATCACTTAGGGTCCTTATCGCACTGGAATAAGGACCCTAAGTGATAGCGCATCGGGGGTTGGGGGGTGCTACTTCGCTTTGCCGAGGAAGTCCTGCAGGCGGGCGACGCCCGTGGCCAGGTCGTCGTCGCCCAGCGCATAGGACAGGCGCAGGTAGCCGGACGGGCCGAACGCCTCGCCGGGAACCACAGCGACCTCGACCTCGTCCAGGATCAGCGCCGCGAGTTCGGCAGAGGTGGCCGGCCGCACCGGACCGTTTGCTGACGGGAACTCCTTGCCCAGCAGCGCGCGGACGTCCGCGTACACGTAGAAGGCGCCCTTCGGCGTCGGGCAGTCAACGCCCTCAATCGCGTTCAGGCCCGCGACGATTGCCTTGCGGCGGCGGTCGAATGCCACCTTCATCTCATCGACGGCGGTCAACGGCCCGGAGACGGCCGCGAGGGCGGCGACCTGGGGGATGTTGGAGACGTTCGACGTCGCGTGGGACTGCAGGTTGGTGGCGGCCTTGATGACGTCCGCCGGCCCGATCATCCAGCCCACGCGCCAGCCGGTCATGGCATAGGTCTTGGCGACACCGTTGAGGATGACCACCTTGTCGCCGAGCTCGGGAACTGCGGTGGCGATCGAGGTGAAGGGCACGCCGTCGTAGGTCAGGTGTTCGTAGATCTCGTCGGTGACAACCCACAGGCCCTTGGACGCTGCCCACTGGCCGATCTCCTTGACCTGCTCGGGCGAGTACACGGCACCGGTGGGGTTCGAGGGGGAGACGAAGAGGAGGATCTTGGTGCGCTCCGTGAGGGCCGCTTCCAGCTGGTCCACGGTGACCAGGTAGCCCTGCTCCGGGCCCGCGAAGACCTCCACCGGCACGCCGCCGCCCAGCCGGATGGCCTCGGGGTAGGTGGTCCAGAACGGGGTGGGAACAATGACCTCGTCGCCCGGGTCCAGGAGGGTGGCGAAGGTGTTGTAGACGGCCTGTTTGCCGCCGTTGGTCACCAGCACCTGGGATGCCTCGGCCTTGTAGCCGGAATCCCGGAAGGTCTTGTCCGCGATGGCCTGCTTCAGCTCGGGCAGCCCGCCGGCGGGGGAGTAGCGGTGGTACTTCGGCTGGCTGGCGGCCTCGATGGCGGCCTGCACAATGTAGCCGGGCGTCGGGAAATCGGGTTCCCCGGCACCGAAGCCGATGACCGGGCGGCCGGCTGCCTTCAGCGCCTTCGCCTTGGCATCGACGGCCAGAGTGGCGGATTCGGCTATGGCGGAAATGCGCTGGGAAATGCGGGCAGCAGACATGGGCGGGTCCGTTCTTCGCTGGCAGCTGGAAGGCTGGATGTGGGATTCGACGAAATCTACTCTATGCTGTTCAGCGGATCCCCCGGGGTGCCTGAACGCGAATATGACTGACGGCTGTCAGTTGATTTGCGAAGGCACGCAGGGGTCCGGAAGAGGGCCGGTTCGACGTAGGCGCAGTTGTTGCGTAGACTGGTTCTCCGGTGTTGAAAACACGATGATGGCCTGCGCCTCAGGGAAGCCTGGGGTTGCGTCGGCCGGAGCGGATTTTCTCCCCGAAGGGTAGTGGCGCAATTGGTAGCGCAGCGGTCTCCAAAACCGCAGGTTGCAGGTTCGAGTCCTGTCTGCCCTGCGCATGCTGTTCCGGGTCATCCGGAACAAGCGCAGCAACCATGGTTCAGTTCAGAGCCGGGTATCCGATCATTGCGAGGATGAGTGAGGACCAGGTGACCGAAACAGCTGCCAGCAGCTCCAAAGGCCGCCCCGCCAAGAATGCCGCCAAGCCCGGCTTCTTCGCTCGCATCGCGATCTTCATCCGCCAGGTCATTGGCGAACTGAAGAAGGTCGTCGCACCGACCCGTAAAGAACTGATCAATTACACGCTCGTGGTGCTGGTGTTCGTGTCCATCATGATGGTGATCGTCACCCTGCTGGACTTGGCCTTCGGGACCGCGGTCAGCTGGGTCTTCGGCGGCAGCGGCCCCACGGACAACTAAGGCGACCGGTCCGCAGACTGCGTGGATGCCCCGGGAAACCGGAGATTCCGCGGGGTGTGCGGAATTGAGTCATTTAAATAGGCATGTTAGGCAATGAGGAAGCAGGAGACCAAGTGTCTGAGCAGGAGCTCGAGGTAACTGAGACTGAGCTGGATAAGAGCCAGGGCGCCGCGGTGGAAGCTGCGGAAGAGTCCGAGGCTGTGTCTGCTGCGCCCGAATCCGACGTCACTGACGAGGCCGAAGCCACAGAAGAAGTAGCCTTGGAAGAAGACGCAGAGGCAGCAGTTGCCGAAGCCGTCGACGCCGAAGAATCCGACGCTGAAGAATCCGACGCTGAAGACGCCGACGCGCTGGCAGCCGCGGCCGCCAAGGCCGACGTCGACCCCGCCGACGAGTTCAAGGCCAAGCTGCGCCGCCAGGAAGGTGACTGGTACGTCATCCACTCCTACGCAGGCTACGAGAACCGCGTCAAGGCCAACCTTGAGACCCGCATCCAGACCCTGGACATGGAAGATTACATCTTCGAAATCCAGGTTCCGATGGAGGAAGTCGTTGAGATCAAGAACGCTCAGCGCAAGGTCATCAACCGCGTCCGCATCCCCGGTTACGTCCTGGTCCGCATGGACCTGACGGACGCTTCCTGGGGCGCCGTCCGCCACACCCCCGGCGTCACCGGCTTCGTGGGCAATGCCCACAACCCGGTCCCGCTGCGCCTCGATGAGGTCTTCTCCATGCTCGCGCCGGTCTTCGAAGAGGAGCAGGCCGAGAAGGGCAAGCCGGTCAAGCACGCCGCCGCGCAGGTCGACGTCGACTTCGAGGTTGGCGAGTCGGTCATCGTCAAGGAGGGCCCGTTCGAGACCCTCCCCGCCACGATCTCCGAGATCAAGATCGATTCCCAGACCCTCGTGGTGCTGGTGTCCATCTTCGAACGCGAGACTCCGGTCACCCTGGCGTTCAACCAGGTCAGCAAGATCTAGCTTTTCCCTAAGAATTCGCCCCGGGCTGCCCGCTTAGCAGCCACGGAGCGGCAGGCCGCCTTGCCATGGCGGCCACCAACCTGAGGCACGCTCCTGTGCCCCAGGACGTATTTGAGAGAAGGACCTACATTGGCTCCCAAGAAGAAGGTCACCGGCCTCATCAAGCTGCAGATTCAGGCAGGTGCCGCTAACCCGGCCCCGCCGATCGGTCCTGCGCTCGGCCAGCACGGTGTCAACATCATGGAATTCTGCAAGGCGTACAACGCTGCGACGGAAGCCCAGCGCGGCAACGTTATCCCCGTGGAGATCACGGTCTACGAAGACCGTTCCTTCACGTTCATCACCAAGACCCCGCCGGCTGCAGAGCTCATCAAAAAGGCTGCAGGCGTCGCCAAGGGTTCGGCTACCCCGCACACCGTCAAGGTTGCCAAGCTGACCCAGGCCCAGGTCAACGAGATCGCCACCACCAAGATGGAAGACCTCAACGCCACGAGCCTCGAAGGCGCAGCGAAGATCATCGCCGGCACCGCCCGCTCCATGGGTATCACCGTCGAAGGCTAATAGCCTTCCCCGCCGGGCAACCGGCACCACCTAAACATTGAGATGTTGGGAACCCGGCACGGACAAACCGTTCGGAATCCCGACTGTGGCAGGGCCCAGCGCGGTCCGCAGACCACAACTGCACAAGGAGAAATAAGCAGCATGGCAAAGCGCAGCAAAGCATATGAGGCAGCCGCGGCCAAGATCGACGCGGAGAAGTTCTACGCGCCGTTCGAGGCAGTGACGCTCGCCAAGGACACCAACCCGTCCAAGTTCGACGCCACCGTTGAGGTCGCTTTCCGCCTGGGCGTTGACCCTCGCAAGGCTGACCAGATGGTCCGCGGCACCGTCAACCTGCCCCACGGCACCGGTAAGGTCGCCCGCGTCCTCGTCTTCGCAACGGGCGACAAGGCTGAGGCTGCAATCGCAGCCGGCGCCGACTTCGTTGGTTGCGATGACCTGATCGAAAAGATCGCCGGCGGCTGGACCGACTTCGACGCCGCCGTTGCCACCCCTGACCTCATGGGCAAGGTTGGCCGCCTCGGTAAGGTCCTGGGTCCGCGTAACCTGATGCCGAACCCGAAGACCGGCACCGTGACCGCTGACGTCGCGAAGGCTGTCAACGACATCAAGGGCGGCAAGATCGACTTCCGCGTCGACAAGCACTCGAACCTGCACTTCATCATCGGCAAGGTTTCGTTCGACGCCATCAAGCTGGCCGAGAACTACGCGGCAGCACTGGAAGAGGTCCTTCGCCTCAAGCCGTCCGCTTCCAAGGGCCGTTACATCCAGAAGGCCACCGTCGCCACCACGTTTGGCCCGGGCATCTCGGTTGACCCCAACGTCACCAAGGTCCTGACCGAGGTCTAGTCCTCACCGGATCCACGGATCCTCGGAGCTGCCAGCAACACCGGCGTCACCGGTTTCCAGCGAAAGGCCGTCCCGCAACCGCGGGGCGGCCTTTTCGTCGTCTCTGCGCCTGACATTCTTGGCGCCTGAATAGCGGGCGCCCTGACATCAGCGGCGTCTCGAAGCCCCAAAGCCCCAAAGCCCCAAAGTCCCGAAGCCTTGGAGCCGCCGGACTTGCCGGTTAGGCTGTGCCGGTGACTACGCCGTCGTACCTCATCGAGCAACTCTCCCTGCCCGCCAGCCTTGATGCTGACGCAGCAGAGTTCCTGGAATTCATGGAACTCTGCGACGAACTCGAGCTGCAGACCTGGGGCAACCTTGACCGGGCTTCGTCCGCGGCGGCGCGCCTTCAGTATTGGCGGGACACGGCCTACACCCGCACGCGGCTCTTCTTCGTCCGTGTCGAGGGGCGCATGGCGGCCAGATCCTGGGTCCGCTGCGAATTGCAGGAGAATCTGGGCAGTGCGCTCCTGCACGTAAGCGTCTTGGATTCCTTCACCGGCGCAGGGATCGGCCGGGCCCTGCTGGAGCACGCCGAGGCGCTGGCCGCCGCCGACGGGCGGACCATACTGCAGACCTTCACTGAGCACCCGGCCGGCTTCGACGTCTACGCCCCGTTTCTCATCAAGCCCGCCACGGGAACCGGAGCGCTGCCAGCCRGCGCGCGCGGCGTCCGCTTCGCCGGTCTGGCCGGCTACCGGCTGGAGCAGGTCGAACGGTTTAGTTCGCTCGACATCCCGCCGGTTGCGGACCTCGACAGCCTGGAACGGGACGCCCTGGCCAGGGCGGGGGAGTACGAACTGCTGCACTGGACCGATTCATGCCCGGAGGACCTTGCCGCCCAGCTCGCGGTGCTGATGTCGCGCATGAGCACCGATGCCCCCGCTGGTGCCCTGAGCTATGAGCCGGAGATCTGGGACGTCGCCCGGGTCCGCCACGTCGAGGACACCTGGCGTCGGGCCGGCCTGTCCGCCCTGGTGGTCGCGGCACGGCACCTGGCCACCGGTGAACTTGCCGCCTATACCGTCCTCCAGACAACAGCCGACAAACCATGGTTGGCCAGCCAGGACGACACCCTCGTCGCGGCGGGCCACCGCGGCCACCGGCTCGGCATGCTTATCAAGATCCTCAACCTGCGCCTGCTGCAGGAGGCTCACCCGGCTGTGCGGCGCGTCCTGACCTATAACGCCGCCGAAAACGTTCACATGCTCAGCATCAACATCGCGCTGGGCTTCAAGCCGGCGGGCTACGACGGCGAGTGGCAGCGGACCGCGGCCGGTGACGGCACCGTGAGTGACGGCACTGTGAACTGACGGCACCGTGAGCGACGGCACCGTGAACTGACGGCCCTGTGAACTGGCGACCGTGTGAACAGGCGCCTGCGGCGCCAGGGCGCCGGACGGGGCGGAAACTGCCCGGCGTCACCAATGGAACAGCGGCTCAAACCAGCATATGCTGGCGGTTGAAAGCCCGGTTTGAGCCGGGCCGTACCGACGGTGGGTGGCACAACGGCTGAAATGATGCCCTCTATGGCAAACGATGTACGGATTGAGCAGGTGTGGATCCCCGATTCCCTTGACGCGCCCGATGCCGCCGATTTCCTCGCCGCCATCGAAGTGGGGCGGCGGGTCCGGATGCAGACCTGGGGCACGGACGACCTTGCCTACGCGCCGCAGGAGAAGCTACTTGAGATGGCGGACCCCTACGAACGCCAGGTGATCCTGGTGGCCAAGATCGACGGCGTGATTGTCGGGACGGCAGACATTGCCCTGCCGCTCGTGGACAACCTCGACCTCGCCGAATTCACGCTCGACATCCTTCCGGAATTCCGGCGCCAGGGCGTGGGCAGGCATCTGCTGGAGGCCGCGGAGCACTTCGCCCGGGACGAGGGCCGCCACACCATCCTGATCGACACCAACCATCCGGGATCAACCCTGACGGACCCGGATGCCGAACAGCTCGTGCCCGGCAGCGGCGTCGGGTTTGTTCCGATGGGAAGCCGTGACGTGGAATTTGCCCGCCACGCCGGCTACACGCTCCAGCACATCGAACAGTTCAGTTCCTGCGCACTGCCGCTGGACACCAAACTCGTCGCCGAACTTGAGGCCGAGGCCGAGGAAGCCAATGCCGGCCGCTACCGTCTGCACCACTGGACGGACCGGTGCCCTGACCGGTGGCTGGAGGCCGTCGCCGCCCTGGAGAACCAGGCAGGCGAGGACGAAGTGCCGGGACCGGATGCCCAGGAAATGGTGTTCGACGGCGGCATCCTCCGGGAGGCGGAGGAGGTCACCATTGCCCAGGGCCGGCGCACGGTGGTCACCGCCGTCGAGCACATCGCCAGCGGAACGCTCGCGGGCCTGACCACCATCAGTGTCCTTGCCCTGCGCCCGGACGTCGTCTTCCAGGACGACACCGTGGTGCTGCAGGAACACCGCGGCAACAAACTCGGGCTGCTGATCAAGGTCGCCAACATGGAACGGCTGAGCGAACAGTTCCCGGACGCCCGCGTCCTGTACACCTGGAACGCCCCTGAGAACCGCTACCTCCTGAAGGTCAACCAGCAGCTCGGATTCACCACAGCGGGCGTGACGGGTCTCTGGCAGAAAGAACTCCCCAACTTCGGCCCGGCCGTCAGCTGAGGGCTGTTCGCCTAACCCTGCCCGCTAGGCCCGATTTGGAACAGGCGCGCCGCGTCCCGTAAGCTTGAAGGACCAAAGACCGTCGGTTGTTGGAAATCCACTCTCCCAAGCAAGACTCACTTCTGCAGTCGCGCCGGGAGAGCGCAGTGGATTTCCGGACGAAGGACCCTGAACATAGGGCGGCCGGCGCAGGTGAACGAAGCAAAGCTCCGCGGTCATGGACCGCGTCGAGACAAGCCCCGTGCATCTGCGCGGGGCGTTTTTTAGTTTTAGCTCTTTTTGAGCGGGGACCCGGACACACCGGCACTATCCCCGGAAGGAGGGTTATGGCAACGCCTAGCAAGGTTTCAGCAGTAGCTGAGATCACTAACGATTTCAAGGAATCGAACGCCGCTGTCCTGACCGAATACCGTGGGCTCACCGTTGCACAGCTCAAGCAGCTGCGTGTTTCTCTCGGCCAGGAAACCAAGTTCTCGGTCGTCAAGAACACCCTGACCGCTATTGCAGCCAAGGAAGCTGGTGTCGAAGCATTCGACGGTCAGCTCGCCGGCCCCACTGCAATCGCGTTCATCAAGGGTGACGCAGTTGCCGCTGCCAAGAGCCTGACGGATTTTGCCAAGGCTAACAAGCAGCTGGTCATCAAGACCGGTTACTTCGAAGGCAAGGCACTGAACGCCAGCGAAGTTGCTGCCCTGGCAGCACTCGAGTCCCGTGAGCTGCAGCTCGCTAAGGTTGCAGGTATCCTCAAGGCTCCTGCTGCCGCTGCTGTACGCATCATCGACGCACTGCGCCTCAAGCTTGAAGAAGAGAACGGTGCCCCGGCAGCAGCCGAAGCACCCGCCGCTGAAGAAGCTCCCGCAGCAGATGCAGCAGCCGAGGCCGAAGCACCGGCCGAAGCCGCAGCCCCCGAAGAGAACTAGTCCTCTTCTCCATAAGACTCCGGTGCGACAGCGAGCCTCAGGGCCGCCGCGCACCACTATAGGAAGGACGCCACACCATGGCGAAGCTCACCAACGAAGAGCTCATTGAAGCTTTCAAGGAACTGACCATCATCGAGCTCTCCGAGTTCGTCAAGCTCTTCGAAGAGACCTTCGAAGTAACTGCTGCTGCTGTTGCCGTTGCCGGCCCCGCCGCTGCTGCAGAAGAAGCTGAAGAGAAGACTGACTTCGACGTCATCCTCGAAGCTGCTGGCGACAAGAAGATCGCAGTGATCAAGGAAGTTCGCGCCATCACCTCCCTGGGCCTCAAGGAAGCCAAGGACCTGGTTGACAGCGCACCCAAGGCTGTTCTCGAAGGCGCCACCAAGGAAGCTGCCGAGAAGGCAAAGGCTCAGCTCGAAGAAGCTGGCGCCCGCGTTACCCTCAAGTAACTCTCGCCGTCCGGATCCATCGCGATCCGCACTGCTCGAAGGAAACCCCGTCCACTCAGGTGGGCGGGGTTTCCTGCGTTCCCGGGACCGGAAACCCGAAACCCCCGGACCGGAAGCCGGCGCCGGTGAACGGTACCCAAGGATTCGGCAAAAAAGTTTTTCTGATACCCCTGTCGCACTTGATGGCGCGACCCTAGACTTTGGATTTGTGCCCACCGGCCCCCAACGTTCAGGAGTTCACCCACAATGACGGACCCAAACACTTCCCCCTCCCGCCGCGCCATGCTTGCGGCAGCCCTCGTGGGCGGCGGCGCGGCCGCCGCCGCGCTGGCCGGAGCCCCGGCGGCGCAGGCCATCCCCGGCGAAGCCAGTGGCAGGGCAACTGCCAAGAAACAGTTCACCCTGACGGTGCTCGGCACCACGGATCTGCACAACAACGTCTTCAACTGGGACTACTTCAAGAACGTCCCCTATGCCGACGCCGGCGGGAACAAGATCGGGATTGCCCAGGCCGCGACCCTGATCAACGCCATGCGGGCCGAGCGCGGCGCGGCCAGCACCCTGACCATCGACGCCGGGGACACCATCCAGGGCACGCCCCTGGCCTACTACTTCGCCAAGATCAACCCCATCTCGGCAACCGTGAAACACCCCATGGCGCTGGCCATGAACGCGATCGGCTACGACGCCGTGGGGCTGGGCAACCACGAGTTCAACTACGGCATTGGGCTCCTGCGCACCTGGGAGCGGCAACTGGACTTCCCGCTGTTGGGCGCCAACGTGCACGACGCCGTGTCGGGCGGGCGCGCCTTCACCCCCTACGTCCTGAAGCGGATCAAGACGGACAACGGCTGGCTGACGGTCGGCCTGGTCGGCCTGGTGACTCCGGGCTGCGCACTCTGGGACCGGGACAACGTCCAAGGCAAGCTCGATTTCAACGGCATCGTAGAAGAGGCCAGAACCGTCATCCCGCAGGTGAAAGCGGCCGGGGCCGACGTCGTAATCGTCACGAGCCATTCGGGGGCGACTCCCGGGTCCTCCTACGGTGACGCCCTGCCCTTCCCCGAGAACGCGTCCACCCAGCTGGCAGAGGAAGTCCCGGGCATCGACGCCATCCTGGTMGGGCACGCCCACCTGGAGATCCCCGAGCGCTTCGTCACGAACAAGGCCACGGGCAAGCAGGTGCTCCTGACCGAGCCGCTCAAGTGGGGCATGCGCGTCTCCGTCATGGACCTCGAACTCGTCAAGGAAAAGGGGCAGTGGACCGTCACCGCGGCGCATTCGCTCCTTTTGGACGCCAAGACCGTCGACCCCGATCCCGCCGTCGTCCGGGCCGTTCAGGCCGGGCACGAGGCCACGGTGAACTACGTCAACGAGGTCATCGGAACTTCCACGGCGCCGCTCAGCACGGCCACCGCCTGCTGGGAGGACTCCGCCGCGATCGACGCCATCAATTACATCCAGGCCAGCACCGTCAAGGCCGAGCTGGCCAACACTCCCGCGGCAGGGCTGCCCGTATTGTCCATCGCGGCGGCGTTCTCCCGTGCTGTGGACGTCAAGGCCGGACCGCTGACCATCCGCGATGTCGCAGGACTGTACATCTTCGACAACACCCTGCTCGCCATCAAGGTCACCGGCGCGCAGGTCAAGGCCTACCTGGAGTGGTCCGCCCAGTACTTCAAGCCGGTGACCGCCACGACGGCCAGGGCCCAGGACGTCACCAACGCTGTGACGGCCACGGCCCCGAACGGCACGCCCGACTACAACTACGACGTCGTCTACGGACTCGACGCGCCGCTGAACTATGAGATCGACCTCGCCCGGCCGGCGGGGGACCGGATCGCCAAGCTCAGCTACGGCGGCCGGCCGCTGGCGCCCGAGCAGGAATTCGCTTTGGCCATCAACAACTACCGGCAGAGCGGCGGAGGCAACTTCCCGGCCGTGAAGAGCGCGCCGGTGCTCTCGAACAGCCAGCAGGAGATCCGGCAGCGCATCATCGACTATGTCGTGGACCGCGGAACCCTGGACGTCGCCGTGTTCAGCCAGGCCAACTGGCGGCTCACCGTCAACGGGACGCCACTGACGGTCACCGCCTAACCCAACTCCAACAACAACGCGGGCAACAACAAACGCGGGGTCACTTCGGGCCCATCCCGGCCGTCGGGATGGGCCCGGGAGTGAGCCCGCGTTGCTTTTAACCCGGGCGGGCTAGTTTGGTTCGGTGATGTCGGCGACGACAGCGCCCAGGGCCGCCGTCAGGGCGTCCGCGTCCACGAACGCGCTGTAGCCATGTTCCCCCGCGCCCATGGAGATCCGCCGGCCCGTGATGGTCTGGTCGGCGTAGACAGGCCAGGGGCGGGTGCTGCCGAGCGGCGTGATGGTCCCGCGCTCGTACCCGGTGGCCTCGAAGGCGGTATCCGCCGCGGGCAGCGAGAGCTTGTTGACGCCCAGCAGCGCCCGCAGCTTGGGCCAGGAGATCTGACGGTCGCCCGGGACCAGGGCGAACAGGAAACTGCCGTCCTTGTGCTTGACCACGAGCGACTTCACGATGTCCGCGGGCCGGATCCCGAGGATTCCGGCCGCCTCCTCCAGGCTGCGGGCGGCGAGGCGTTCCACGATCTCGACGTCCAGGCCGCGGGCCGCGGCGTCGGCCAGGAATCTCTCGCGGCCGCCGCTGGTTGCTCCCTGCTCCGTCATCCCCGTCAAACCTTTCCCTGGCTCCTCGTGGCAGTTCCTCGTTCCCTGTGTCGCGCGGTCCCCCCGGTGTCCCCGGTTTCCCCGGTTCCGCGGTTTCCCGGTTCGCCGGGTGCCGGTTCAGTCGCGGTACAGCAGCAGCGCCTCGCCCTGGCCGCCGCCGCCGCACAGGGACACGGCCGCCTTGCCGGTGCCCCGGCGTTTGAGTTCGTGGGCCGCGTGCAGGGCCAGGCGGGCGCCCGAGGCCCCGATCGGGTGGCCCAGGGCGATGGCCCCGCCATGGATGTTGCACTGCTCCAGCGGATAGTTGAGGTCCTTCAGGGACTGCACCGCGACGGAGCCGAAAGCCTCGTTGATTTCGATGAAGTCCAGGTCCGCGGCGGACCAGCCGGCTTTGTCCAGGGCGTTCTTGATGGCGTTCGACGGCTGGGAGTGCAGCGAGTTGTCCGGCCCGGCGACCTGGCCCGGCTTGCCGACCACCGCCAGGTACTCGAGGCCGTTGTCCTCGGCGAACTGCCGGCTGGCCAGCACCAGGGCGGCGGCGCCGTCGGACAGGGGAGAGGAGTTGCCCGCGGTGATGGTTCCGTCCGTGACGAACGCGGCTCGCAAACCGGCCAGCGATTCGACTGTCGTGTCCGGCCGGATGCCCTCGTCGGAGGTGACGGCGATCGGATCGCCCTTGCGCTGCTTGACGCTCATTGGGGCGATCTCGCCGTCGAAGACGCCGTCCTTGGCAGCCCGGGCGGCACGCTGGTGCGACTGGGCCGCCACCTCGTCCTGGGAGGCCCGGTCGATGCCGAGGGTCAGGTTCTTGCTCTCGGTCGAGAGTCCCATGGACTGCCCGTCGAAGGCATCGGTCAGGCCGTCGTGCGCGGCCACGTCGAGGGCCTGGACCGTGCCGTACGCCCAGCCCTGCCGGGAACCGGGCAGCACGTGCGGTGCGCGGGTCATGGACTCCTGGCCGCCGGCGACCACCACCGTGGCGTCGCCGCTGCGGATCATCCGGGCGGCGTCGATCACCGCGGTGAGGCCGGAGAGGCAGACCTTGTTGATGGTCACCGTGGGAACGTTCCAGCCGATGCCGGCGCCGATGGCGCTCTGGCGCGCCGGGTTCTGGCCCGCTCCGGCCTGCAGGACCTGGCCCATGATTACGCTGTCCACCTGGTCGGCTTTGACGCCGCTGCCGGCAAGGGCCGCCCGGATGGCGTGCGTGCCGAGTTCGACGGCGGTGAAGCTGGCCAGCTGTCCGTTCAGGCGCCCCTGGGGGGTACGGGCGGCTGCGAGGATGACAACATCGTTGTTGTCCGCGGGATTGCTCATGGTGTTTTCTTCCGATCTACTTTCGACTTATGTCTACGTTATCGTGAGCCCCGTCACCTATCCATTCGGCGGCCCCGGTCACGGTCTCGGTCAGGTTCCGCCCACTGTCTCGGGCGCCGTCCGGCGGGACTTCGCCAGTAGTCCAGCAGAACTCCGGCAGAACTCCAGAAAAACCCCGGCAGAACTTCGTGCTTGCAATCCCGCCGGAAGTGGGGTAGACAAGTAGGTTGCTTTGCCGTATCGTAGATATTTGCGTCTTCCCTGTTTACCTTCAGCCTTCATATAGCGGTGGGCTTAGCCTGACAGCTGTTCCATCAATGTGCCGTCTACAACGTGCACCAGCATGGACAGCGCGGGTCCCGGGTCATATAGCGGAACCGGACTGGTAGCGCTGCGGAGTCATTCTGCAGAGTGCATAACGGGGGAGATCTGACAACGCCTGAAGGTCTGTGGAAGGATCCCTCTTGGTCGCCTCGAGCACCTCTAATGTAAACAACGCTACCGCTATCAATGCCGACAGCACCGACGGTGCAACCCGCCGGCTCTCATTCGCAAAGATTCACGAACCTCTTGATGTTCCGAATCTGCTCGCCCTGCAAACCGACAGCTTTGACTGGCTGGTCGGAAACGAACGCTGGCAGGCGCGCGTTGCGAAGGCCGTCGAAGAAGGCGACCTCAGCGTCGCCACCTCCTCGGGTCTGTCCGACATCTTCGAAGAGATCTCCCCGATCGAAGACTTCCAGGGCACCATGTCCCTGAGCTTCTCCGAGCCGGAGTTCGCTGACCCCAAATACACCATGGCCGAGTGCAAGGACCGGGACGCAACGTACTCCGCTCCGCTGTACGTCAAGGCCGAGTTCATGAACAACAACACGGGCGAAATCAAGCAGCAGACCGTGTTCATGGGTGACTTCCCGCTGATGACCGAGAAGGGCACCTTCGTCGTCAACGGCACCGAGCGTGTCGTCGTCTCCCAGCTGGTCCGCTCGCCGGGCGCCTACTTTGAGCGCACCGCCGACAAGACCAGCGACAAGGACATCTTCACCGCGAAGATCATCCCGTCCCGCGGCGCCTGGTTCGAACTCGAAATCGACAAGCGCGACCAGGTCGGCGTCCGTCTTGACCGTAAGCGCAAGCAGTCCGTCACCGTGCTGCTGAAGGCCCTCGGCTGGACCGAAGGCCAGATCCTCGAGGAATTCGGCCAGTACGACTCCATGCGCGCCACGCTGGAGAAGGACGCCACCGAGACCCGCGAAGACGCGTTGCTGGACATCTACCGGAAGCTGCGACCGGGCGAGCCGCCCACGGTTGAGGCTGCCCAGTCCCTGCTGGACAACCTGTACTTCAACTCCAAGCGCTACGATCTGGCCAAGGTTGGCCGTTACAAGATCAACCGCAAGCTTGGCATCGACCGCTCCCTTGGCGACAAGGAAGCTTCGGTCCTGCACGTTGAAGACATCGTGGCCATGATCAAGTTCCTGGTTGCACTGCACGCCGGCGAGAAGACCCTCACGGGCAAGCGCGACGGCCAGGACCACGAGCTGCGCGTCGAGATCGATGACATCGACCACTTCGGCAACCGGCGCATCCGCGCCGTCGGCGAGCTCATCGAGAACCAGGTCCGCACCGGCCTGTCCCGTATGGAGCGCGTTGTCCGCGAACGCATGACGACCCAGGACGTCGAGGCCATCACGCCGCAGACCCTGATCAACATCCGTCCCGTCGTGGCAGCCATCAAGGAGTTCTTCGGAACTTCCCAGCTGTCCCAGTTCATGGACCAGAACAACCCGCTCTCGGGTCTGACCCACAAGCGCCGCCTGTCCGCGCTTGGTCCGGGTGGTCTGTCCCGTGACCGTGCCGGCATGGAAGTTCGTGACGTGCACCCGTCCCACTACGGACGTATGTGCCCCATCGAAACTCCTGAAGGCCCGAACATTGGTCTGATCGGTTCGCTGGCTTCCTACGGACGCATCAACCCGTTCGGTTTCATCGAGACCCCGTACCGCCTGGTCGCCGAGGGTGTCGTCTCCGATGAGGTCAAGTACCTCACGGCCGACGACGAGGCCGAGGTCCTGATCGCTCAGGCCAACGCCCCGCTCGACGAGAACAAGCGTTTCGCGGAAGAGACCGTCCTGGTCCGTGCCCGCGGTGGTGGAGGCGAGCCCGTGCTGGTTCCCGCCGCCGACGTCGAGTTCATGGACGTTTCCCCGCGCCAGATGGTGTCCGTGGCTACCGCCCTGATCCCGTTCCTCGAGCATGACGATGCCAACCGTGCACTCATGGGTGCCAACATGCAGCGCCAGGCCGTGCCGCTGGTCCGTTCCGAGGCACCGTTCGTCGGTACCGGCATGGAGCGCGCCGCTGCTGTCGACGCCGGTGACGTCACCATCGCCAAGAAGGCCGGTGTGGTCACCGAGGTCTCCGCTGAGCTCGTCATCATGCTTAACGACGACGGTACGGAAACCAACTACCGCATCAACAAGTTCGCCCGCTCCAACCAGGGCAACTGCTACAACAACCGTGTCCTGGTGAACGAAGGCCAGCGCCTGGAGGTCGGCGGCATCATCGCTGACGGCCCGGCAACGGACCAGGGCGAGCTCGCCCTCGGTAAGAACCTCCTCGTGGCATTCATGTCATGGGAAGGCCACAACTTCGAGGATGCCATCATCCTGTCCCAGCGCATCGTGGCCGAGGACGTCCTGTCCTCCATCCACATCGAGGAGCACGAGATCGATGCCCGCGACACCAAGCTTGGTGCCGAGGAAATCACCCGTGACATCCCCAACGTGTCTGAGGAAGTCCTGGCAGGCCTGGACGAGCGCGGCATCATCCACATTGGTGCCGAGGTTGAAGCCGGTGACATCCTGGTCGGCAAGGTCACCCCCAAGGGCGAGACCGAACTGACCCCGGAAGAGCGCCTGCTGCGCGCCATTTTCGGTGAGAAGTCCCGCGAAGTGCGCGACACCTCCCTGAAGGTGCCGCACGGCGAGTCCGGCACCGTGATCGGTGTCCGCGTCTTCGACCGCGACAACGACGACGAGCTGCCCCCGGGCGTTAACCAGCTGGTGCGCGTTTACGTGGCTGCCAAGCGCAAGATCACCGACGGCGACAAGCTCGCCGGCCGTCACGGCAACAAGGGTGTTATCTCCAAGATCCTTCCGATTGAGGACATGCCCTTCCTTGCCGACGGTACCCCCGTTGATATCGTCCTGAACCCGCTGGGTGTTCCGGGCCGTATGAACGTCGGCCAGGTGCTGGAAACGCACCTCGGCTGGGTTGCCAAGACCGGCTGGAAGATCGAGGGCGAGCCCGAGTGGGTCAAGCAGCTGCCGAACCTGCCGCGCGAGAGTGGCCAGACCACTGTGGCGACGCCGGTCTTCGACGGTGCGCGTGAAGAGGAAATCACGGGCCTGCTCGATTCCACCAACGTCACCCGCGACGGCGACCGCCTGATCAACTCCTCCGGCAAGACCCGTCTGTTCGACGGCCGCTCCGGCGAGCCGTTCCCGGATCCGATCTCGGTCGGCTACATGTACATCCTGAAGCTCCACCACCTGGTGGACGACAAGATCCACGCCCGCTCCACCGGCCCGTACTCCATGATCACGCAGCAGCCGCTGGGTGGTAAGGCACAGTTCGGTGGCCAGCGCTTCGGTGAAATGGAAGTGTGGGCGCTCGAGGCTTACGGCGCCGCTTACACGCTCCAGGAACTGCTGACGATCAAGTCGGATGATATCCACGGTCGTGTGAAGGTCTACGAAGCCATCGTCAAGGGCGAGAACATCCCCGAGCCGGGCGTTCCTGAGTCCTTCAAGGTCTTGATCAAGGAAATGCAGTCGCTGTGCCTGAACGTGGAAGTGCTTTCCACGGACGGAACCACAATTGAAATGCGTGACTCTGATGACGCAGTCTTCACGGCTGCGGAAGAACTGGGCATCGATCTGTCTCGTGCAGAGCCCAGTTCCGTAGAAGAGGTTTAGCAGGGGCCCGGAGAGAAGCAGGCGGCCCACCGGCCCAACCTGCTTTTCTCCGGCTCCTCCCTCTTCCCGTAACCCAAGACTTCAGAATTTAGAGAACAAGAGAGAACAGGGACCATATGTCCAGCGAATCCTCCTTCGGCCTCATGCAGATCGGCCTCGCCACCGCGGAAGACATCCGTGGCTGGTCGTACGGCGAGGTTAAGAAGCCGGAAACCATCAACTACCGCACGCTCAAGCCCGAGAAGGACGGCCTCTTCTGCGAGAAGATCTTCGGCCCGTCCCGCGACTGGGAATGCTACTGCGGTAAGTACAAGCGCGTGCGCTTCAAGGGCATCATCTGCGAGCGGTGTGGCGTTGAGGTCACCCGCGCCAAGGTCCGCCGTGAGCGCATGGGCCACATCGAGCTCGCCGCCCCCGTTACGCACATCTGGTACTTCAAGGGTGTTCCCTCCCGCCTGGGCTACCTCCTTGACCTGGCACCGAAGGACCTCGAAAAGGTCATCTACTTCGCCGCCTACATGATCACGAGCGTCGACGCCGACAGCCGCCACGAAGAACTGCCCAACCTCCAGGTTGAGCACGACATCGAGAAGAAGCAGCTGATCGACAACCGCGACTCCGACATCGCCACGATCGCCCGCGACCTTGAGAACGAGCTCGCCCGTCTCGAAGGCGAAGGCGCCAAGGCTGCCGACAAGAAGAAGGCCCGCGACTCCGCTGACCGCCAGATGGCGAACGTCCGCAAGCGCGCCGACGCCGAAATCGAGCGCCTCGAGCAGGTCTGGGACCGTTTCAAGAACCTCAAGGTCGCTGACCTCGAAGGTGACGAAGGCCTGTACCGCGAACTGCGCGACCGTTACGGCATGTACTTCGAAGGCTCCATGGGTGCCGAGGCCATCAAGAAGCGTCTTGAGAACTTCGACATGCAGGCCGAGTCGGACATGCTGCGCGACATCATCGCCAACGGCAAGGGCCAGCGCAAGACCCGCGCCCTGAAGCGGCTCAAGGTGGTCAACGCGTTCCTGACGACCAACAACAGCCCGCTCGGCATGGTGCTGGACGCCGTCCCGGTGATCCCGCCGGAACTGCGCCCGATGGTCCAGCTGGACGGTGGCCGCTTCGCGACCTCCGACCTCAACGACCTCTACCGCCGCGTGATCAACCGCAACAACCGCCTCAAGCGCCTGCTTGATCTCGGTGCTCCGGAGATCATCGTCAACAACGAGAAGCGCATGCTTCAGGAAGCTGTTGACAGCCTCTTCGACAACGGCCGCCGCGGCCGTCCGGTCACCGGACCGGGCAACCGTCCGCTGAAGTCCCTGAGCGACATGCTCAAGGGCAAGCAAGGCCGTTTCCGCCAGAACCTCCTTGGCAAGCGCGTCGACTACTCCGGCCGTTCGGTCATCGTCGTCGGCCCGCAGCTGAAGCTGCACCAGTGTGGTCTGCCGAAGCAGATGGCCCTGGAGCTCTTCAAGCCGTTCGTGATGAAGCGCCTGGTTGACCTCAACCACGCCCAGAACATCAAGTCGGCCAAGCGCATGGTGGAGCGTTACCGTCCGCAGGTCTGGGACGTCCTCGAAGAGATCATCACCGAGCACCCGGTGCTGCTGAACCGTGCACCTACCCTGCACCGTCTCGGCATCCAGGCGTTCGAGCCGCAGCTCGTTGAAGGCAAGGCAATCCAGCTGCACCCGCTGGTTTGTGGCGCGTTCAACGCCGACTTCGACGGCGACCAGATGGCARTTCACCTGCCGCTGAGCCCCGAGGCCCAGGCCGAGGCCCGCATCCTGATGCTGTCCTCGAACAACATCCTGAAGCCGTCCGACGGCCGCCCGGTGACCCTGCCGTCGCAGGATATGATCATCGGTCTTTACCACCTGACCACCAAGCGTGTCGGTTCAGCTGGCGAAGGCCGGATCTTCTCCTCGGTCGCGGAAGCCATCATGGCCTACGACCTCCACGAGCTGCACCTGAACTCCAAGGTCAAGATCCGCCTCGAGGGCTTCGTGCCCTACGCAGGCTGGGAAGCCCCGGAGGGCTGGGAGCCCGGTCAGACCGCACTGGTCGAGACCTCCCTCGGCCAGGTCATCTTCAACCAGACGCTGCCCGCGGACTACCCGTGGGTTGAGGATGTTGCCGACAAGGGCGAGCTGTCCCGGATCGTCAACGACCTCGCCGAGCGCTACCCGAAGGTGATCACGGCGGCAACGCTGGACAACCTGAAGGATGCCGGTTTCTACTGGGCCACCCGGTCCGGCGTCACCGTTGCCATCTCCGACATCGAGGTGCCCACGGACAAGCCGCGAATCCTCGCCGGTTACGAGACCATGGCCGCCAAGATCCAGGGCCAGTACGACAAGGGCCTGATCGACGACGACGAGCGTCGCCAGGAACTGATCGAGATCTGGAACAAGGCAACCAACGAGATCGCCCAGGCGATGCGTGACAGCCTGTCCCCGATGAACACGATCAACCGCATGGTGTCCTCGGGCGCCCGTGGTAACTGGATGCAGGTCCGTCAGATCGCGGGTATCCGTGGCCTGGTGGCCAACCCTAAGGGTGAAATCATCCCGCGTCCGATCAAGTCCTCCTACCGTGAGGGTCTCTCGGTGCTGGAATACTTCATCGCCACGCACGGTGCCCGTAAGGGTCTGGCTGACACCGCCCTGCGTACCGCCAACTCGGGTTACCTGACCCGTCGTCTGGTGGACGTTTCGCAGGACGTCATTGTCCGCGAAGAGGACTGCGGCACCGAACGCGGCCTGATGACCGCCATCGCGGTGGCCGACGCCAACGGCGTCCTCGTCCTGGACGAGAACGTCGAGAACAGCGCCTACGCCCGCACCCTGGCCGTGGACGTCGTCGACTCCAAGGGCAAGGTCCTGGCAGCGGCCGGCACCGACTGCGGCGACGTCGTCATTGCCGAACTGTTCGCAGCCGGCATCACCGAGGTCAAGGTCCGCTCCGTACTCACCTGTGAGTCCAGCGTCGGCACCTGCGCCCTGTGCTACGGCCGTTCGCTGGCCACTGGCAAGACCGTCGACATCGGTGAGGCCGTGGGCATCATTGCCGCGCAGTCCATCGGTGAGCCGGGCACCCAGCTGACCATGCGTACGTTCCACACCGGTGGTGCTGTTTCCGCCAGCGGCGGCGACGACATCACCCAGGGTCTGCCCCGTATCCAGGAGCTCTTCGAAGCCCGTACTCCGAAGGGTGTCGCACCGATTGCTGAAGCAGCCGGCCGCATCACCATCGAAGAGTCCGAGCGCCAGATGCGCCTGGTCATCACCCCGGATGACGGATCCGAAGAGATCGCTTACCCGGTGCTGCGCCGTTCACGTCTCCTCATCGAAGACGGCGATCACGTCAGCGTCGGCCAGAAGCTCATCAACGGCCCGGTCGACCCCAAGCAGGTGCTGCGCATCATGGGCCCCCGTGCCGCGCAGAAGTTCCTGGTGGACGAAGTCCAGGGCGTGTACCGCAGCCAGGGCATCGGTATCCACGACAAGCACGTCGAGGTTATCGTCCGCCAGATGCTGCGCCGCGTCACGGTCATCGAGTCCGGCGAATCGGATCTGCTGCCCGGCGAGCTCGCCGAACGCAGCCGCTTCGAAGAGGCCAACCGCCGCGTTGTGTCCGAGGRCAAGACGCCGGCCTCCGGCCGTCCCGAGCTCATGGGCATCACCAAGGCGTCCCTGGCGACCGAGTCCTGGCTGTCCGCAGCTTCCTTCCAGGAAACCACCCGCGTCCTGACGCAGGCGGCCATGGAAGGCAAGAGCGATCCGCTGCTCGGCCTCAAGGAAAACGTCATCATCGGTAAGCTCATCCCGGCCGGCACGGGTCTCCCGCGCTACACCGAGGTCACCGTGGAACCCACTGAAGAAGCAAAGGCCAACCTGTTTACCGGCCCCAGCGCATTCAGTGACTTCTCCTACGACACGCTGGGCGGCGACGGAGCTCCCGAGTTCCACGCCATCCCGCTGGATGACTACGATCTCGGCAGCGACTTCCGCTGAACTGAGTGACTGACAGGCCCCGTTCCCACCTCGGTGGGGGCGGGGCCTGTCCAGTGGTAAACCCCGCCGATTAAGGGCTGGGAGCCGTCCGTGTTAGACTTGAGACTAATTGTTATTGTGGCAGTGGATGAGTGCGCCGGTTGCAGCTGAAAGGTTCAACCAGGACGACGTTTCCGGTTTGCAGGGTTCTTGTGCAACGTATGCCACATTTTCGCATGCCTAGGGGCAAATCAGGTCGAAAGTCCTTGGACCCCGGCGTGCGGTCCGACTATTAAGGCTTCGCCTCAGCTGCTCTGGAGAGAACTTCAAAGCTCGGGCGGCGAGGCGCAGCGACAAGAGAGCGGCCGCCAACGGCCGCTCCGGATAAAACGGAGAACACGAGAGTGCCTACGATTAACCAGCTGGTCCGCAAGGGCCGCACGCCTAAGGTCAAAAAGACCAAGGCTCCCGCGCTTAACGGCAGCCCGATGCGCCGCGGTGTTTGCACCCGCGTTTACACGACGACCCCGAAGAAGCCGAACTCGGCTCTGCGTAAGGTTGCTCGCGTGCGCCTCAACGGCGGCATTGAAGTCACCGCATACATCCCCGGTGTAGGCCACAACCTGCAGGAGCACTCCATTGTGCTCGTCCGCGGCGGCCGCGTGAAGGACCTTCCGGGTGTCCGCTACAAGATCGTCCGTGGCGCCCTCGATACCCAGGGTGTCAAGAACCGTAAGCAGGCTCGCAGCCGCTACGGCGCAAAGATGGAGAAGAAGTAATATGCCTCGCAAGGGTCCGGCCCCCAAGCGGCCGCTAGTTCTAGATCCCGTTTACGGCTCCCCGCTGGTCACCCAGCTCATCAACAAGGTGCTGGTTGACGGCAAGAAGTCCACCGCAGAGCGCATCGTTTACGGTGCACTCGAGGGTGCTCGCGCCAAGTCCGGCGGCGACCCCGTTGCAGCCCTCAAGAAGGCCATGGAGAACGTCAAGCCTTCGCTTGAGGTCCGCTCCCGCCGCGTTGGTGGCGCCACCTACCAGGTTCCCGTTGAGGTCAAGCCGGGCCGTTCCACGGCCCTCGCCCTCCGCTGGCTGGTTGGCTACTCCAAGGCCCGCCGCGAAAAGACCATGACCGAGCGCCTCCAGAACGAAATCCTGGATGCCTCGAACGGTCTCGGTGCCGCTGTGAAGCGTCGCGAAGACACCCACAAGATGGCCGAGTCCAACAAGGCCTTCGCACACTACCGCTGGTAATACTTCCCGGACGCCGCCGGCTCGACTGAGCCGGCGGCGAACGTGCAGTCCATCCGAAAGGGAGACACCGTGGCACAGGACGTGCTTACCGACCTTAGCAAGGTCCGCAATATCGGCATCATGGCCCACATCGATGCCGGCAAGACCACTACTACCGAGCGCATCCTCTTCTACACGGGTGTGAACCACAAGATCGGCGAAACGCACGACGGCGCTTCGACGACTGACTGGATGGAACAGGAAAAGGAACGCGGCATCACCATCACGTCTGCCGCCGTGACCTGCTTCTGGGAAAACAACCAGATCAACATCATCGACACCCCCGGCCACGTTGACTTCACGGTCGAGGTTGAGCGCTCCCTGCGCGTCCTCGACGGCGCAGTCGCAGTGTTCGACGGCAAGGAAGGCGTGGAGCCGCAGTCCGAGACTGTTTGGCGCCAGGCCGACAAGTACAACGTTCCGCGCATCTGCTTCGTCAACAAGATGGACAAGCTCGGCGCTGACTTCTACTTCACCGTCGACACCATCATCGGCCGMCTCGGTGCCAAGCCGCTGGTCATGCAGCTGCCGATCGGCGCCGAGAACGACTTCATCGGCGTAGTCGACCTTCTCTACATGCGCGCGCTGGTCTGGCCCGGCGACGCCAAGGGTGACGTCACCATGGGTGCGAAGTACGAGATCCGCGAGATCCCGGCTGACCTCCAGGCGAAGGCCGAAGAGTACCGCGCAACTCTCGTTGAGACTGTTGCCGAGGCCTCCGAAGAACTCATGGAGAAGTACCTCGAAGGCGAAGAGATCAGCATCGATGAGCTCAAGGCCGGCATCCGCAAGATGACGATCAACTCTGAGCTGTACCCGGTCTTCTGTGGTTCCGCATTCAAGAACCGCGGCGTCCAGCCGATGCTCGACGCAGTCGTGGACTACCTGCCGAACCCGCTCGACGTCCCGCCGATGATCGGTCACGATCCCCGCGACGAAGAGAAGGAACTTACCCGTAAGCCCTCCTCTGAAGAGCCCTTCTCCGCACTGGCCTTCAAGATCGCCGCGCACCCCTTCTTCGGCCAGCTCACCTTCATCCGCGTGTACTCCGGTCACGTGGAAGCAGGCTCGCAGGTGGTCAACTCCACCAAGGGCAAGAAGGAGCGCATCGGCAAGCTGTTCCAGATGCACGCCAACAAGGAAATGCCCGTCGAGGGCGCTACCGCCGGCCACATCTACGCAGCGATCGGCCTGAAGGACACCACTACCGGTGACACCCTGTGCGATCCGGCCAACCAGATTGTCCTCGAGTCCATGAGCTTCCCGGAGCCCGTGATCTCGGTTGCGATCGAGCCGAACACGAAGGGTGACCAGGAGAAGCTCTCCACGGCCATCCAGAAGCTCTCCGCTGAGGACCCGACCTTCCAGGTCTCCCTCAACGAAGACACCGGCCAGACCATCATCGCCGGCATGGGCGAGCTCCACCTGGACATCCTGGTGGACCGCATGCGCCGCGAATTCAAGGTTGAGGCGAACGTTGGCAAGCCGCAGGTTGCTTACCGCGAAACCATCAAGCGTGCTGTAGAGCGTCACGACTACACGCACAAGAAGCAGACCGGTGGTTCCGGCCAGTTCGCAAAGATCCAGATCGCGATCGAGCCGCTGGACACTGCGGAAGGCGAGCTGTACGAGTTCGAGAACAAGGTCACCGGTGGCCGCGTTCCGCGCGAGTACATCCCGTCGGTTGACGCCGGCATCCAGGATGCGCTGAACGACGGCGTCCTGGCCGGCTACCCGGTTGTCGGCATCAAGGCAACGCTGATTGACGGCGCTTACCACGATGTTGACTCCTCGGAAATGGCGTTCAAGATCGCCGGCCGTATGGCTTTCAAGGAAGCCGCACGCAAGGCGAACCCTGTCCTGCTCGAACCGCTGATGGATGTCGAGGTCCGCACCCCTGAGGAATACATGGGTGAAGTTATCGGTGACCTCAACTCCCGCCGTGGCCAGATGCAGTCCATGGAAGATGCCCAGGGCGTCAAGGTTATTCGCGCACACGTCCCGCTGTCCGGCATGTTCGGCTACATCGGTGACCTGCGCTCGAAGACCCAGGGCCGCGCTGTGTACTCCATGACGTTCAACAGCTACGCCGAGGTCCCGAAGGCAGTTGCCGACGAGATCATCCAGAAGAACCGCGGCGAGTAGTCCCTAGGACGCATCGCAGCAGCAAGAACTCGGATGCGTCTCCGCCAACGGAGATTCATCTGGTGCAAGTGGCCGGGCTCCGGTCCAGACCGAAGTCCGGCCGCCTGCACGAACAGGCTCTAGGCACTAGCATTAGTACCTGAATCTGCAATTTCACCAATCCAAAGCCCCCCAAGTAGACTTACTGGAGTTTCTGCCGCGACAAGCGCGGCCGAAGGGTAAGTCATTTGAAAACGTTCTAGGAGGAACCTGTGGCAAAGGCAAAGTTCGAGCGGACTAAGCCGCACGTTAACATCGGTACCATTGGTCACGTTGACCACGGTAAGACGACGCTGACGGCCGCCATTTCCAAGGTGCTGTACGACAAGTACCCGACTCTCAACGAGAAGCGTGACTTCGCGTCGATTGACTCTGCTCCCGAAGAGCGTCAGCGCGGCATTACCATCAACATCTCCCACGTTGAGTACCAGACCGAGAAGCGCCACTACGCACACGTAGACGCTCCGGGTCACGCTGACTACATCAAGAACATGATCACCGGCGCTGCTCAGATGGACGGTGCAATCCTCGTGGTTGCCGCCACTGACGGCCCGATGGCTCAGACCCGCGAGCACGTTCTGCTCGCCCGCCAGGTTGGCGTTCCCTACCTGCTGGTCGCGCTGAACAAGGCTGACATGGTCGATGACGAGGAACTCCTCGACCTCGTCGAAATGGAAGTTCGCGAGCTGCTCAGCTCGCAGGGCTTCGATGGCGACGAAGCTCCGGTCATCCGCGTTTCGGGCCTGAAGGCTCTGGAAGGCGACCCGGAGTGGGTCAAGTCCATCGAAGACCTCATGGAAGCTGTCGACAACTCGGTTCCGGACCCCGTACGTGACCGTGACAAGCCCTTCCTGATGCCGATCGAAGACGTCTTCACGATCACCGGCCGTGGCACCGTTGTTACGGGCCGMGCCGAGCGTGGAACCCTCGCCATCAACTCCGAGGTCGAGATCGTCGGCATCCGTCCGGTCCAGAAGACCACGGTTACCGGTATCGAGATGTTCCACAAGCAGCTCGACGAAGCATGGGCCGGCGAGAACTGTGGCCTCCTGCTCCGCGGTCTGAAGCGCGACGATGTCGAGCGTGGCCAGGTTGTCGTCAAGCCGGGTTCCATCACCCCGCACACCGACTTCGAGGCTAACGTCTACATCCTCTCCAAGGACGAAGGCGGACGTCACAACCCGTTCTACTCCAACTACCGCCCGCAGTTCTACTTCCGCACCACGGACGTAACCGGCGTTATCACCCTGCCGGAAGGCACGGAAATGGTTATGCCCGGCGACAACACTGAGATGACCGTTGCGCTCATCCAGCCGATCGCAATGGAAGAGGGCCTCGGCTTCGCTATCCGCGAAGGCGGCCGCACCGTTGGTTCAGGACGCGTCACCAAGATCGTCAAGTAATTACTTGCTGATCTGATGCTTGACCACTGATCGGCCGGCCGTCTGGCAGCTGTTCAGAGGATCGGGAACAGCCCCGCTGCACTTGCAGCGGGGCTGTTCCTTTTAAGTTCCTGATACCTTTGCAGGAAGGGAAAGGAGCTCACCATGGGCTGGTTCATTTTTCTACTGATCGTCGTGGCGGTTGTCGTCGCATTCTTTTGGGCGAAGCGGCACTTCCGACAGGAGATCGAGCGCGCCAAGCGCATCAATCGGGCAAACCGGAACCAGTAGGCCCGGCCCGGGCGGGACTCAGGGCCGCCGGGCACGCGCGAGAGCCTGGTACCAGTAGTACGAGTCTTTCGGCGTGCGCTGGAGGGTCGTGAAATCCACATGCACCAGGCCGAAGCGCTGGGAGTAACCGGCCGCCCATTCAAAGTTGTCCATGAGCGTCCAGACGTAGTAGCCGAGCAGATCGACGTCGTGGGCCACGCCCCCGGGGGCGGTGGCCTCCACCGCCTGGCTGAGGTGGGCGGCGAGGTAGCTGATCCGCCCGGCGTCGGGAATGGGACCGCTGACGTGGTCCGGTTCGGGGAAGCTCGCCCCGCTCTCGGTGATGTAGAGCGGGGGCAGCGACTCGCCGTACCTGTCCTTCAGTTCCCGGAGCAAAATCCCCAGATGGTCCGGGGCGACCGGCCAGCCGAATCCCGTGAGTTCGTACTCCGGGAACGCGGCCATGTGGAACGGGACTTTCAGCATCGCCGCCGCGGTTGCGGCCGGGCTGTCGATGCCGCCCCCCGTGGCCACCTTCACGGGGTAGTAATAGTTCAGGCCGTAGAAATCCAGCGGCTGGTGGATCGTGGCCAGGTCCGCGTCGGTGATCCTGCCCAGCGAACGAAACCACGGCCGGGCGATCAGCGGCGGCCGGGGAAAACGGCCCAGGAGGATCGGGTCGGCGTAGAGCCGGTTCAGCACGAGGTCGAAGACCCCGGCCAGCAGCCTGTCGGTTAGCGAGCCGGACGCCGGGCGGACGGGGGAATGCAGGTTCGAGACGCCAACGGCGCCGTACACGCCCGCCGCCCGCAGCGCCTGCACCGCCAGGCCGTGACCCAGGAGCTGATGGCGCACCGACGGCAGGGCGTCGAAGAGCAGGCCATGGCCGGGCGCGTGGACGCCCAGGGCGTAGCCGTTGAGGGTGACCGAGGCGGGCTCGTTCAGCGTCACCCACTGCGCCACGCGATCGCCGAACCTCTTGCCGGCGGCCGCGCTGTACTCGGCAAACCGTTCCGCCGTCGAACGGTTCATCCAGCCGCCGCGCTGCTCCAGGGGGAGCGGCGTATCCCAGTGGTAGAGGGTGGCCATGGGCGAGATGCCGGCGGCGAGCAGCCGGTCGATCAGGCGGTCGTAGAAGTCCAGCCCCGCCGCGTTGAAGCGGCCGGTGCCCTCAGGCTGGACCCGCGGCCACGAGATCGAGAACCGGTAGGAATCGATCCCGAGCTCGCGCATGAGCGCGATGTCTTCCTCCGCGCGGTTGTAGTGGTCGCAGGCCACTGCGGGGGAGTGTCCGTGCAGGATGTTGCCCGGCTTTTCGGCGAACGCGTCCCAGCCGGAGGGCCCACGGCCGCCGGCCGCGAGGTTCCCCTCGATCTGGAACGCCGCGGAGGCCACGCCGAGGGTGAATCCGGGGCTCAGGCGTGCGGCGAGGGCCTGAACTGCTACAGAGTCCTGCACAGTCATGCCCTAATCATCCATTCGACGGCGATTCAGGACAATGGGCCCACCGGCAGTGATTGCACTCCCGTGCGGGGGGCTGATTCGCTTCTGCCCGCAAATTCCGGCATACTAGATGAGTTGTTCAAGCGCTCTTTCGCGTCCCGATCCGGATAATGCCGGGTGCCAGGGTCCAAGTGAGAGACCAAACATAACCCACTCCCCATGGAATTGCGGACGCGTACGTGTGAAAACGTACGACACGCCCGACCGCGGGGGTCGGTTACGTCGGCAGGTTGAGGAACCCGGATCCTTCCGGATTCAGCTTGTGCGGCGGGTGGTAGTCACGACTTCAAATGCTTCGGCAGCCACATACAACAGGCAAGTAAACAGAGCAGCATTTACTGAAAGAGAGTCAGGCGACATGGCGGGACAAAAAATCCGCATCCGGCTGAAGTCATACGACCACGAGGTCATTGACGTTTCAGCACGGAAGATCGTTGAGACGGTCACGCGCGCAGGCGCAACTGTAGTTGGCCCCGTGCCGCTGCCGACGGAGAAGAACGTTTACTGCGTTATCCGCTCTCCGCACAAGTACAAGGACAGCCGCGAGCACTTCGAAATGCGCACGCACAAGCGTCTTATCGACATCATCGATCCCACGCCCAAGGCTGTTGATTCGCTCATGCGTCTCGACCTGCCGGCCGACGTGAACATCGAAATCAAGCTGTAGGGAGGTGCTGAGAGACTATGACCGCAACCCGTAACGTAAAGGGCCTGCTGGGCACGAAGCTCGGCATGACCCAGGTCTGGGACGAGAACAACAAGCTCATCCCCGTCACTGTGGTCCAGGCTGACTCGAACGTCATCACGCAGCTGCGCAACGCAGAAACTGATGGCTATGTCGCCGTTCAGATCGGCTACGGCCAGATCGATCCCCGCAAGGTCACCAAGCCGCTGGCTGGTCACTTTGAAAAGGCAGGCGTCACGCCTCGCCGCCACGTCGTAGAACTGCGCACTGCAGATGCTGACTCTTACGAGCTGGGCCAGGAGCTCTCCGTAGAGCTCTTCGAAGCCGGCCAGAAGATCGACGTCGTTGGCACCACCAAGGGTAAGGGCTTCGCCGGTGTTATGAAGCGTCACGGCTTCCACGGCGTTGGAGCTTCCCACGGTGCCCACAAGAACCACCGTAAGCCCGGTTCAATCGGTGGCGCATCCACCCCGAGCCGCGTCTTCAAGGGCATGAAAATGGCCGGCCGCATGGGCGCCGTTCGTCACACCACGCTGAACCTCACGGTCCACGCGGTTGACGTCGAGAAGTCGCTGCTCCTGATCAAGGGCGCCGTCCCCGGCGCCCGCGGCCAGGTCGTACTCGTACGCACCGCCGTGAAGGGAGCCTAGTTCAATGACTAGCACTGTCAAGGTTGACCTGCCTGCAGAGATCTTCGACGTACAGACCAACGTGCCGCTGCTGCACCAGGTTGTCGTTGCCCAGCTCGCTGCTGCTCGCCAGGGTACCCACAAGACCAAGACCCGCGCCGAGGTTTCCGGTGCAGGTCGCAAGCCGTTCAAGCAGAAGGGCACCGGCCGCGCCCGTCAGGGTTCCATCCGTGCTCCTCACATGACCGGTGGTGGCGTTGTCCACGGCCCCACGCCGCGTGACTACAGCCAGCGCACCCCCAAGAAGATGATTGCTGCTGCACTGCGCGGCGCACTCTCGGACCGCGCCCGCAACGGCCGCGTCCACGTCATTGCTGACCTGGTTGCCGGCTCCAAGCCGTCCTCCAAGGAAGCACTGGCGACCCTGCGCGGAGTCTCCGAGCGCAAGAACCTGCTCGTTGTCATTGAGCGCGCCAACGATGTTGCTGCACTGTCCGTGCGCAACCTCGAGGAAGTTCACGTTCTGTACGCAGACCAGCTGAACACCTACGACGTTCTCGTTTCCGACGACGTAGTCTTCACCAAGGCTGCCTACGAAGCATTCGTTGCTGACAAGGTTGCAAAGAACGAGGAGGATGCCAAGTGAGTGCAGCCACCATCAAAGACCCGCGCGACGTCGTGCTTGCACCTGTCGTCTCGGAAAAGAGCTACGGCCTGATCGATGAGGGCAAGTACACCTTCCTGGTGGACCCCCGCTCGAACAAGACCGAGATCAAGCTGGCCGTGGAGAAGATTTTCTCCGTCAAGGTCGAATCGATCAACACCATCAACCGTGCCGGTAAGCGCAAGCGCACCAAATTCGGCTGGGGTACCCGCAAGAACACCAAGCGTGCCATTGTGAGCCTCAAAGAAGGCACTATCGACATCTTCGGCGGTCCGCTTTCATAAGCGGAGACCACTTTAACGAGGAAATAAATTATGGGAATCCGTAAATACAAGCCGACTACCCCGGGCCGTCGCGGCTCGAGCGTAGCGGACTTCACTGAAATCACGCGGTCGACGCCGGAAAAGTCGTTGGTACGTCCCCTCCCGAAAAAGGGTGGCCGTAACAACTCCGGTAAGATCACGACCCGTCACAAGGGTGGTGGACACAAGCGCCAGTACCGTCTGATCGACTTCCGTCGCCACGACAAGGACGGCGTCAACGCCCGCGTTGCCGAAATCGAGTATGACCCGAACCGTACGGCTCGGATCGCGCTCCTGCACTACGTTGATGGCACCAAGCGTTACATCATCGCCCCGAACAAGCTGTCCCAGGGCGACTTCGTAGAGGCCGGCGCCGACGCTGACATCAAGCCCGGCAACAACCTTCCGCTGCGCAACATCCCGGTCGGTACCGTAATCCACGCAGTCGAACTGCGTCCGGGTGGCGGCGCCAAGATGGGCCGCTCCGCCGGCGCATCGATCCAGCTCGTTGCAAAGGAAGGCCGTTTCGCCCAGCTGCGTCTGCCTTCCGGCGAAATCCGCAACGTTGACGTGCGCTGCCGCGCAACCGTCGGCGAGGTCGGCAACGCCGAGCAGTCGAACATCAACTGGGGCAAGGCCGGCCGTATGCGCTGGAAGGGCGTTCGCCCGACTGTCCGTGGTGTCGCCATGAACCCGGTTGACCACCCCCACGGTGGTGGCGAGGGTAAGACGTCCGGTGGACGTCACCCCGTCAACCCGAACGGTAAGCGCGAAGGCCGCACCCGCCGTCCCAACAAAGAGAGCGACAAGCTTATTGTTCGTCGCCGTCGTACTGGCAAGAACAAGCGATAGGAGCCTGGACACATGCCACGCAGCCTGAAAAAAGGTCCTTTCGTTGACCAGCACCTCTTTGTAAAGGTAGCCAGGGAAAACGAAAAGGGCACCAAGAACGTCATCAAGACCTGGTCCCGCCGTTCGATGATCGTCCCCGACATGCTCGGCCACACGATCGCCGTACACGACGGACGCAAGCACATCCCCGTGTTTGTCACTGAGTCGATGGTCGGGCACAAGCTCGGCGAATTCGCTCCCACGCGGACATTCCGCGGCCATGTCAAGGACGACCGTAAGGGCAAGCGCCGCTAGGCGCCTGCACTTACGTCAAAGACGAGAGAAGGAAAGCAATGGAAGCCAAGGCAATTGCGCGTCACATCCGCGTAACGCCTATGAAGGCCCGGCGCGTCGTCAACCTTGTTCGTGGTAAGCAAGCGAATGAGGCTCTGGCAATTCTGAAGTTTGCCCCCCAGGCAGCTTCGGAGCCGGTATTCAAGGTAGTTCAGTCGGCAATCTCCAACGCCCGGGTCCTCGCGGACCGCGACGGCGTGGCGTTTGACGAAGGTGACCTCATCATCAGCGAAGCGTTTGTTGATGAAGGCCCGACCATGAAGCGGTTCCAGCCGCGAGCCCAGGGTCGTGCATTTCAGATCAAGAAGCGCACGAGCCACATCACCGTGGTAGTCGCTACCCCGGAGAAAGAGGAGGCTCGCTAAGTGGGACAGAAAGTTAACCCGCACGGGTTCCGACTCGGCATCACCACCGATCACGTATCGCACTGGTTTGCTGACAGCACCAAGGCCGGCCAGCGGTACAAGGACTTCGTTCGCGAAGACATCCGTATCCGCCAGCTCATGTCCACGGGCATGGAGCGCGCCGGTATCGCCAAGGTCGAAATCGAGCGCACCCGCGACCGTGTCCGTGTGGATATCCACACGGCACGTCCGGGCATCGTCATCGGCCGCCGCGGCGCTGAAGCAGACCGCATCCGCGGCGAGCTTGAGAAGCTCACGGGCAAGCAGGTCCAGCTGAACATCCTCGAGGTCAAGAACCCCGAGATGGAAGCCCAGCTTGTTGCCCAGGGCGTTGCAGAGCAGCTGACTTCCCGCGTGGCGTTCCGCCGTGCGATGAAGAAGGCCATGCAGTCCGCACAGCGTRCCGGTGCCAAGGGCATCCGGATCGCTTGCTCGGGTCGACTGGGCGGCGCAGAAATGTCCCGCTCGGAGTTCTACCGCGAAGGCCGTGTGCCCCTGCACACCCTGCGTGCGAACATCGACTACGGCTTCTACGAGGCCAAGACCACCTTCGGCCGCATCGGCGTGAAGGTCTGGATCTACAAGGGCGACGTCACTGCCAAGGAACTGGCTCAGCAGGCAGCTGCTGCTCCGTCCCGCGGCCGTGCCGGCGACCGCCCGGGCCGCCCGGGTGGCGCCGACCGTGGTGACCGCCGCCGTCGTACCGACCGCCCCGCAGCTGAGGCAGCACCTGCTGCCGCCGAAGCTCCGGCTGTCGAAGCAGCTGCACCGGCAGTAGAAGGAGGACAGGCTTAAATGCTTATCCCACGTCGAGTCAAGCACCGTAAGCAGCACCACCCGGGTCGTTCCGGCGCTGCTACGGGCGGCACCCAGGTCTCCTTCGGTGAGTGGGGCATCCAGGCTCTGAGCCCGGCCTACGTCACGAACCGTCAGATCGAATCTGCCCGTATCGCGATGACCCGCCACATCAAGCGTGGCGGAAAGGTCTGGATCAACATTTACCCGGACCGTCCGCTGACGAAGAAGCCGGCCGAAACCCGCATGGGTTCCGGTAAGGGTTCTCCGGAATGGTGGGTCTCAAACGTCAAGCCGGGTCGGGTTCTCTTCGAACTCTCCGGTGTCAGTGAAGAGGTAGCTCGCGAGGCCCTGCGCCTGGCAATCCACAAGCTGCCGTTGAAGGCACGCATTGTGCGTCGCGAAGGTGGTGAGTAGAAATGGCAGTAGGATCCAAGGAACTTGCATCCGCACAGCTGGACGGTTTCGACAACGAGCGTCTCGTTGAAGAACTCCGCAAGGCCAAGGAAGAGCTGTTCAACCTGCGTTTCCAGTCCGCCACCGGTCAGCTGGAGAACCACGGTCGTCTGCGCGCGGTAAAGAAGGACATCGCCCGCATCTACACCGTTCTCCGTGAGCGCGAGCTGGGCATTCGTGCCGAGGTTGCCGCACCGGTTGTGGAAGCCAAGGAAGAGAAGAAGTCCAAGAAGGCTGCAACCAAGAAGGCCGAGAAGGCTGAAACGGTTGAAACCGAGGAGGATGCCAAGTGAGTGAAAAGGACGAGAACGTGACGGAAACTGTTTCCGACGCAGCCAAGGCTGACGAGCGCGGTTACCGTAAGACGAAGCGCGGCTACGTCGTCTCGGACAAGATGGAAAAGACCATCGTTGTCCAGGTCGAAGACCGCGTGAAGCACGCCCTCTACGGCAAGGTCATCCGCCGCAACGCCAAGATCAAGGCTCACGACGAAGAGAACAGCGCCGGCATCGGCGACCTCGTGCTCCTCGCCGAGACCCGCCCGCTCTCCGCTACCAAGCGGTGGCGTCTGGTCGAGATCCTCGAGAAGGCCAAGTAACGCCTGCACTTGTTGCCTGGTGATACAGCAGAAGCCCTCGTTCCCCTTTGGGGGAGCGGGGGCTTCCGCGTTGCCGGCGGTCGTACCAGCGGCGTCGCCCGTCACGCGGAGCAGGCTTTGGGGAGTCCTTCGACGGCGGCCGGCCGGGTTTCCGCAGGTGCCCGGCGGCAGGCGGGCCCACAGCCTGTCCTGAGTGACGCCGCCGCCGGGAGATGCAGTGCAGTGGTGCGCGGCGCCGCCGTGTGATGCCACCGCGGGCGCGGGCTGACGTGTGCTGGCGCCAGGGCTGTGATATGGGGATACGCCCAAAACGTGCTAAGATTTTGAGTTTGTATGGCGCCTTTAGCGCGCCGTCATCAACCTCGTAAACAATCGTGCCACGGCATAGTGCCCCCTTGCGCCCCGACCCGTCGGGAACCGCCTGGGAAGCAAATGTTTTTGGCACGGGCGTTTAGGCCTGGTCTGGCAAAATCCAGGCAGGTCAAGAGACACCCCGATCAACCGTTCCGCAAGGCTCATTCCGTAGGAAGATTTTCGGTCTGAGAACCAGCGCGACGCAAGGAGTAAATAGTGATTCAGCAGGAGTCGCGACTCAAGGTCGCCGACAACACGGGTGCTAAGGAAATCCTTACCATTCGCGTTCTCGGTGGATCTGGCCGTCGCTACGCAGGCATTGGCGACGTAATCGTCGCTACCGTCAAGGACGCAATTCCGGGCGGCAACGTAAAGAAGGGCGACGTCGTCAAGGCTGTCATCGTCCGTACCAAGAAGGAACGCCGCCGTGCGGATGGTTCCTACATCAAGTTTGACGAGAACGCAGCCGTCATCCTGAAGAACGACGGTGACCCCCGCGGTACCCGTATCTTCGGACCGGTTGGTCGTGAACTTCGTGACAAGAAGTTCATGAAGATCGTTTCTCTGGCTCCGGAGGTGCTCTAGTCCATGGCTAAGATCAAAAAGGGTGACCTCGTTCAGGTCATCACTGGCGCCAAGGCTGAGCGCGGCGGCGACAAAGGCAAGCAGGGCAAGGTTCTGCGCGTATTCCCGGAGACCAACCGCGTGTTGGTTGAAGGCATTAACCGCGTAACCAAGCACACCAAGGTCGGTCAGTCGCAGCGCGGCACCAAGACCGGTGGCATCGAGGTCGTCGAGGCTTCGATCCACATCTCCAACGTGGCTCTGGTTGACCCGTCCACCAAGAAGCCCACCCGCGTCGGTTTCCGCACCGAGACCGTTGAGCGCGATGGCGTGAAGCGTGAAGTGCGCGTCCGCGTGGCCAAGAGCTCAGGGAAGGACATCTAATGACTGAGACTCTCGAGACTCCGGCAAGCAAGATCGTTCCTCGTCTGAAGACCAAGTACGCCGATTCCATCAAGAACTCGCTGACTGAGGAATTCAAGTACCAGAACGTCAACCAGGTTCCCCGCCTGGTCAAGGTCGTTGTGAACATGGGTGTTGGAGATGCCGCCAAGGACTCCAAGCTGATCGACGGCGCTGTCCGCGATCTGACCCTGATCACCGGCCAGAAGCCGCAGGTAACCAAGGCCCGCAAGTCGATCGCACAGTTCAAGCTGCGCGAAGGCATGCCGATCGGTGCACACGCAACTCTGCGTGGGGACCGCATGTGGGAATTCCTGGACCGTCTGGTCACGCTGGCTCTGCCGCGTATCCGTGACTTCCGTGGCCTCAGCGGCAAGCAGTTCGACGGCAACGGCAACTACACCTTCGGTCTGACCGAGCAGGTTATGTTCCACGAGATCGACCAGGATTCCATCGACCGCGTTCGCGGTATGGACATCACCGTCGTGACCACTGCCAAGACCGACGACGAAGGCCGTGCGCTGCTCAAGGCGCTTGGCTTCCCGTTCAAGACCGAAGACTAATCTAGCTACGTAAAAGGTCCGCCCGCTGGATCCGAATTCTGTTCGGGACAACCGGCACGGCGGAAACCGTTATGAGGAAGGGCAAGAGCCCACATGACAATGACAGATCCCGTCGCAGACATGCTTACGCGTCTGCGCAACGCTAACTCGGCATACCACGACTCCGTGACCATGCCGTACAGCAAGCTCAAGGCACGCGTTGCCGACATCCTGAAGGCTGAAGGTTACATCGCCTCCTGGAAAGAAGAAGACGCTGAGGTTGGCAAGAAGCTGACCCTCGAGCTCAAGTTCGGTCCGAACCGCGAGCGTTCAATCGCTGGCGTTCGTCGTATTTCCAAGCCGGGACTGCGCGTTTACGCAAAGTCCACCAACCTGCCGCACGTGCTCGGTGGCCTGGGTGTCGCAATCCTGTCCACCTCTTCCGGCCTCTTGACTGACAAGCAGGCCGGCAAGAAGGGCGTGGGCGGCGAAGTCCTCGCTTACGTCTGGTAACGGGAAAGGAAGAGAATAATGTCACGTATTGGACGTCTCCCCATCACCGTTCCTGCCGGCGTTGAGGTCAAGGTTGACGGCTCTGTCGTCAGCGTCAAGGGATCCAAAGGCGAGCTGAGCCACACTGTGGCCAGCCCGATCGAGGTTTCCCTGGAAGATGGCACCCTGACTGTCGCCCGCCCGAACGACGAGCGCGCCTCACGTTCGCTGCACGGCCTGACCCGCACCCTGATCGCCAACATGATCCAGGGTGTCACCGCAGGCTACGAGAAGAAGCTTGAGATTGTCGGTACTGGTTACCGCGTCCAGGCCAAGGGATCTGACCTGGAGTTCGCTCTGGGCTACAGCCACCCGGTCAACGTCTCGGCACCGAACGGCATCACCTTTGCAGTTGAGACCCCGACCAAGCTCTCTGTTTCAGGTATCTCCAAGCAGCAGGTCGGCGAGGTTGCTGCCAACATTCGCAAGCTGCGGAAGCCGGACCCCTACAAGGGCAAGGGCATCCGTTACGCAGGCGAAGTCATCCGCCGCAAGGTCGGAAAGGCTGGTAAGTAACCATGGCGATCGCAATCAACAAGAAGCGTACGAACAAGAGCAAGTCTGCCCAGCGCAGCCGCCGCCAGCTTCGTATCCGCAAGCGCATCTCCGGTACGGCTGTACGCCCGCGTCTGGTCGTCAACCGCTCCGCACGTCACGTATTCGTCCAGGTTGTCGATGACACCAAGGGCCTGACCGTGGCAAGCGCCTCCACACTGGAAGCCGACCTTCGTGCATTCGACGGTGACAAGACCGCCAAGGCCAAGCGCGTTGGCGAACTGGTCGCCGAGCGTGCCAAGGCTGCCGGTATCGAAGCAGTTGTCTTCGACCGCGGTGGTAACAAGTACCACGGCCGGATCGCCGCCGTCGCTGACGGCGCACGTGAAGGTGGGCTGGCACTGTGACCGAAAATAACGAAAAGGACATTCAGGTGACTGAAGCTGTAGCTGCTCCGGCAACTGAGACCGCTGCGCCTGCTACCACTGACGACCGCCGTGGTGGCGCCCGTCGTGGCGAGCGTGGCGACCGCGGCCAGGGCCGTGGCGACCGTGGCGGCCGTGGTGGCCGTGACGGCGGCCGCGAAGCCGAGAAGAGCCAGTTCGTAGAGCGCGTTGTAACCATCAACCGTGTTTCCAAGGTCGTCAAGGGTGGTCGTCGCTTCAGCTTCACCGCCCTCGTCGTCGTCGGTGACGGCAACGGCATGGTCGGCGTCGGCTACGGCAAGGCCAAGGAAGTTCCCGCCGCCATCGCGAAGGGCGTTGAAGAGGCCAAGAAGTCCTTCTTCCGCGTTCCCCRCATCGGCAGCACCATCCCGCACCGCGTTCAGGGTGAGGCCGCCGCAGGCGTCGTCATGCTGCGTCCGGCTTCCGCCGGTACCGGTGTTATCGCCGGCGGCCCGGTCCGTGCAGTACTTGAGTGCGTGGGCATCCACGACATCCTCTCCAAGTCGCTCGGTTCCTCCAACGCCATCAACATCGTTCACGCGACCGTTGATGCCCTGAAGCGCCTCGAAGAGCCGGCAGCAGTGGCAGCACGCCGCGGCCTCCCGCTCGATGAGATCGCTCCGCCGGCAATGGTGAAGGCTCTCCTGAACCAGAAGGCAGGTGTCTGAGTCATGGCTAAGAACGTGCTTGTCTCCGATGCAAAGTTGGAGATCACTCAGATCAAGTCCGCCATTGGCGGCAAGCAGAACCAGCGCGACACCCTGCGGTCCCTCGGCCTGAAGCGGATTGGACACACCGTTGTCCGCACCGCCGACGCCGTGACCGTCGGGATGCTCAACACGGTTCCGCACCTGGTAAAGGTAGAGGAGGCGAAGTAAATGGCAGAGAAGAACACCGCCGAAAAGGCACAGGGCGCCGCTGAAAAGCAGAACGCACTGAAGGTTCACCACCTGCGTCCCGCCCCGGGTGCCAAGACCGCCAAGACCCGTGTTGGTCGTGGTGAAGGTTCCAAGGGTAAGACCGCTGGCCGCGGTACCAAGGGTACGAAGGCCCGCTACCAGATCAAGGCTGGCTTTGCCGGCGGCCAGCTGCCGCTGCACATGCGCCTGCCGAAGCTGCGCGGCTTCAAGAACCCGTTCCGGGTTGAGTACCAGGTTGTAAACCTGGACAAGCTCAACGAGCTGTTCCCGGAAGGTGGCGCAGTTACCGTGGAGAACCTGGTCGAAAAGGGTGCCGTTCGCAAGAACCAGCCCGTCAAGGTGCTGGGCACCGGCGACATCACCGTCAAGGTTGACGTCACCGTCCACGCATTCTCGGCCAGTGCCGCTGAAAAGATTGCCGCAGCAGGCGGAAGCACCACCGCCCTCTAACGAGGCGGCGGGGCAGTTGCCTGTTGTTGAAAACTCCCGGCACCAGGGGCCCAGGCCCCCGGTGCCGGGAGTTTTTTTCATTTTCCTGGCCCTGCCGATTGTTCGCCGGGCGCATCCACCCGTTAGACTCGGTTGTTGGGTTTATTTGACCTGTCTCACACGACTTTACTTATTACTCAGGAGGACGCTTGCTTAGCGCATTTGGCCGGGCCTTTCGCACGCCTGATCTGCGACGCAAGTTGTTGTTCACGCTGGGAATCATCACAATCTTCCGCTTGGGTGCCTTCATCCCCTCGCCTGGTGTGAGCTACCAGAATGTCCAGCAATGCTTGCAGAACGGTCAGACCTCGGGCGGGATCTACCAGCTCGTCAACCTGTTCAGCGGCGGTGCATTGCTGCAGGTATCCATCTTTGCCCTGGGCATCATGCCCTACATCACCGCCAGCATCATCGTCCAGCTGCTCCGGGTGGTCATTCCCCGCTTCCAGCAGCTGTATGAGGAGGGCGCATCCGGGCAGTCGAAGCTGACCCAGTACACCCGGTACCTCACGATCGCGCTCGGCCTTCTCAACGCCACGACACTGGTGTCGCTGGCACGGTCCGGCCAGCTGCTGCCTAACTGCCAGCTGCCGATCATCCCGGACACCTCCATCGTCACCACGGTCCTGATCATCATCACGCTCACGGCCGGTACCGGCCTGATCATGTGGATGGGCGAGCTCGTGACGGAGAAGGGCGTCGGCAACGGCATGTCCCTGCTCATCTTCACGTCCATCGCGGCAGGCTTCCCGGGCTCGCTCGGTGCGATCTGGAAGGCCCAGGGCCCCGGCACCTTCTTCCTGGTCCTGGTTATCGGCCTGCTCACCGTGGCCCTCGTGGTCTTCGTGGAGCAGTCCCAGCGCCGTATCCCGGTGCAGTACGCCAAGCGCATGATCGGCCGCCGCACAGTCGGCGGGACCAGCACGTACATCCCGATCAAGGTGAACATGGCCGGCGTCGTGCCCGTCATCTTTGCCTCATCCATGCTGTACCTGCCGGGGCTGATCTCTCAGTTCAACCAGCCGAAGGCCGGCGAGCCGATGCAGCCCTGGGTTGAGTGGATCAACAACAACCTGACCAAGGGCGACCACCCGATCTATATGGCACTGTATTTCGCCATGATTGTGTTTTTCACCTACTTCTATGTTGCGATTACATTCAACCCCGAAGAGGTCTCGGACAACATGAAGAAGTACGGCGGCTTCATTCCGGGCATCCGCGCCGGCAAGCCGACCGCGGATTATCTTCAGTACGTCCTATCCCGGATCACCCTGCCCGGAGCCTTCTACCTCGGCTTCGTGGCATTGATCCCGCTGGTTGCACTTGTCCTGATCAACGCGAACCAGAACTTCCCGTTCGGCGGCACCTCGATCCTGATCATGGTGGGCGTCGGTCTGGAGACCGTGAAGCAGATTGATGCGCAACTACAGCAACGTCACTACGAAGGGCTTTTGCGATGACGAGAATGTTGATTATCGGACCTCCCGGCTCCGGCAAGGGAACGCAGGCGGAACGCATTTCGGAACGCCTCGGCGTCGTTGCGATCTCCACCGGAGATATCTTCCGCGCCAACGTCAAGGGTGAGACTCCGCTCGGCGTCGAAGCCAAGAAGTACATGGACGCGGGCGACTTCGTCCCGGACAGCGTCACCAACAAGATGGTGCGCGACCGGCTCAGCGAAGACGACGTCGAGGCAGGCTTCCTGCTGGACGGCTACCCCCGCACTACCGCACAGGTGGATTACCTCGATGAGATCCTCGCCGTCGCCGACCAGAAGCTCGACGTCGTGCTTCAGCTCACCGCGGACGACGAGGAACTGGTCACCCGCCTCCTGGGCCGTGCCAAGGAAACCGGGCGCAGCGACGACAACGAAGGCGTTATCCGTCACCGGCTGGACCTGTACCACGAGCAGACCGAACCCGTCGTGGCCAAGTATGCCGAGCGCGGCATCCTGACCCAGGTGGACGGCATCGGCGGCATCGACGAAGTCACCGAGCGTGTCATGGAAGCGATCAAGTCGGCCCAGGCCGCCTGAACCACGCTTGTGCACTGCAACTGAAGCAGTACAGAAGGGCGTGTTCCGTACCATCGTGTACGGGACGCGCCCTTCGCTGTTGGGCGGGCCCGCCCAACAGCCCGTTCCTGGCCACTGTGCCGGTGCGGGAGAATAGAGCTTGAAGACTTGGGTTGATGACCCATGGTGGAGGCCCGGGTTGAAGCGCCACCGGACCGCGAGAGAAAACATTGAGGTACAGATGGCATTCGGCCAGGCACGCATTGAATACAAGACCAACGCCCAGATGCGCACGATGCACGAGGCCGGGCTTGTCCTGAGCCGGGCACTGGACGCAGCGGTGGCCGCCGCGGCCCCGGGCGTCACCACGGCCCGGCTGGACGAGGTCTTCGCCGCCGTGCTCCAGGACGCCGGCGCCAAGTCCAACTTCCTCGGCTACCACGGATTCCCGGCCACGATCTGCACCTCGGTGAATGAAGAAGTGGTCCACGGCATCCCCGGCGGCCGGGTGCTGCAGGACGGCGACATCATCTCGATCGACGGCGGCGCGATCGTGGACGGCTGGCACTCCGATTCTGCGCGGACCGTGATTGTCGGCACCGCCGATCCCGAGGACGTGCGCCTGTCCGAGGTCACCGAGGAAGCCATGTGGCGAGGCATCGCAGCCCTGGCCACCGGAAAATTCGTGGGCGACGTCGGCAACGCGGTGGACGACTACGTCTCCTCCGTTCCCGGCAAGCCGCTGGGCATCCTGGAGGACTACGTGGGCCACGGCATTGGCTCCGAGATGCACATGGCCCCGGACGTGCTGAACTACCGCACCAGCCACCGCGGACCGAAAATCCGCCCGGGGCTGTGCCTCGCAATCGAGCCCATGCTGGTCCGCGGGAGCATCGACACCGCCGTCCTTGACGACGACTGGACCGTTGTCACCACTGACGGCAAGCGCTCCTGCCAGTGGGAGCACTCCGTCGCCGTGCACGAGAAGGGGATCTGGGTCCTCTCGGCGCCGGACGGGGGAGCGGCGAAACTGGCGCCCCTCGGCGTCGTGCCCGTCCCGATCCCCTAGGCCCGTTGCACACGGCGACTCGCAAGTTTTCTGGAGACACGAAAAATCCCTGGCGACACCGGAATACCGGTAGCGCCAGGGATTTTGCGCGTCGCCAGCAAAGCTCAGGAACGTGGCGGCTGCGAGCTGGACTTCCTTGCTGACAAGGATGCAGGCAGTGGCCCGCACCGGGGCGCACAATAGAGCCATGGGAGCAACAGGAGCGATCACCGACGTCGCCGGGATCCGGATAGGACATGTCCAGAAATCCGGCGACGGCTGGCTGAGCGGCGTGACGGTGGTCCTCCCGCCGCCGGGCACGGTGGGCTCGGTCGACGTCCGGGGCGGCGGGCCCGCGACGCATGAGACAGACGCGCTGGATCCCACCACGCTGTCCTCGAGAGTGGACGCCGTGGTCCTCACCGGGGGCAGCGCCTTTGGCCTCGCCGCGGCGCACGGTGCCCAGCGCTGGTGCGAGGAGAACGGCCGCGGCTTTCCCGTCCCCGGCGGGCTCGTTCCGATCGTGCCGGCGGCCGCAATTTTCGATCTGGGCCGCGGCGGTGATTTCTCCGCCCGCCCCGACGAGGCGATGGGCTACGCGGCGACCGCCGCCGCCGCCGCGCAGCCGGAAGGGCACGACGTCGAACGCGGCAATGTAGGCGCCGGCACGGGAGCAGCAATCGGCCGGGGAACCTACAAAGGGGGAGTAGGCACCGCAGCCATCACCCTGGAGAACGGGGTGACCGTTGGTGCCATTGCGGTAGTCAATGCGCTGGGGCTCCCGTTTGGCACTTCGCCTGCTGCGGCGAAAGCCGCGCAAGTCTCCGAGCCGGCGCCGTCGCAAGCACCGCCCCCGCTCAACACCACCCTCGTCGTCGTCGCCACCGATGCCGTCCTGGACAAGGCGGACTGCAAGCGGACGGCCTCGGCGGCCCATGCCGGACTGGCCCGGGCACTGGCCCCGAGCCACACCCTCGCCGACGGCGACACCGTGTTCGCCCTGGCGACGGGCGGCGTCGCGCTGGACCGCAGCACCCAGACGGCCCGGCAGATCAGCCTCATTACACTGCAGAGCGCGGCCGCCGACGTCGTCCGGCTGGCCATCCTTGACGGGATCTCGCGGGCGGAGGCAGTGACGACGGCGGCCGGGACGTTAGGTGCGTACGGGCGCTGAGTGCGCTACGATAGGCGGATTTAACTCTGGATTTAACAATCGGACCGCAATGGCGTAGTGTTGTCTGTTGGTTGTCTGCCCCGTTGTGCCCTTTTGTGGTCGGGTGGCACCAACCAACCAATCAAAAACGTCCGCGGTCATGACCGGTGCAAACCGGGAGGCTGCGGCAACAACAGTTAGCGGAGGGTATGGCCAAGAAGGACGGGGTCATTGAGATCGAGGGCGTTGTGACCGAGGCGCTGCCTAACGCGATGTTTCGCGTTGAGCTCACCAACAAGCACATCGTTCTGGCACACATCTCTGGAAAGATGCGCCAGCACTACATCAGGATCCTCCCCGAGGACCGCGTAGTGGTGGAGCTGAGCCCTTACGACCTGACACGTGGTCGTATCGTCTACCGCTACAAATAAACACTGGGCGGCCAGAGCAACAGCCGAGGGCCGGTCCAGCTGACCAACTGCAACACGCAAAGGAACGCCATGAAGGTCAAGCCGAGCGTCAAGCAGATCTGCGAAAAGTGCAAAGTGATCCGCCGTAATGGCCGGGTCATGGTGATCTGCGAGAACCCGCGCCACAAGCAGCGCCAGGGCTAATTTCCCTCACGGGAAACCCTGGGTTGCTAACCCACGCAAGTAAATAAAGGCAGCACAAGCTGAACTGGGACGTATTGAGCCCGGACAGCTAACCCCCGGTCGGAGGCTGGGGCCGCAGTGAAACTGCGGGTGTACTGCCTACGACCTCCGGTTTATACAAGGAGTACTGCCAATATGGCTCGTCTCGCTGGCGTAGACATTCCCCGCGAAAAGCGGTTGGAAATTGCGCTTACTTACATCTACGGCGTGGGCAAGACCCGTGCACACGAAACCCTGACTGCCACCGGCATCAGTGCTGACGTTCGGGTCAAGGACCTGACCGACGCACAGCTGGTTGAGCTGCGTGACTACATTGAAGGCAACTACAAGGTTGAGGGTGACCTTCGCCGCGAAGTGGCCGCTGATATCCGCCGCAAGGTTGAAATCGGCAGCTACGAAGGTATTCGCCACCGCAAGGGCCTGCCAGTGCGCGGACAGCGTACGAAGACGAACGCACGTACCCGCAAGGGTCCGAAGCGCACCGTCGCAGGCAAGAAGAAGGCCCGTTAATCCCTGAGGGATTAACGAGGCTTTCCCCCAATAACTTTCTGTAGGAGAAAAAATGCCCCCGAAGACTCGTGGCGCGGTTCGCAAGCCGCGTAAGAAGGACAAGAAGAATATCGCGCTGGGCCAGGCGCACATCAAGAGCACCTTTAACAACACCATCGTGTCCATCACGGACCCGAACGGTGCTGTCATCTCCTGGGCTTCGTCCGGTGAGGTTGGCTTCAAGGGCTCGCGTAAGTCCACCCCGTTCGCTGCCCAGATGGCCGCCGAAGCCGCCGCAAAGCGTGCACAGGAGCACGGCATGCGCAAGGTTGACGTGTTCGTTAAGGGACCGGGTTCCGGACGCGAAACCGCCATCCGCTCGCTGCAGGCCGCTGGCCTCGAGGTTGGCTCCATCCAGGACGTCACCCCCAGCGCCCACAACGGCTGCCGTCCGCCGAAGCGCCGCCGCGTCTAAGGCTTTCCAGCGCCCAGGAGCTTGCCCGGACCCTCACCGGTCCGGGCAAGCCCGGCCGCGTTAAGTCTTCAGACCGATCTTTCCACCACCTGTGTTGCGTCATATAGCGGATGCTCGCCGAAAGGAAACCTAAGTGCTCATTGCACAGCGCCCCACCCTCTCCGAAGAGGTCGTCTCCGAAAACCGCTCCCGGTTCATCATCGAACCGCTGGAGCCGGGCTTTGGTTACACCCTCGGAAACTCCCTCCGCCGTACCCTGCTCTCCTCCATCCCCGGTGCCTCTGTAACGAGCATCCGGATCGATGGCGTGCTGCACGAGTTCACCACGGTTCCGGGTGTCAAGGAAGATGTCACCGAGATCATCCTGAACATCAAGAACCTGTCGGTTTCCTCCGAGCACGACGAGCCGGTTGTTGCTTACCTGCGCAAGCAGGGCCCGGGAGTCGTCACCGCCGCGGACATCGCTCCGCCGGCCGGCGTCGAATTCCACAACCCGGATCTGCACATTGCCACGCTGAACTCGAAGGGCAAGTTCGAACTCGAACTGACCATCGAGCGCGGTCGCGGCTACGTTTCGGCAGCTCAGAACAAGTCCGGCGACTCCGAGATCGGCCGCATCCCGGTCGACTCGATCTACTCGCCGGTCCTGAAGGTTACTTTCCGCGTGGAAGCTACCCGTGTTGAGCAGCGCACTGACTTCGACAAGCTCATTGTCGACGTCGAGACCAAGCAGGCAATCGCCCCGCGCGACGCCGTTGCTTCGGCAGGTACCACCCTGGTGGAACTGTTCGGTCTGGCCCGCGAGCTGAACACCGCAGCTGAAGGTATCGAGATCGGCCCGTCGCCGACGGACGCTGCCCTGGCAGCCGACATGGCCCTGCCGATCGAGGATCTGGACCTGACGGTCCGTTCCTACAACTGCCTCAAGCGTGAGGGCATCCACACCGTGGGTGAACTCGTTGCCCGCTCCGAGGCTGACCTCATGGACATCCGCAACTTCGGTGCGAAGTCCATCGATGAGGTCAAGGCCAAGCTGGTCGAACTGGGCCTGTCCCTCAAGGACTCCCCTCCCGGTTTCGACCTCGCAGCACGTGCCGCAGCCATCGAAGAGGACGACGCCGCGTTCAGCGACGACGAGCTCTAACCAACAGATCTTGGCCGGCTGGCTGGATGCACCCTGGTGTGCGCAGCCCAAAGGCTTCCATATGAGGAGAAACTATAATGCCTACCCCCGCTAAGGGTCCGCGCCTCGGAGGCGGAGCGGCTCACGAGCGTCTTATGCTCGCGAACCTGTCCGCCGCACTTTTCGAGCACAAGCGGATCACCACCACGGTGACCAAGGCCAAGCGCCTGAAGCCGTACGCCGAGCGCCTGGTGACTTTCGCCAAGCGTGGCGACCTCGCTTCCCGCCGTCGTGTACTCGGCCTGATCAGCAACAAGGGCGTCGTCCACGAGCTGTTCACCGACATTGCACAGGCAGTGGAGAACCGCGATGGCGGATACACCCGCATCACCAAGATCGGCAACCGCAAGGGCGACAACGCTCCCATGGCCGTCATCGAACTGGTTCTCGAGCCGGTTTCCGCGAAGCAGGCAGTCGTAGCCGAGGCTACCTCCGCCGCCAAGCGCGACGCTGACAAGAAGGACGCCGAGAAGGCCGAAGCAGCTCCGGTTGCCGAGACCGAAGAGGCTCCCGAGGCTGAGGTCACTGAGACTGAAGCTGCAGCTACCGAAGAGGCTCCGGCCGCTGAGGATGCAGCCGCTGAGTCCGAGAAGGACGCGAAGTAATTCGCTAAAACCTTCTTATAGACTTAAGTCTATGAACGAGCTCAAACCCGCTGCCCCCGTCTTGGGGGGCGGCGGGTTTTTGCGTATCCGGATGGATGTGGCCTACGACGGCGGACCGTTTAGCGGGTGGGCTGTCCAGCCGGGACTGCGCACCGTCCAGGGCGTCCTGGAGGAGGCCCTGGAACTGCTGATCCGCCGCCCCATCAGGGTCACGGTCGCCGGCCGCACCGATGCCGGCGTGCATGCCCGCGGCCAGGTGGTGCACCTGGACCTCAGTGAGGCGGAGTGGCTGGGCTTGAACCGCGGCGCTGAACTGGATCCCGCCGTTGCCCTGCTGCGCCGCATCCGTGGCGCCTTGAGCCGGGGCCTGGGCGAGCTAAGCGGGGCGATCGAGGTGCACAGCGTGAGCGTGGCCCCCGTTGGCTTCGACGCCCGCTTCTCCGCCCTCTGGCGCCGATATTCCTACCGGATCGCGGACGGTCCGGCGTTGTGGGATCCGCTGGGACGCGCCTCGACCCTGTGGCATAAGGAACGGCTCGATGTCGGGCTCCTCAACGAGGGCGCGGCACCGTTGCTCGGGCTGCAGGATTTCCGCTCGTACTGCAAGCCACGCGAGGGCGCCACGACCATCCGCGAACTGCAGCGCTTCGAATTCGCCCGCGGCAGCGATGGGGTAATTGTCGCCACCGTCCAGGCCGACGCGTTCTGCCACAACATGGTCCGCTCCCTGGTGGGCTCGGCGTTGTACGTGGGGGAGGGCGTGGAGGCCCCGGGCTGGCTCTATGAGCGGCTCCTCGCCCGGCAGCGCGACGCCCGCTCCGTGCTGGCAGCCCCGCATCCGCTGGTGCTTGAGGAAGTGGCTTACCCAACTGAGAGCGGCATGCTGGCCAGGGCCGAGCTGACCCGGGCTATGCGCGCGTAGATCCAGAGCGGGAGTGCGGCTACGGGAATGCCTGCTGCGAGTAAGCCGGCGCGGCGCCTTCCGCGGGGAGCTCCAGCGTGAAGGTGCTTCCGGATCCCAGATGCGTGTTGCAAGAGATGGAGCCGCCATGGCGCTCCACGATCGCCTTCGTGATCGACAACCCGAGCCCGGCCCCCGGGATGGAACCGTCCCGCACCGCCGGGCTTCGGAAGAACCGCGTGAAGACTTGTTCGGCGTCGGTGGCTGTCATCCCCAATCCGTCATCTTCCACGTGCAGCAGCACCCGGTCTCCCTCCGTGCTGGCGGAGACGCGCACACTGCCCCCGTTGGGGGAATATTTGATGGCGTTGGAAATGAGGTTATCCAGTGCCTGGCTGATCCGGAGCGGGTCCACGTGCGCCCATAGCGGCGCCGGCACTTCCATCGAGAGCGTGACCTGGGAAGCCTCGGCGTGGGCGTGGGCCGAACCGAGGCTCGCCTCCACAAGGCTCGCCAGATCGGTCCTCAGCGGATGGATGTGGACAGCCGAGTTGGCGGACATCAGCAGATCCGAGACAAGGGCGAGGAGCCGTTCGGCGTTTCGTTGCGCAACCTCGAGGCGGCGGAGGGCCTGGGCGGACAACTGTTCCGAGTCGCTGAGGGCTAGATCCAGATTGCCGATGATCGATGTGAGGGGGGTCCGGAACTCATGGGAGACGGTGGAGACCACGTCGTCCTTGGCCGACAGGGCATCGATCAGACCGGACACCTCGTCATTGAGCAGCCGTTCGCGTTCACGGCCGGCGTGGAGTTGGCTTGCCAAGCGCCCAGTCAACTCCTGCCGCGCGAATCGCAGGACAACGGAGACGGCCAATGTGATGAACGGCAGGAGGACGGCGGCCGCGATTCGGTCCGGAGGGGAGCCGGCATGGAGCAACCACGGCAGGCCGGTCAGCAACGGCCCGAAGAAGCTGATCGAGAGGATGGCCGGACCGGACAAACGTGAGACTGTGATCCAGAGGACCGGAAGAACGGCCAGGATGCCGAGGTCCGGCAGGCCTTCGACGCTGTCACTGCGGATGAGGCAGATCGCGGCCAAGTCGAGCACGGGGATTGCTAGCGGAGCGAGCAGCCCGAATCGCTGCCAGGGCAACAGAAGGCAGGCCATAAAGAGTGCCAGTTGGAGCGCCAAGGCAGCCCGCCACAGGCCGCTCTCGAAGAGGCCGGGCCAGCCCCAGGGCGCAGCAAGCACCACAGCAGTCATCGCCAGCGTGAGCGGGAGCTGGCATAGGGCCACCCGCACACGCCGCGGGAACCCCGCAAAGGTACCTTCCTGGTTCCGGACCAGTTGCTGTTTACTCAATGCAGCCGCGCCCCTTCCTCACTGCTCCAATTTAACGGCATTCGTCACGCTAACTTGACAAGTTACGAAATTATATTGCGGTGGCTGTGCCTAAACGGTCATTGGCGCTATAGCGTAGGTAATCTAGCAATGCTGGCGAATCATCATTGCACAGCAGTACCGACGCGGCAGCTATGGGGGTAGGTGCCGCATCAGATGTGAGGGGGGGCCATGACTGACTTGGGAGTCGCCGTCGTTGTGGAAGACGACGACGATGTGCGTCATCTCGTCGAAGCTGTGTTGAGCCAGGCGGGATTTGACGTCCACGGCGCAGCGAGCGGTCGCGAGGGGGTCGAGGTCGTACGGAATGAGAAGGCCAACGTTGTCACCTTGGACGTTGGCCTCAACGATATTGACGGTTTTGAAGTCCTGCGCCGAATTCGGCAGTTCAGCGATGCCTACGTGGTCATGCTGACGGCGAGGACGGACGAGTTGGACACATTGACCGCACTGCATACCGGTGCCGACGATTTCATGACCAAACCGTTCCGGCCGCGCGAACTCCGAGCCAGGGTCTCTGCGATGATGCGCCGGCCGCGGCAGGACGGCCCCGAGGCCACGTCCGTGGACCCGGGAACGGCTCCGTCGAAGGCCGTTGTCCTGTCCCACGATTCGGAATTCCGGCACAACGGCCTGGTATTGAACCCGCACACCCGTTCGGTCACCGTTGACGGCATTGCTGCCAGTCTCACGCGCAGTGAGTTCGATCTCCTGCATGCCCTGTTGAAAGGGGCGGGTGCCGTCAGGTCGAAGACCGATCTGGTGCGGGTGGTGCGGGGTGAGCATTACAGCGCGGATGCCTACATCAGTGAATCCGACGAGCGGGCCGTCGAAGTGCACATCGGCAACATGCGTCGCAAGCTGCGGGAGGATCCGCTGCACCCTCGTTGGCTCCAGACCGTCCGTGGCGTTGGGTACCGGCTCACGCCGGCCTCGGACTAGCTGTCCCCGAGGTTGTGCCTGAGCTGCAGTTCGTCCACTGTGTCGTTTCCACTCTCTGCAACTTCACGCAGGAGCAACCGCGCCAGGCGAGCGTCGCGGACGCGGATGGCGTCCTCAAGCTCTCTGGCGAGCTCGGCCAGACGGACGCCACCGACCATCGCTGAGGACGTCTTCAGGCTCAGGACTGCGTCCAGCGCGGCCGTCTCGTCACCGCTATCAAGGGACGTCGCGAGGGATTGATAACGATGGTCCCACATCCTTGCATAGTCCCTCGCGAATCCTTTGGCCACAGCAGGGCTGTCCAGCTGGGATCCGAGTTCCTTGAGGGCGGAGGGGTCCACGATCGGGCTCGCGACGTCTTCGGCCGCCGTTGCGGCCACGCCTGCACCGGACGGGGAGCTGTCGGCGGAGGAGCCAGTGTTTGCATCGCCGTCATCTGGCGCACCTTGGAAGGACATGTGCCCACGCTACTTGCTGCGCCTGCGCAGTGTTTCCAACTCCGGCGTTTCCTGTGGCAAAATTGTGGCTTTTCGAGTGCATTCCTGGGCCCTGCCCTGCGGCTTGGCTTCCTCCGGCGACCTCTTGCAGCTATCCGCCGCTGAAGGTCGCCACGGCATTGATGACGGCGGGGCCAAGAATGGCGATGAAAAGCACGGGGAAAATGAAGAACAGCAGCGGGAACAAGATCATGACCGGGAGCTTCATGGCCTTCTCCTCGGCTCGCTGGCGACGCTTGACCCGCATGACTTTCGCCTGGATCCGAAGCACTGTGCTGACGGCGATACCGTACGTGTCCGCCTGAACGACGGCCTGGACAAAGCTACGCAGTTCCGGGATGCTGGTCCGTTCCGCGAGCGCCAGGTAGGACTCGCGGCGGCTCCTGCCTACCTGCATGTCCTGCAGGGTCCTGACGAGCTCGTCGGCGAGCGGTCCCTTCCCATTTTCGCCGGCGCGCGCCATGGCTCCCTCGAACCCCAGACCTGCCTCCACAGAAATGAGCATCTGGTCCAGGGTGTTGGCCAGTTCCAGCTGCATGACCTTCTGGCGTTCCTGGCCCTTGCTGTAGAGCAGGAGGTCGGGGATGAAGTAGCCCAGCACTGCTACGAAGATCCCGACCAGCTTGAGGATCGGCGTCGGGCCTGTGCCGCTCAAATAGAGTCCGAGGAGGGCACCCACCAAGCCCAGCAAAGGCTTGGCCGCGAGGACGCGTCCGAGCGGCAGCGACGCCGGACGTCCCGCCAGGGACACAAGCCTGTCGAGCTTCCTGATGTAGCCGGCCGGCGTCAGCCGGTAGCCGATCCGCTCCAATAGCTTGCTTTGCTCCTGCCCGGAGGGACCGGCGGTGTCCCTGCCAAGGGCCAGCAGCTCCCGGGCTGCACGTTCGGACTTTCGGTCCACGGAGAGCCATGACCAGGCCAGGAACCCTAGGGGAAGGGATACCAGCAGCAGTGCAAGCAGAACGAGGGGGTCCATGGGGTCAGAACTTCAGGTCGATGATCTTGCGCATCCACAGACCACCGATAGTCATCATCACGGCGGAGGCCGCGATCATGCCCCAACCCAGCGGGTGCGAAAACATGACGTTCATGTAGCTAGGGTTGACCATCATGAGCATTATGACGATGCCAAACGGCATGGCCATCAGGATGTAAGCGGAGAATTTACCTTCGGCTGCGAGCGACTTGATGTGGCCTTTGATTTCGCTGCGCTCGCGAATCGTCTCGCTGACCTGGTCCAGGACCTCTGCCAGGTTTCCGCCCACCTCCCGGTTGATCTGGATTGCCTGCGCGATCCAGACAAAATCCTCGTTCTGCATTCGGTCGGCCGTGTCGTTGAGGGAGGCCAGCAGATCGCGTCCCAAACTCGTCTCCGTGACCACGCGGCGCATCTCTTCCGACGTCGGGCTCAGGGATTCCGTGGCTGCCGCGTCAATGGCGCGCAGAATGCTGTGACCTGCCCGAAGGCCGCCGGAGAGCAGCTGGAGGGTGTCTCCGAGCTGTTGATCAAACAGGCTCCTGCGCTTGCCCGACAGGAAGCCAAGGACAAGGTGCCCCGTCAGGGGCGCCAGCAGGATGAGAAGGATTGCCAGCAGCGGTCCGGAGATGACGACGCCTGTCAGCGCACCCACGAAGGCTCCCGCCAGGACCAGTACCAGGAAATCGGACTGGCTCAGCCTGAGTCCTGCGTTTTCGATCGTCTCCCGGTTGAAGAGCCTGAGGCTTCGCTGAGCGGAGAATCTGTCCACGAGGTGGACAGCCGAACCTGCGAACCGGGTCAGCGGGGAGTCGGGCTGGTTCTGGACGGGCCTCCGCCGGTCCAGCGGCACCGTGGACTTCCTCGGGGCAAGCAACGCACCGCCAAGTAGCAGAAGCGCGGCGAAGACAAAGGCAACTCCAAGGGACAACAATGTCATGTCCTCCTCACGGTCTCAGAGCCGAGGCTGGGGGAGCGGCGAACACGCTGGGGGAGACCCGGATGCCCAGATCCTCGAAGCGGTCAATGAAACGCGGACGGATCCCGGTGGGGACCGGCTTGCCGAGAAAACGACCGTGAGCGTCCACACCGGCCGAGTAGTCGAAGACGAAGGCATCCTGGAGCGTGACAATGTCACCTTCCATGCCCTGGACCTCAGTGACATGCGTGATCCGGCGGGTACCGTCGCGGAGACGGGAAATCTGGACGATGAGATTGACGGCCGAGGCGATCTGCTCCCGAATGGCGCGCAGCGGCAGGTCCATGCCGGCCATAAGCACCAAAGTCTCCAGTCGCGCGACGGCGTCGCGGGGTGAATTCGAGTGGACTGTCGACAAGGAACCGTCGTGGCCCGTGTTCATGGCCTGGAGCATGTCGAGGGACTCTCCACCACGGACCTCACCCACCACGATGCGGTCCGGACGCATACGCAGGGAGTTCCGCAGCAGTTCCCGGATGGTGACCTCGCCCTTGCCTTCGGTGTTCGGCGGCCGGCTTTCCAACCGCACCACGTGCCGCTGCTGGATCTGGAGTTCGACGGCGTCCTCGATCGTCACGATGCGCTCGTCCGAAGGCAGGAAGGATGACAGGACGTTGAGCAGCGTTGTTTTGCCCGTGCCGGTACCACCCGACACAATGATGTTGAGCTTGGCCTTCACGCATGCATCCAGCAGTTCGGCCATCTCGGGCGTGAGCGTGCCGAACTCGATGAGGTTCCGGACGGTCAGCGGCACCTTGCTGAACTTTCGGATGGTCAGGGATGAGCCCCCCACTGCGAGCGGGGGAATGACGGCATTGACGCGGGACCCGTCCTCAAGCCGCGCGTCGACGAGGGGCGACGACTCGTCGATGCGACGGCCCACCTTGGAAACTATGCGCTCGATGACCTTGCGAAGGTGGTCCTCGGAACTGAATCTTGACTCGGTAAACGTTAACTTGCCGTGCCGCTCGACATAGATCTGGTCCATCCGGTTGACCATGATTTCCGTGACAGCCGGGTCGTCGAGGAGCCGCTGCAGGGGGCCGTAGCCGAGCACATCGTCTGCCACGTCGCGTACCAGCCGTGAGCGCTCCTCTGCAGAGAGCGGGACTTGCTCGGCATCGACGATTCGGATGAGCTCTTCCCGTGCGGCTGAGCGGAGATCTTCCTCTTTAACAGCGGAATCGTTGAAGCGGGAGCCCATCCTTTCAAACAGGGCCGTAGCGGCGCGTTCCTTGAGCGCCGCAAAGGCATCCACCGGCTGTTGGCCAGTGGAACGAAGGGCGTCTGGCTGATCCTCGAATGTAGGGGCGGACTGCGTGGGTCCCGGTTGCTCAAAAGGTGAAGGCACCACAGCCGAGTGTGAATCAGCGTGAGAGGCGCGGCGGCCGGCGGGTGCGGCCTTAGCCTCAGGGGCAAACCCACCCTCAGCGGCGGAAAGCCGTTCGGAAAGTTTCACTGGACCACCACCCTTCGGTGCAGTTTCTTTTTCGCTCTGGCCCGCCACGCCGGATCAAACCGTTCCACGAGCTGGCGCAGGCCCTTGACCGCCGGGTCTTTGCGTCCGTCCTGAAGCACCGGTATGCCCCGGTTAGTGGAGAAGGCTACGGCCTTCGAACGGGGAATGCTGATGTCAACGGGCGCACCTATGGTCGCCTCAACGTCCTGGACGCTGAGGCCGGATTTGGAGTCAGCCATGTTGAGGACGACATGACGCGTCTCAGGCAGGATGTCCAGCCGGCCAAGGATTTCGAGACCGGACCGGAGTCCTCGGATGCTGGGAACATCCATGGCGGTCACCCAGACAAGGTCCGTGCATTGCTCCATCGCAGCCAGACCTATTTCAGGCAATCCCGGGGCTGTGTCCACGATGACGTATTGGAATTGTTCCGCGAGCTGCTGCAACATTCGGGTGACTTGCTCCGGTGTGACGAAGTCGGCTTCCACCGGACTATGCGGGGCGCAGAGCGCATAGATGTTGCCGGAGTGTACGGTCAGGAAGGCCTTGAGCACTAGGGAATCGTGGCTCGCCGCGGAGGAGACGGCGTCCGTGACAGTGTGCTCCGGGTGGAGGTACAAGCCTGAGGCTACATCTCCGAACTGCAGGTCCAAGTCCACGATCACCACGCTCATGGGCGCGATTTGCCCGAGTCCTATGGCGATGTTCGTGGCAACTGTCGTCTTGCCTACTCCGCCCTTGGGCGAGAAGACGCCGATCACCTGGCCTCTCGAACCCGCAGGCTGTTGACCGCCCTCGGTCCTGTACTTGCTGGCAAAGGACTGGCAGGCGCGCTCCAGCAAGACCCGGATCTGGGCAGCTTCGGCGTTCGGGCTGAGAAAATCCCGGATGCCGGCGCGCATGGCCAGCAAGACGAAGTCGGGATCAGGTTCGCTGACCAGAATGATGCTTAACTCCGGCAGTTGGACGTCAAAGACCATAGCCAGCCGCAACGCGTCTTCGAACGGCAGGTCCGGCCCAAGTATCAGCACCTCGGGGCGCTCCTGGTTGAGGTTCATGAACAGTGCGCCAGGATCAGATGGATCGACGAAGGCGAAGGTCTGCAGGCCGCCGGGCAGACCGCCTGCCAGTGCCCGGTGAACCCGCGCGTCGAAGTCGGTATTGGGCGTGATCATCACGAAGCGGCTCATTTGTATACCTCCGGTTTCGTCATGATTCCAGGGCGGCCGCTGTCCACGGCGTTAAGCGGTTCTTTGCTGAGCCAGAGCGTGCCGAATTCGCTGCCGTAGACGATCTTGCTGGCGTCCACATCGTTCACGGCCACGGTGAGGATCAGTGGCCCGGAGGGAACAGGGGGGGCTCCAGCGGGGGCCGCAGCGGAGCCGCCATCCGAGGGCTGCGGAGTTGCCGTCGGGACTGAGGCGCCCTGCACCGCGGTCAGCAGGACTTTGTGGAGGGTCAATTGCGTCGTCTCCGTCTCCGGGGTGGCCTCTATGCCGCCGCCCTTCAGCGAGATGAAGATGCCGATGTGATCGCCGGGCGCCAGCTGGCCGCCGACGACGCGCTGGGCCTCAAGTTGGAAGGAGATTTCCTGCAGGCCCTCCGGTACCTGTATGACACCGCTGGATTTGATGGTTTCCGGGGCGGCCAGGCGCTCCGCAACGAGCTGCTCCCCGGGCAATAGGTCAACGGCTGTGACCTTTCCGGCTTGGCCGTCGAGACTGGTCAGAGCGCTCTTGGCCACGGCAGTGCCCGGGAGCTTTTGGCTGGTCAGGAAGGGCAGAAGGCCCTCTACGGAGGTGCCCGCAGGCACCGGCTTTGACACGATGAGGACGTCCACGGGCTCAAGATTCTTCACAGCCCGCGCGTCCGCGCCGCTGGCGTAGGACACCACGAGGATGGCGCCGACGACGGCCAGGACCACCGCTGCCACTCCGGCGAGTAGTCGGGACTTCATGCTTAGGGTGCTCCAATGCTGAGGCGGACGACGGACGTACCGTAATCCGGAGCGCTGCCGAGCTCGAGGGCTTCGGACAAGGAAACGAATTTGACGAAATAGCCACGGACCGTCTTGTTGGTGATCGTTCCGCTGGCGCTCCAGCCGTAGTTGGCGAAGTTGTAGCCGGTGACGTGGAAGGCCGCGAAGCCTTTTACGTAATATTTCGCGTTAGTGCCGCTACCGGTTGCCAGATCGTAGAGCGGGAAAAGGACTGTTTGATTGTTCATCTTGCTGAGGTCTGCGGCAGTGCACCGGGACGGCGCGCTGGCGCCCGGGTCGCTTTCAAACCATGTTCCAGGGGTGGCCGTGTTGCCGACACCAAGACTGATGCTGCATTGAGTGCCAGTTGACTTGATCCAGCCGAAACCGCCCGGAACTCTTCCGCAACCCGTGCCAAATTCCAGGACCTGTTCAACCGCCACCGAAGAGCCGGGATTCAGGTTGAACTTGCACTCGGCGATGACCAGCGGAAGAATCACGGTTCCCTTAGACGGGGCCCCCCATTGGGCCCGTGACGTGGCACCCACCTCGGCGCTGGCAATGCCGAGGGCCCTTGCGAAGAACAGCGAAATGCTGTTGGCGGGGCTTCCCGTCTCTTTCGCCCCGGAGTCGACCGAGACAGTCCCCTTGCTCGTATCGAGGGCGACGGACTTGATGTTGGTCATGCCATCCGCGGCATTGCCGTTGGCCAATTTGGCGGCAAGCTCGGTGGGGCGGGGCCACGTGTCGGAACATTCCGGATCGCTGACGCTCTTGGCGCACTTTTGGGCCACCATCAGTGCCACGGCGTCCGAGCTATTCTGCAGCTGGGCCCGCTCAGCGTAAAGTACTCCGACGTCAACGGCCAGGGCGGCAAAACCCAGCAGGCACACCATCACGGTGGCGACGAGTACGCTGATCGCGCCACGTTCGCCGGCTTCCTGCTGTCCTACCCCCCGCACAGCATGGCTCCTTGGCCCTGTAGGGCGAAGGGGCCGGCTATGCCGGTCATCGTGCTGAGCGTATAGCCCACGGTCACGGACATCTGCGCTCCAGCTGAACAGGTTTTGGCGCCGGTGGGGGCGGATGCGGTGAATACAATTTTGTCGTCGGTCAGTACCGGTACGAGCGTTCCGAGCGCACCCCGGACGGCACTTCGGGCAGCAGCCGGGTCGTTGCTGATTGCCATGACGCGCGCGCCTTCGCGGGCCGCATTGGACTCCCGCCCTTCGCCGCACCGCCGCCTGTATGCCGGGGTGGGAGTGCTGTTACGCCGCCTTCGGTGCCGGCAGCAGCTTGGTGATGCCGTCAAACGCCTCGTTGATCTGCTTGCCAAGCATAGTGACGGCGACGATGATGACTACGGCGATGAGGGCGACCATGATGCCGTATTCGACAGCCGTTGCACCTTTCTCTTCGCGAAAGCGGTCCTTGGCGGCGAAGCCGAGGGTCTGAAGGGTTGCGATTAGTGAAAGCATGTGAGACTCCTGAGCGAGCGAAGGGAAGCTGGCCAGACGCCAGCTCTGCCAGAAAGCTAGCAACGCGATTCGTCAAAAGTTACGCTGCTTGCCACATCCTGTGCTAAGGCTTCCGAAACTGCACATTTTCTTTACATTTTCTGCGTAGATTCTGCGCTTGAACTGCGGAGGCATAAGCCCGGACGCATGACGGACCCCCTCGGCTCTGGGTGCCGAGGGGGTCCTGTCTTTGGGGATGCGGCTTGTGTATCGGGCTTGGTGTCCGGGGCTTAGAACGCCCCGATGTAGTTGTTCATCACATTGATGGCTGCTGGACCTATGACGACGATGAACAGCACAGGCAGGATGCAGAACATAAGGGGGAACAGAACCTTGACGGGCAGTTTCATCGCTTTTTCCTCGGCGCGCTGACGCCGCTTGACCCTCATCTGCTTTGCCTGGGTACGGAGGACGCCTGCCAGCGCAATTCCGTAAGTGTCCGCTTGCACCACGGACCGAACAAAGCTCCGCAGGTCCGGCACATCGGTCCTTTCAGCCAAGGCCAGATAGGAGTCCTTGCGGCTTCGGCCGACCTGCATGTCCTGGAGCGTGCGCACGAGCTCTTGGGCCAGCGGGCCCTTTCCGTTCTGGCCCGCGCGTGCCATCGCCGCTTCGAATCCCAAGCCGGCCTCGACCGAAATCAGCATCTGGTCGAGGGTGTTCGGCAGTTCCATCTCTATGGCCTTCTGGCGCTCGGCTCCACGGCCATGGATCAGGATGTCCGGAACGAAATAGGCGAGCACCGGCAGGAGAAGCACTAACAAGAGAAGGATGCCGGTCGGAGACTTTGTCAGGAACAGCATGCTGACGAAGGCCGCCACTAATGCCAGGGCCGGCTTCGCAATAAGGAGCCGTTCGAGGGGCATGCCCGCAGGCCTCCCAGCTTTGGCAAGTAGTTTGTCCAGCCACCCCRCATAGCCCTTGGGAGTCATCCGGACGCCGAGGGCCGCCGGTCCGCGTGACTCTGTGGACGGGGTGCTTTCCTGCGCCAAGCGAAGCCCGCGGCCGAGGTTCCCTCGAACCGCGGCCAGACCGCCGCGGTCGACTGCGATCAGTGAAAAGACCATTGCCGAAATCGGAACGATGATGAGTCCGACCAATAACCACGCCAATACACTCACAACGAGCCTCCTAGAACTTGATCTTTACGACGCGGCTGAGCCACCAGGAGCCGAGGGCCAGCAGCACCACAGACATGCCCACCATTACCCAGCCAATGAAATTCGAGTACAGAACGGCCATGTAGCTTGGGCTCGCTGCACTGAGATACAAGAACATGCCAACGGGCAGGGCGATCAGGATGTAGGCAGAGAGTTTACCCTCGGCGCTCAGAGCCTTGACCTGTCCCTTGATCTCAGAACGTTCCCGGATGGTTTCCCCCACATGGTCGAGGACTTCTGCCAAGTCTCCGCCCACCTCGCGGTGGATCTCTATGGCCTGCCCGGTCCAATCGAAGTCGTCGCTCTTGAGGCGTTTGGCAGCATCAAGCATCGAGTCCTTCAAATCCCGCCCGAGGCGTGTTTCATTGACCAACCGGGCGAATTCCTCGGACGTTGGGGATTCTGCTTCCTGGGCAACTGCGTCCACCGACCGCAGAAGGCTGTGCCCGGCCCGCAACCCGCCAGCTAGCATCTGCAACGTATCCCCCAGCTGATCCTCAAATTTCGCGCGTCTGCGGCTGGAGAGAATCCTCAGGAAAAGCATCGCAAGCAACGGAGTGACCACGAGGAACAGCAGACCCATGAGGACGCCGCCCAGAATAAACCCGACAAGGCTCGCCGTGACGCCGATGCAACAAACCAAGAGGATGAAGTCAGCCTGCCGGAGCTTCAGGCCTGCCTGCTCCAGCGATTCCCTCGTACCGAAACGGGCATTCTTGCTGACATTCCGATCCACGAAGGTCACGGCGTGGTCCGTTACACGGGTCAAAAGAGAGGTTTCTTCCTTGACTCCGGGCCGCCGCCTGGATAAAGCAATTCCGGCCTTGCCCATGCCCATCGTCGAAAATAGGAGGATGCCGAGAGCTACGAGGCAAAGGCCAATGCCCAAGGCGAAAAAAATGGGGCTTGTGGCGGTCACCGGTGTCCACCGCCCATGTGCAAGCCGCCGAATACGGCAGGTGAGAGCTGGATGCCCAGCTCGGCAAAATGGTCGGCAAAGCGAGGCCGGACGCCGGTGGCAGTGGGGCGGCCGAGGAACCGTCCGTTAGCATCAAGGCCGGCGCTGTAGTCGAAGGTGAACGCGTCTTGCAGGGTGACGATATCGCCTTCCATTCCCTGCACCTCGGTGACGTGGGTGATGCGGCGCGTCCCGTCCCTGAGTCGCGAAATATGCACAATGAGGTTTACGGCCGATGCAATCTGTTCGCGAATTGCGCGCAGCGGCAAGTCCATTCCTGCCATGAGCACCAATGTCTCGAGTCGCGCGATGGCATCGCGGGGAGAGTTGGCGTGCACGGTGGAAATTGAGCCGTCATGTCCGGTGTTCATCGCCTGCAACATGTCGAGTGATTCGCCGCCGCGGACTTCGCCAATGACAATCCGGTCGGGCCGCATGCGAAGTGAATTCCGCACCAGGTCGCGGATAGAGATCTCGCCCTTACCCTCAATGTTGCGCGGCCGACTCTCCAGCCGCACAACATGCTCCTGCTGCAGCTGTAGTTCCACGGCATCCTCGATGGTGACAATCCGCTCATCGGCCGGCAGGAAGGACGAGAGAACATTGAGCAGAGTCGTCTTCCCGGTGCCGGTACCGCCGGACACCAGGATGTTCAGCCGCGCCTGCACACAGGCATGCAAGAGCTCCGCCATCTCCGGTGTCAAGGTTCCGAACGTGATCAGATTGTCGACCGTCAACGGTGTCTGCCCGAACTTTCGAATCGTCAGCGATGCCCCGTTCACTGCAAGTGGGGGAATGATCGCGTTGACGCGCGAGCCGTCGGTCAGGCGGGCATCAACCATGGGAGACGACTCGTCGATCCGCCGCCCGACCTTGGTGACGATACGTTCAATGATCCGGCGCAGGTGGTCTTCCGAACTGAAGCGTGCGTTCGTGAGGAAAAGGCGCCCGCCACGTTCCACGTAGACCTTGTCCGGCCCATTGACCATGATTTCCGTAACGGCCGTCTCATTCAGGAACTTCTGGAGCGGTCCGAGCCCCAGGACATCGTCCATAATCTCCTGAACGAGACGGTGCCGTTCAGGGGCAGTAAGCGGAATTTCATCTTCGTCCACGATGGCCCGAAGCTCGTCCTTGACATAGCTTTGCAGCTCGGCCTCGTCCAGGGACGCATCAGTGATCCGGCTACCCATACGTTCGTACAGCGCGGTGCCCGCCCGATCCTTGACGGCGGTCAAGGCTTCGTTGGCATCTGTGCCGAGGACCTTCGGCTCAGGTGCCATGGATGGTGACTCTGCTGCCAATGCTGGCCCACTCGACCAGGGTCCGCTTGCGGCCACCGGATTCGTCGCAGCTTCCGTGTCGCCACCGCCGCCGCCCCGAAGAGATTCAAAACGCTTGGTGAGGTTCATTAGACTACTGCCCTTCTGTGAAGTTTCTTGTGGGGGCGAGACTCCCAGTTGGCGCTGAACCGTTCCACAAGCTGGCGGAGGCCCTTTGTCACCGAATCCCTGGTGCCGTCTTGGAGCAGCGGCGCGCCTTTGTTCGTGGAAAATGGCACAGCGCGGGATCGCGGAAGCACCACATCCACGGGACAACCGATCGTGGCCTCAACGTCCTGCAGCGTCAGCCCCGTACGTCGATCCGCAAAATTGAGGACGACGTGGCGGTTGTCTGGTACGAGGTCGAGTTCCGCGAGGATGCCGAATCCAGTTCGAAGCCCGCGGATGCTGGGAATGTCCATGCCGCACACCCACACAGCATCAGTTGCCATTTCCAGCGTGGCCAGGACATGCTCGCCCAGGCCAGGTGCTGTATCGACCACCACGTACTTGAATTCGTTAGCCAGTTGGCTCAGGAGTCGGCCTACCTGTTCGCCCGATATCTGGTCTGCATCGGTTGGGCGCAGCGGGGCACAGAGGGCGTAGATGCCTGAGGGATGCAGCGTCAAATAGGACTTCAGCACGACGCTGTCCAGGACTGCGGCGCCGACGACAGCATCAGCGAGTGTCCGCTCCGGTTCCAGCGTGAGCCCCGAAGCAACGTCGCCGAATTGGAGGTCGAGGTCTACCACCACGACGCCCATGGGGGCTTCCTTGCCCAGCCCCACAGCGAGGTTGGTGGTGACCGTTGTCTTGCCGACCCCGCCTTTGGGCGACATGACGGCGATGATCCGGCCGCTCCTGGCCTGTCCTTCCACGGAGTTTCCCAGTCCACGGCGCCGGCCGGCTGCTGCGAGACTTGCCCGCTCCAGCAACGAGCGGATGGTGTCAACATCCGAACCAGGCTGGAGCAAATCCCTGATGCCGGCCCGCATTGCGGGAAGGGCGACGCCCTCCTCACTTTCAGTGACCAGGACAACGCTTATTTCCGGATACTGAAGGTCGAAGAGACTGGCCAGACGGATGGAGTCCTCTGTCTGCAAACCGGGGCCCAGCAGAATGACTTCCACTGGGTCGCCGCTCAGGACTCGCAGCAGGTCATCCGGACCCTGGGGGAGGCTGTCGGCCACGATCGCGTGGAACGTGCCATGCAGCCCGGAAGCCGCCTGCCTTACACGCCGTTCAAACCCTGGATCTGAGGTGATCAGTACGAAGCGGCTCATCGGTACAGTTCCGGCTTCTTGACCACAACGGGGGCGCCCTCAGTGGCGGTGGACGGCTCCTTGGTGAGCCAGAGGCTCCCAAAATGGGCACCGAACGCGATTTTCGCGGAATCGGCGTCGTTGCGGGCAAACGTGACGATCAGCTGTCCCGTAGGCAGCTCCGTGTTAGCCTGCGTGGCCGGGTCACTGGCAGTTGATGCCTTTGCTGTGGACCGCTGAACACTGGTCACCAGGACCTTGTGGAAGACCTCCTGACCGGTTTCAAGGTCGGGGGCGTCCTTCAGCGCGCCCTTGTCGAAGAGGACCACGATGCCCACCGTGTCGCCGGCCGCGATGCGTCCGCCGACGACCCGCTGAGCCTCCAGCTGCACCGAGATTTCCTGCATCCCGTTGGGAACCGGGACGGAGCCTGGCGCTGAGAGGCTCTCAGGGTCGGCCAGCCGGGCGCCCAGTAGGGGCTCTCCGGGCAGCAGCTCAACACCTGCGACCTTTCCATTCAATCCTTCGAGGCTCTTGAGCGCTCCGTTGGGAACGGAAGCTGCGGGAAGCGATGTCAGCTTTACGGCGGATTTGATCTTTTCAACATCGGATCCCCTCGGGATCTGCTCCTGAACTACCAGTACCTCGACGGGCTGCAGGTCCTGTTGGGCCCTGGCTTCTGATGCTTGAACATATGAGACCAATAGCAGTGTGCCAACGATTGCCAGCACGAGTGCGACTATGCCTCCCAGTAGGCGAGTTTTCACTGTGACTTTCTCCTTTTGCCGAATAGAACTCATTGATGTGGTCGTTGCTACTTGGAGAGTTGGACCCCCAGCGCTCCGTAGGTTTTCGGGCCGCCCATGGTTGCTGCTTCGGCCAGGGTGACCTTCTTGATAAAACGTCCAAAAATTCCGTTGTCGCTATTCTTGAGCTTCAGTGATTTGGACAGTGCGGTTGCTTCCGCAGTCATGAAGTCCCCTGGCAGCGAGCTGCCACCTTTCAAATTCCATCCCCGCAGGGATATTTGGGCGAAGGCCTCGATGTGGAATTCCGCGCCGGCTCCCGTGCCGCGGACATCGTCAAAAATCGGTACGAGTATTTCTACGGTCTTCGAAGGGTCGGCCAGGATAGCTCCCCACTTGTTCATAGTGGTGGCGCAATCACTGTCATAGTTATTGCCGGTATTAGTTCCTACCCACGGGTCCATGATGTCTACGGTGACGTTGCAGACCCCGGAGGCATGATCCAGCCAGCCGAATCCCCCGGGAACTTCGAGTCCCGATGAGGAAGTCGTAATGCATTCATAACCGGGGTCGTCTGCTAATGCATTTCCGTGCTCCGGGAAGAACTGCAGTCCCTTTGTAAAACCAGGATCCGACTCACATTTTGAGAACGAAAGCGGAAGCACATTGCTACTGGAGTAACCACCAAACTTCGCCTCAGCCGAGGCCTGGATGTCCGTAACCTGGATGCCAAGAACACGGGCAAAGATGAGTGAGAAGTGATTGTTTCCCGAGGTATCCTGGGCCTGGGTTGTGACGTTCACCGTGCCGGCACCTACCGCGGCACTGAGTACGTTGGTATGCCCGTCCAGGGCATTGCCATTTGCAAATCCCGTTGCGTAGGACATAGGTGCGGTACAGGACGCGTCAGTAGGCGTATTGGCGCAGGATTCTGCAATGGCCAACGCGGCGGAGTCCGCGCCATTTTGCAGCTGGGCGTGTTCGGAGTACATCGTTGCGACATCCACTGCGAAAGCCGCCATTCCTAGCATCGCCACCATGAGGATGGCGGTCAGGGGTGCAACGACACCGCGTTCGCGATCATCGTGCCTCAGCCGCCACATCGCATTACACCTTTACTTGAGATGTTGAGGCTGGCCGGCATGCCCGGGATGAGTGCAGGAAATCCGGTCATATAGGGAGTTGCCAAATCAACGGTGACAACAACGCTTTCGCCCGCTGCACAAGCGCCGCCGCCGGAGTACGAAATGTTGATGTTCCCGGGTGCCAGGGCCACAGTTGGCGCAGCGCTGACGCCCACACCCTGGGCCGTTGCCGCGCTGAAGCCGGCATCGGCGTAGTGAATCGCCGTATACCGTGCAGTCTCCCGGGCAGCTTCTGAGAGCGATACCTGGATGTTATACGCTCTGCTGAATTCGACGATTCCCAAGACGAGAACCAGGAAGATCGGCAGAACCAACGCAAACTCGACTGCGACCGCTCCCTTTTCCCTTTCGGGTCCGGGGCGTCCGGCCGCCCGACGCCGGGCCGTCATCAGAGACCGTCGATCACGGATTGAAAGCCAGGAACCAGTTGACCTCCAAGAGTCGCAACAATGCCTATGATCACGGCGGCGATGAGTGCCACCAAGAGGCCGTATTCGACCGCAGTCGCTCCCGCCTCGCTTGAAAGTTTCCCCCATCGGCCGGCTCCCGCCACCCGCCGCAGGGCCAAGCTACATCTACTGAGACCTTTCACAACCCCTCCAACAATTGAGACCTGGCACAACCGTGAAAATCGAAAAACCCAGGGCGGAGGCGATGGCAGCGGAGCTAACGCCCGAACTACCTCCGCCCCCGCCCTGGGCCTTTCTGCATGTGTGCGGCTAGAGCTTGCCCGAGATCGTGGTGAACGCGGTGTTGATCTGAGTGCCGAGCGTTACAACGACGCCGATGATTACTGCCGCGATGAGCGCCACGAGCAGTCCGTATTCAACGGCCGTTGCGCCCTTCTCGGAGGAGAGGCGATCCTTGGCGCCGGCGATGAATGCGAGCATTGAGACCATGAGACCAGTCATTTCATTTTTCCTTTTCAGAGTTTCGAATATGAAACGAAATTCCAGCAAATCCCCTTTTGCTAAACCGCTGGAGTTCCGTTGAGACAACATTTGCATGGCGATTAAGGCCTCGGCAATGGCGCGGGATACTCGACTTTTTGAAGGAAATTTAGGGCATCACCTGCCCACAAATGTGAGGTGTACTCAGTTTCCAAGTAGGGGCAGGGCTCGACTACTTGGTTTGATAAGGCGTCTTACTTAATTCGCGTCCCACGGGGACGTAGCACACCTAGGGGAGCAGCAGGATGATGGCCAGGCCGGCAGCCAGCATCGACGGCCCGTAGGGCACTTCCTTCGGCTTGTTTCCGCGGTTTTTGAGGACCACGAGCAGGGAGGCGACGCCACCTGCGACGAACCCCAGCGCCCCTCCGTAGAACAAGTGGGACCAGCCTAGGTAGCCCAAGTACAGGCCAAGTGGTGCCGCAAGCTTCACATCGCCCATTCCGAGGCCGTTTCGGCTGGTCAGGGCAAGAAAAAGGTACAAAACGAACAATATTAAGGCGCCGGCAGCCCCGCGTAGCAGGCTACCTGCCTCGCCGGACACTCCTGCGGCGGCCCCGAGGAGTACCAGGCCGGCCCCGAGTAGGGGCAAAACCATCCGGTTGGGCAGTAGATGGTGCAAAAGGTCGATCCGCGCCAGCTGGACGCCGGCAACCGCCAGCAGGATGTAGGCGGGAAGCTCGGAGGCGAGTCCGAAGCGCAAGGCCAGCAGGGCGGACAGCGTAAAGGCGGCCGCCGCCGTCGTAATTCTCATGCGTACCGTCAGGGGTCCGCCAAGGCGGGGGAGTGTGCGCCGGATGAGGAGTTCGGCCAGCAGGCCCAGGCATGCTCCCGCGATGCCAACACCGGCTATGAACAGAAGTCCAGTCATCGGTCCGGCCGACTGTTCCAAGAGCAGGGGGATGGAGCCGGCGGCGGTGGGATCGGACACTGTTCCTCCAGGGATGCGGCGGGCCGGCATGGGACGGTCTGCGAAACAAGGCGCAGACAGGATGCATCCGGACACCCCATTTTGACCCAAGAGGCCGCGATCGGCTATTCTTGGTAGTCGTTGTGCGTGTCCTATCTCGATGGTGCGTGCCCGCTTGAGAATCCGGTTGCAGGATAGCTACTCAACGTGCACATTCGAGACCTCAGGATGACTGGTTACATAGAGCCCTCACCTCTGTTCCGGTAGCGCATAGATAGTAGGTGCACCGTAAGAGTGACGCCTAAAACAAGAACGCCAGAACAAGAACGAGGCAAACACCGTGCGTACGTACACCCCGAAGCCCGGCGATATCAACCGCCAGTGGCACGTCATTGACGCCACCGACGTTGTCCTTGGTCGTCTTGCCAGCCAGACCGCAATCCTGCTGCGCGGCAAGCACAAGGCCACCTTTGCGTCCCACATGGACATGGGCGACTTCGTCATCATCATCAACGCTGAAAAGGTTGCCCTCACCGGCGCCAAGCTGGAGCAGAAGCGCGCATACCGCCACTCCGGTTACCCGGGCGGCCTGACCTCCGTCAACTACGCGGAGCTGCTTGAGTCCAACCCGGTTCGCGCCGTGGAGAAGGCCATCAAGGGCATGCTCCCGAAGAACTCCCTCGCTGCACAGCAGCTGGGCAAGCTGAAGGTGTACCGCGGTGCAGAGCACCCCCACGCCGCCCAGCAGCCCAAGACTTTCGAAATCACCCAGGTCGCCCAGTAGTCCTGGCCACCAACCAACTTTTTATCAAGGAGAATCGTGGCTCAGAACGAAGAACTGACCACCGAAGCCGTTGAGGCTGAGGAAAACCTGACCAGCTACACCTCGGAGAGCGGTGCTGCGGAAGCAGCTGCGCCGAAGAAGGAACGCCCGGCACTGACCGTTGCCGGCGCTGCAGTTGGCCGTCGTAAGGAAGCCGTTGCACGCGTTCGCGTTGTGCCGGGCTCCGGCAAGTGGACCATCAACGGCCGCGAGCTGGCGAACTACTTCCCGAACAAGCTGCACCAGCAGGACGTCAACGAGCCCTTCAAGATCCTCGATCTTGACGGCGCCTACGACGTCATCGCCCGCATCCACGGTGGCGGCATCTCCGGCCAGGCCGGTGCCCTGCGCCTCGGCATCGCCCGTTCACTGAACGAGATCGACACCGAGAACAACCGCGCCACCCTGAAGAAGGCCGGTTACCTGCGCCGTGACGCCCGCGTCATCGAGCGTAAGAAGGCCGGTCTCAAGAAGGCCCGTAAGGCTCAGCAGTACTCCAAGCGCTAATCCCGCTTTCAAGCGCTTCTGGCGCTTGCACGAAAGCCCGTCCCGCCACTCGGCGGGGCGGGCTTTCGCCGTTTCAGGGCTCTTATTTGGCGAGTTGGAAGTACTGTGCTCCGTCGATGTCTTCCGCAACGAATCGATGCCGTAACCACTCGACGATTCTGGCCGACTCGCCGCGGCCCTCAAGAGTCTGCGGCGGCAGATTTTGGATCACGACAGATCCCACTCGTCCTTCCGCGACGAGCACCTCGAACTGTTCCAGGGTCGGAAACGGATCCGTCCCGTCGAAGCCACCCAGCGGCAGCACCGCATGGCCGGATTCGAGCTGATAGTTGGCTGCAGTCTCGGAGCCGACTATGGCAGCCGCCCACGTCGTGGACGCCGGCTGGTTGCTCAAGCGCTCAAGGACGCCGGCCGACGGCAGATCACCGTACATGACGGCCAAGTAACTCGGGTGAGTGTCGGGCGACGCGCGATTGCGCTCATCGGTACGCATGCCGAGGATACTGGGCCCAGCAACCACTCCGGCCCCGATGTGGGGGGCCAGGACCGTGTTCAGCGACCACAACAGGGGCCCAAGGAACAACGCGGCGAGCAGGAACATTGCGCTTGCCCGTGCTACTGCGGGTTTTGGCGCAGGGATAAGGATTCCGGCGATCGCGACGCCCCAAATTATCAGCAGGGCATAGGGCAAGCCCGGGAAATCCGCCGTCGAACGGACCGCGGTGACATATGCAATGATCATGCTCGCCGTCAGCGTGATCATGGCTGCCCAACGCGTGCGGGGGGCGGCGAGCCCATGCAGAAAGTACACCAGGGCCACAGCCGCCAGGCAGCACATGGGCGGGACAGCGGTCAGGACATAATACGGGTGCACGATTCCAGACATGAAGGCGAGAACGGTGGCGGAGCAGGCGAACCACACGCAGCAAAGCACGAGGAGCGCACTTGCGGCGCGGGGCACTCGGCGCCGGACGATGCACCAGAGTCCAATGCAGAGACCCGCTGCAGCCAACGGGAGGAACCACCCGCTCTGTCCGGAGAACTGTGGCTGGAGGAAGCGCTGGAAGCCGACATCGAGTTGGTCAGCCGCGCCCGTGATACCCGCCGCCATGGTTCTGCTGGCGTCTTCCCCGGTCAGGCGGTCGAGCCCGTTATAGCCCAAGGTGAGTTCCACGGCGCTGTTCTTCCTGGAGCCGCCGATGAACGGTCGTCGGGCCGGGTCCGTGATTTGAACTAACAGGAACCACCAGCCGCCTGCAACCGCGGCCGCGCCGAGGGCAGCGAGAAGATGCAGGCACCGCTTGAATACTGAGGCGCGCGAGAACAGAAAGTATGCTGCCGCAATGGAAGGCAGCAGAAGCACGACCTGAAGCTGTTTCGTGAGAAGCGCCAGGCCAGTGAGCAGGCCGGCCAGCAGCAGCCATCTAACTTGGCCACGATCGATGGATTCCAGGGCAAGAAAGGCAATTCCAATCATGAGCAGCGTCAGGAGCGCATCAGGATTGTTGTAGCGAAACATGACTGTAGAGACGGGCATGACGGCCATAAACGCTCCGGCCAGGAGGCCTACGGCTGAATTGAAGCGCTTTTGGACCATTCGGTATAGCAGGTAGACACTGGCCACGCCCATGAACGCCTGGGGAAGCAAGAGGCTCCAGGAGCTGAGTCCGAACACCCGGACCGATAGCGACATGAGCCAGATACTGAGAGGGGGCTTGTCCACGGTGATCGCATTCCCCGGATCGGAGGCACCAAAGACAAATGCCGTCCAGTCCAGGGACCCCGACATAGCAGCCGCGGAGTAGTAGGAATTCGCCCACCCGTTGCGATCCAAGCCCCATGTGTACAGCAACGCTGTGAGCGCCAGCAGGGCCAACAGAGCGGGACGCTGCCACCGGCTGCCGTGGAACAGCGTGCGTGGCCACTCGACCAAGAGGCCCCGGTCCAAGGCGGATGTTCGCTCGCTGAGGACAGGCGCGGTGTTCAGTGAACGGGCCTGCGCGGAGTTCAAAGCGCAGGTCCCTCAACTGGCTGGGGGGAGATACGAGCGCCCCGTTGGGCGACATGACCGACCCTGAAAACCCAGGCCCGGAGCAGGACAAACCTCAGCAGCGTAGCTATGACGTTTGCCCCAGTCAGCACCAGGAGTTCGTGACTTGGAACGGCATCGACACTGATGGCATGAAGAATCGTCAGCGAGGAGGAAGTGATGGTCCAGGCAAGCAGGAAGACCACGAGTCCTTGGAACTGTTGAGTGAAGAGCCTTACCGGACCACGGATGCCAAACGTGAACCGGCGGTTGGCTGCGGTATTACCGACGGCGGTCAAAAGCAGTGCTAAGAAGTTCGACTGCTGTGCGCCAAAGGGTGCTTGAAGGGTTAGATAGAGCAAGGCAAAAGCGATTGTGGAAGCCCCGCCCACCAATCCGAACCGAAGCACCTGGCCGAAGAAGCTCGGCCGCCCCGGAGCAACGATGGGCCGGCGCCCCAGCTCTGCGTAGATTGCCTGGACAGGAATGCTTCCTTTCAACAGCGAGCCCGCAACGCGAACGAGACCACGGAGATCATCCACAGCGGTCTGCCTGATATCAACTCTGCTGTCGGGATCGTCTACCCAGTCCACGGGGATTTCATGGATCCGCAAGCCGGAGCGCTCGGCAATGATCAACAACTCCGTATCGAAAAACCAGCCATTGTCCTCAATATGGGGAAGGATCCGCTTGGCGACGTCCGCCCGGATGGCCTTGAAGCCACATTGGGCATCTGAGAATCGCACCTGCATGGTCCGTCTGAGCAGAAAATTGTAGGACCGTGAAATGAACTCGCGCTTCGGGCCGCGGCTGACCCTGGAACTTTGCCCCAGCCGGGTCCCGATGGAAACGTCCGAATGGCCCGACAGCAGAGGTGCCACGAGTGGTGGCAGCGCCGCGAGGTCCGTTGACAGATCAACATCGAGGTACGCCAAGACCTTGGCTGAGGATGCACCCCAAGCGTCCCTCAATGCGAACCCGCGTCCCTTGACCTCGAGTCTGCGGTGAATCACATTCGGCAGCTGCTCCGCCAAGCGCCGGGCAATAGTCGAAGTATTGTCCGTGCTGGCATTGTCGGCGATGGTGATTTGCCACGTCGAAGGCATTTCTTGCATTAAGTAATTCACGAGCTTTGTGATGCTTTTTTCGAGTACCGCTTGCTCATTAAAGACCGGTACAACAATTTCAAGCGCCAAGCCCCCAGAGCTAGGTTTCATGCCACGAAGCCTAAACGCATCCTGGAAAAGGCAGTAGGTGTTTGGGGAAAATAGAGTACAAGAAACCTCGAAACCAAGTAGTCGACCGATCTTTCAGCCTGATTTGGGCCGGGTCGAGGGGTTCCTCGAATGTTGGCAATGGGATGGGGTAGGTTCGCCGGATAGGGGTAGCGCCGCGTGAACGAAGGGGGATCGGATGCCGGAGCCCGGCGTTGAGGTTGTGTGGGGCGCGTTGTCGAAGGCTTGGCGGAAAGCCCAGTACGAGGAGCTGTGGCTGCAGTTCCGGCCCCGTGGTTCGAAGGATGTCTTTGACGCAGTAGGGGCCGCGGTCCAGGTTGCGAACCAGGCAGTCGAGGACGCAGGGTGGGGCGACGTCGTCTTCACTGGGGAGTCTCGGATTCCGACGCCGGACCAGTGGCGCTAATGAGCAGGGCCGGCCCCGAGGAGGAGGTCCGCGCTTGGCTGGACGCCTTCGCCCGGCATCTACAGAGCCTGGGGAAGTCCGGAAAGGTCACCGCCGCGCCGGAGGCATTTTTTCCCGGACTGGATGAGCGGCGAACTCAGGCCGCCGCCACAGCTCACGGCGTTCGTGTCCTACCAGACCGATGATCTGGCCTTGCTGGACGCCGACGAACAGCGCCGGGCCTGGCATGTCCCGCCCGCACTGACGGAGAAGATCACTGACGCCGCCACGGCATGGGGCCGGCTCGACCGTGCATACGTGTACCTGTTTCGCAACATCCATCAGATCCGGACGAAGAACCCGGACGTGGGTCCGGCGCTGGCGGACGGCGTCGCGAAATTCGCTGGCTGGTGTGACCTATCTGCGGTCCCAGCCACGCCGACTGGTTTGGGCGTCGCTGGGCACTCTAGGTCGGGGCTGTTATGGGGTCATGGACGACACTGCGTCCTGGCAGGACAGGCTGGCCCAGGTCACTCGGGCCATGCTCGCGTTCCCCGGGGACACCGATTTGGCGTTCGTGCAGCATAGCCACGTCAACACCAGCAGCTGGAGCGAGCTTTCCGACGGCAGACCGCCGCTACCGCACGTGAAGGAATACCAGGTCCGCTACAACAGGCACCTAAACGGGCAGTACATCCCCGACGCGCACGGACTGCAGCTCCTCACCGACGCCCACCTCGCGCACGCGAACGACCTCTCCGACTGGATCTCAAGCCTCTCGGCGCAGACAAACACCTCGTGCAGGCCAAAGGCCTGGAGCCCTGGTACGCCAACGTCGACCCGGACCCGGCAGCACTCGCGAAAGCGCGTGCCGACTTCGGGGGCATGCTCCTGACCCCGGAGATCATTGCGGCCAACCCGCCACCCTGGCGTTGACCAAACGATGTTGTTGATCAAACGATGGGGTCTGCGTAAGTGTGGACCGCTCTTGTCGTTGGGGAGCTGTGAAAAAACCGCCATTCGGACCGAATAGTCGCACGTCCAACTCTCCGGCGCAGCTGGGTCAAAAGGCGGTCGATACGCGCGCGCCAGCGTGAGCGGCTGGCCATCGACTAAGCTTGACCCGATGTCTAGATTATTTGGAACCGATGGAGTCCGCGGCCTGGCGAACGGGTTGCTGACCGCCGAGCTCGCGTTGCAGCTGGCCCAGGCCGCCGCCGTCGTACTTGGCCATGAGCGCAACACGACCGGGAAGCGGCCGATCGCCGTGGTTGCACGCGACCCGAGGGCCAGTGGCGAGTTCCTCGCGGCCGCCGTGGAGGCCGGCCTCTCAAGCTCGGGAATCGACGTCTACGACGCCGGAGTTCTCCCCACCCCGGCTGCCGCCTACCTCGTGGCGGACCTCGGCGCCGACTTCGGCGTCATGATCTCGGCCTCCCACAACCCTGCGCCTGACAACGGCATCAAATTCTTCGCCCGTGGCGGCCAGAAGCTGCCCGACGACGTCGAGGACGCCATCGAAGTGCAGCTCGCCAAGGAGCCCTTCCGGCCCGTGGGCGGCGAGGTAGGACGGATCCAGCGCTTCTCCGACGCCGAGGACCGCTACATCGTGCACCTGCTCGGCACGCTCCCGCACCGCCTGGACGGCCTGAAAGTGGTGCTCGACTGCGCCCACGGCGCAGCCAGCGGCTGTTCCCCGCAGGTGTTCAAGGACGCCGGCGCCAACGTGATCGTCATTGGCGCCGAACCGGACGGACTCAACATCAACGAAGGGGTGGGCTCCACCCACCTTGGCCCGCTCAAGCGGGCCGTGCTGGACCACGGGGCGGATCTCGGTATCGCCCACGACGGCGACGCCGACCGTTGCCTCGCCGTGGACCACGAAGGCAACGAGGTGGACGGCGACCAGATCATGGCCATCCTGGCCGTAGCTCTCAAGGCCTCCGGAAAGCTCAAGGACGATGTCCTGGTGGCCACAGTCATGAGCAACCTCGGCCTGAAACTCGCCCTGCGCGACGCCGGGATCAGCCTGCGTGAAACCGGCGTGGGGGACCGCTACGTCCTCGAGGAAATGCGCAACGGCGGCTTCAGCCTTGGCGGCGAGCAGTCCGGGCATGTGATTTTTGCCGACCACGCCACCACCGGCGACGGTGTGCTGACCGGGCTGCAAATTGCGGCCCAGGTGGCCCTCACCGGGCGCCCGCTCAAGGAACTGTCCACGGTGATGACCAAGCTGCCCCAGGTCCTCATCAACGTCAAGGGCGTGGACCGTAGCCGGGTGAAGGGCGATGAAGTGGTGGCTGCGGCCGTGTCGATCGCCGAAGCCGAACTCGGCGACACCGGACGCGTCCTGTTGCGTCCCTCCGGCACCGAGCCAGTGGTACGAGTGATGGTGGAGGCCGGAGACCACAAGACCGCCCAGGGCGTCGCCGAGCGGCTGGCTCAAGTGGTACGGACCGAACTGGCCCTGGAGCTTGTGGCCGAATAGCCAGACTCAAACGGTTCCGTCGGCCGGTCCCTGTGGCCGGCGCCGCCGGGTTTCCCCACCTACGAGGGCGCCCGACGGCGTGTCGGCCGATTGCGCCGGGGTGTCCCGTCGTCGTGGTGGCAAAGGTGGGGAAAATCCGCGCAGGCCGCTGACGCCTTACAAGTACGCCGGCGCCGGCTCCAGACCGAAGTACTGTTCCAGCGTGCCGATCCCGCGGGCGGACATGTCCGTGGCCGCCGCGGTACCGATGTAGCGCAGATGCCATGGCTCGTAGAAATAGCCGGTGATTTCGTGCAGCATCCACGGGTAGCGGACCACGAAGCCGAAGCGGTGGGCGTTAGCCTTCGCCCAGATTGCCGCCGGCCGGTCCTTGAACTGTGGGGTAAAAGCGTCTGCGCCGCTGCCATCGCCAATGTCGAACGCCCAGCCCGTCTGGTGCTCGGAATAGCCCGGCCGTGCGGAGGCAGTGTCGGCCCCGGCCTGCCCTTGCGCGCGAACCCAACTGCCGTAGGTCGCCGTCTGCGTCGCGAATGAACGGTAACCGCTGGCCAGCGTGATGATGACGCCCTCCGCTGCCGCCGCCGCGAACATCTTCTCCGCCGCGGCCGCCGTCGTGCTGTTCAGCAGTGCCGCCTCGCCGGAGGTGGCCAGGCGGACGGCCGGCCGGACCAGATCCGGCGGCACAAAGGTGGCGGGGGCCAGCGGCCGGTGCTTGTTGACGATCACCCAGGCACTGGTGGGGTCCGTGAGTGAATGCTGCGGCCCCGGCGCCGCGGCCGAGGGAGGGGGCGCCGCGGCCGACGGCGGGACAGCCGCCGCCGCCGCGGGCGCCGGGGTCGCAGATGGTGAGCTGGCCGGCGGGCTAGACGCCGCGGCGGCTGCGGTCGGCGTCGCACTGCCCATGCCCGGGGTCGGGTCCGGCGTCGGCCCCGGCGTGCCGGACGGCGTGAAGGACTGGGCCGGGGTGCAGGCTGAGAGCGCCGCGAGGCCGGTGCCTGCCAGCAGGAGGCGGCTGAAGGCCCGGCGGCTCGGCGAATCCGGGCTGGCAGGCTGCCGCCCGAACGCTCCGTCCGCGTTGTCGTAGCACATCTGTGCTAGACCTTCCTCAGCAGCATCCGGCGGATGGAGTGGTCGGCGTCCTTGGTCAGGACCAGTTGCGCGCGGCCCCGGGTCGGGAGGACGTTCTCCTCGAGGTTGGGCTCGTTGATGCGCTTCCAGATCTCACGCGCGGTTTGTTCGGCCTCGGTATCGGAGAGTGTTGCGTAGCGGTGGAAGTACGATTCCGGCTGGGCGAAGGCCGTGGTCCGCAGTTTGCGGAACCGGTCCACGTACCACTCCTCGATATATGAGGTTTTCGCGTCGACGTAGATGGAGAAGTCGAAGAAGTCGCTCAGGGCCAGGCCCTGCCTGCCGTCCTGCCGCGGCCGGGCCGGCGCCAGGACGTTCAGTCCCTCGACGATCAGCACGTCCGGCCGGCGCACCACCACTTCCTTGCCGGGGACGATGTCGTAGGTGACGTGGGAATACCAGGGGGCACGGACTTCCTCGGCGCCGCCCTTGATCTCGCTCACAAAGCGCAGCAGGGCGCGGCGGTCGTACGACTCCGGGAAACCCTTGCGTTCCAGCAGTTGCCGGCGCTTGAGCTCGGCGAGCGGGTAGAGGAATCCATCCGTGGTGATGAGCTCCACGTTGGGGGTGCCCGGCCAGCGGCGGAGCATCTCCCGCAGGACGCGGGCGATGGTGGACTTGCCCACGGCCACCGAACCGGCCACGCCGATGACGAAGGGCGTGCGCTGGGTGGTTTCGCCGAGGAAGGTAGTGGTGGCCGAGTGAAGCTGGCCCGCGGCTTCCACGTAAAGGTGCAGGAGCCGGGACAGCGGCAGATAGACCTCGCGCACTTCCTTGATGTCGAGGGGGTCCCCGAGGCCGCGAAGGCGGAACACATCCTCTTCATTAAGGGGCTGTTCCATCTGGGCAGCGAGCCGGGACCAGGTCTGCCGGTCCAGCTCCACGAATGGGGAGACACCTTCCCCGTTCGCTTCATTGCGTTGCAAAGTCACCCTAGAGATTCTGCCCTTCCCAGCGCCGAGAGCGAAATGGACCGGCCGGTGGGAGCCCGGGCAGGCCCTCACCAGCACCCGCGCCGGGGCGCCCGCGCGCCGCTGGCCCACGTCCTCCCTCCTGGAAACCCGCTAGGCTTATGACCATGTGTGGAATCGTTGGATATGTGGGCCACTCAGATGGCCGGGTAAATGCTGGACACAATGCCTTGGACGTTGTCCTTGAAGGATTGCGGCGCTTGGAGTACCGGGGCTACGACTCCGCGGGCATTGCGGTGGTTGCCGACGGCACCATTTCGTCCCGGAAGAAGTCGGGCAAACTGAGCAACCTCATCGCGGAACTGGACACCCGCCCGCTGCCGGAATCCCTCACGGGAATCGGCCACACGCGCTGGGCCACGCACGGCGGCCCGACGGACCAGAACGCGCACCCGCACCTGTCCGACGGCGGCAAGCTGGCCCTGATCCACAACGGCATCATCGAGAACTTCGCCGAGCTCAAACTGGAACTCCAGCGCAAGGGCGTCATATTCGAGTCCGAGACCGACACCGAAGTAGCGGCTGCCCTGCTCGGGGACATCTACCGGAACCAGCTGGGCGGTGACGCCACCAATGGCGGCCTCACCCTGGCCATGCAGCTCGCCTGCCAGCGGCTCGAGGGCGCGTTCACGCTCCTCGCCGTCCATGCCGACCAGCCTGACGTGGTGGTCGCGGCCCGCCGGAACTCCCCGCTCGTCGTCGGCCTCGGCGAAGGCGAGAACTTCCTCGGCTCCGACGTCTCCGGCTTTATCGACTACACCAGGCGCGCTGTGGAACTCGGCCAGGACCAGATCGTCACGATCACCGCTGACTCCGTGGAGATCACGGACTTCTACGGCGCCCCCGCCGAGGGCAAGGAATACCACGTCAACTGGGACCCTGCCTCTGCCGAGAAGGGCGGCTTCCCGTCCTTCATGGAAAAGGAAATCCACGACCAGCCGGACGCCGTGCTGCAGACCTTGCTGGGCCGCTCCGACATCCACGGCAAGCTGACGCTTGATGAGCTCCGTGTCGATCCGCAGCTGCTCAAGAACGTCGACAAAATCATCGTCCTGGCCTGCGGCACCTCCGCCTACGCCGGCCAGGTTGCGAAATACGCCATTGAGCACTGGTGCCGGATCCCCACCGAGGTCGAACTCTCGCACGAATTCCGCTACCGGGATCCGATCGTGGACGAGAACACCCTGATTGTCTCCATCTCCCAGTCCGGCGAGACCATGGACACCCTCATGGCGGTCCGCTACGCCAAGGAGCAGGGCGCCAAGACGGTCTCCATCTGCAACACCAACGGGTCCACCATCCCGCGGGAATCGGACGCCGTGCTCTACACGCACGCCGGACCGGAGATCGCCGTGGCCTCGACCAAGGCGTTCCTGGCCCAGATCACGGCTGCCTACCTGCTGGGCCTTTATTTGGCACAGCTGCGCGGCAACAAGTTCCAGGGCGAGATCAAGGACATCCTGGCTGACCTCGGCAAGATTCCCGCCAAGATCCAGCGCATCCTCGACAACGAGGCCGAGATCAAGGAACTCGGCCGGTCCATGGCTGACGCCAAGTCCGTGCTGTTCCTGGGCCGCCATGTCGGGTTCCCGGTGGCGATGGAAGGCGCGCTGAAGCTCAAGGAGCTCGCGTACATCCACGCCGAGGGCTTCGCCGCCGGCGAGCTCAAGCACGGCCCGATCGCCCTGATCGAGGAAGGCCAGCCCGTCTTCGTGGTGGTCCCGTCTCCGCGTGGCCGCGACTCGCTGCACGCCAAGGTGGTCTCCAACATCCAGGAAGTCCGCGCCCGCGGCGCCCGGACGATCGTGATCGCGGAGGAAGGGGACGAGGCCGTGAAGGCCTACGCCGAGCACGTCTTCTACATCCCGGAGACCCCCACGCTCCTGGCACCGCTGCTCGCAACGGTTCCGCTGCAGATCTTCGCCCTCGCGCTCGCCTCGGCCAAGGGCTATGACGTGGATCAGCCGCGCAACCTGGCCAAGAGCGTGACCGTAGAATAACGCCATGATCGTTGGCATAGGCGTAGACGTCGTAGACATTGAGCGGTTCGGCCGGCAGCTCGAGCGCACCCCCGGGCTGCGCGACAGGCTGTTCGTCCCCGCCGAACGGGAACTGAACACGCGCTCCCTCGCCGCGCGGTTTGCGGCCAAGGAGGCCGTGGCCAAGGTGCTGGGGGCGCCGGCCGGCATGAACTGGCAGGACTGCTGGATCGGGCTGGACCAGAACGGTCCCACCGTCCAGGTCAAAGGCACCGTGCTGGCTGTGGCGGAGTCGAAGGGCGTCAAGCGCTGGCACTTGTCCATGAGCCACGACGGCGGGATTGCCACCGCGACAGTTGTCGCCGAAGGCTGAGAGAGCCGTCCAGGCCGAACCGGCCTGAGCGCCAGGCATTTCCCAGCGACCGCGAATGGACTGAAACCATGATCAGCGCCTACACCGGAACCCAGGTACGAGACGCCGAGAAGCCATTTCTCGACGACACCTTGGGCTCCGGTGCGGGCGCTGTTCTCATGCAGCGGGCCGCCTACGGCCTCGCCAACGCTGTCATCAGCGGCCTGCAAGGGGGCGGGAAGCGGCTGTACGGCTCCAGCGTGGCCGTGCTGGCGGGCAAGGGCAACAACGGCGGGGACGGGCTCTTCGCCGCAGCGCTGCTGGCCCGCCGCGGCATGCGGACGACGGCGGTGCTCACCGCCGGCGCGGCCCACGACGCCGGGCTGGCGGCGTTCCGGAAAGCGGGCGGGCATGCCGTGGCCCTCACCGGGGACAACGTGGCCGAACTCGCCGCGATGGCCGGCGGCGCCGACGTCGTGATCGACGCGGTCCTCGGGACCGGAGCGCAGGGTGGGCTGCGGGGACCGGCCGCAGAACTGATCGCGGCGCTGGAGCGGTCCCGACCGGCCCTCGTGGTGGCCTGCGACATCCCCAGCGGCGTCGACGCGGACACCGGGGAGGCGCACGCGCCGGTGCTGACCGCGGATATGACGGTGACCTTTGGTGCCGCCAAGGCAGGCCTGCTGGCAGACCCCGGGGCCGACTTCGCGGGCCGCGTGCAGATCATTCCGATCGGCATCGAAGGAGCGCTGCCATGGCCGGCCCTGCGACGGCTTGAGGCCGGAGACCTTTCCGCACTGCTGCCACGCCCGGAGCGGCGGGCGCACAAGTACTCCAGGGGGGTGCTTGGGGTGGTCGCAGGCTCCGGCGCATATCCCGGCGCCGCCGTGCTGGCCTGCAAGGGTGCCCTGGCCGCCGGCGTCGGCATGGTGCGTTACCTTGGGCCGCCGGACGTCGCCGACCTCGTCCGGCAGGCCTGCCCCGAAGTCGTGTGCAGCGACGGCACCGTGGCCGAGACGCACGTTCAGGCCTGGCTCGTGGGCTGCGGGCTGGATGACTCCAATGAGCAGCAGTTGCAGCGCGCCCGCGACGCCGCAGACTCGGGCCTGCCGACGATCGCCGACGCCGGCGCGCTGCCCGCCCTGCCTGACGTGCTGGCCCCGCAAGTGATCCTGACACCCCACGCCGGCGAACTGTCGGCGTTGCTTCAGCGCCTCGGGGTCGCATCAGAGCGCTCCGCGGTAGAAGCATCCACGCTCAGCGCGGTGCGGGTGGCTGCGGGCCTGACCGAAGCCACGGTGCTGCTCAAGGGCGCCACGACCCTCGTAGCCTCCCCCTTCCAGGACTTCTTCAGCCAGGCCGAGGGCACGCCCTGGCTCGCCACGGCAGGCAGCGGCGATGTCCTGGCAGGAGTTATCGGTGGGCTGCTGGCCCAGTTGGGTGCCGACGTCGGGCGCTTCGGTGGACATGACATCGATCCCGACGCTAGATGGGCGGCGATCGCGGCGATGGCAGCCAGCATCCACGGCCGCGCCGGAGTCCTGGCCTCCCAAGGGGGACCGGTGACCGCAACGGCCATCGCCGGTGCCGTTCCGGAGGTGATGCGGGAACTGTAATAAACGGCCGCGCTCAGTGCGCCCGAACAAATGCTAACCCTACTTACAAGTAGTCTGTCTAGAGAATAATTCGTCACGCACGAGGAGTACACATGGAAGTCTGGCCCGGAACGGCTTACCCGCTGGGAGCCACTTTTGACGGCACTGGCACCAACTTTGCCCTGTTCAGCGAACGCGCCGAGCGCGTGGAACTGTGCCTCCTGGCTGACGACCTGTCCGAAACCCGGATCGAACTGACCGAGGTGGACGGCTATGTCTGGCACTGCTACCTGCCGCAGGTCCAGCCCGGCCAGAAGTACGGCTACCGTGTCCACGGACCCTACGCGCCGGACAACGGCAACCGGTTCAATGCCAACAAGCTGCTGATGGACCCGTATGCCAAAGCCATCCAGGGCCAGATCGACTGGGACCCCGCGCTCTTCTCCTATAACTTCGGGGACCCTGCGTCCCGCAATGACGCAGACTCGGCTCCGCACACCATGCACGGCGTGGTCATCAACCCGTTCTTTGACTGGGACGGCGACCGCCAGCTGCGCATCCCGTACCACGAGTCCGTCATCTATGAAGCCCACGTCAAGGGCCTGACCGAGCTGCACCCGGAGGTCCCGGAGGAGCAGCGCGGCACCTACGCGGGCGTGTCACACCCCGCCGTCGTGGAGCACCTCAAGAAACTCGGCGTTACCGCTGTGGAACTGATGCCCGTGCACCAGTTCGTCAACGACGGCACGCTCGTGGAGAAGGGCCTCAACAACTACTGGGGCTACAACACCATCGGCTTCTTCGCCCCGCAGAACACCTACAGCTCCTCCGGAGACGTCGGGCACCAGGTCCAGGAATTCAAGGCCATGGTCCGCGAGCTGCACAAGGCCGGCATGGAAGTGATCCTGGACGTGGTCTACAACCACACGGCCGAGGGCAACCACCTGGGCCCCACCCTTTCCTTCAAGGGCATCGACAACGCCGCCTACTACCGGCTGGTGGACGATGACCTGAAGCACTACATGGACTACACCGGCACCGGCAACTCGCTGAACGTCCGCCACCCGCACTCCCTCCAGCTGCTCATGGATTCCCTGCGCTACTGGGTGACGGAAATGCACGTGGACGGGTTCCGCTTCGACCTCGCCTCCACCCTGGCACGGGAGTTTTACGACGTCGACAAGCTCTCCACCTTCTTCGAACTGATCCAGCAGGACCCGATCGTCTCCCAGGTCAAGCTGATTGCCGAGCCGTGGGACGTGGGCCCCGGCGGCTACCAGGTGGGCAACTTCCCGCCGCAGTGGACGGAGTGGAACGGCAAGTACCGCGACACCGTCCGTGATTTCTGGCGCGGCGAACCGTCCACGCTGGGCGAATTCGCCTCGCGCCTGACCGGATCGGCCGACCTCTACGAGAGCTCTGCCCGGCGTCCGGTGGCGTCCATCAACTTCGTCACCGCCCACGATGGCTTCACCATGCGCGACCTCGTGTCTTACAACGAGAAGCACAACGACGCCAACGGTGAAGGCAACAACGACGGCGAATCGCACAACCGCTCCTGGAACTGCGGCGCGGAAGGCGATACCGAGGACGACGCCGTGCTGACGCTGCGCGCCCGCCAGCAGCGGAACTTCATTGCCACCCTGCTGCTCTCGCAGGGCGTTCCGATGCTGCTGCACGGCGACGAGCTGGGCCGCACCCAGCAGGGCAACAACAACACGTACTGCCAGGACTCCGAACTCAGCTGGGTGCACTGGGACGCCATAGACCAGCCGCTCGTGGAGTTCACTGCGGTAGTCAACAAGATCCGCCGCGACCACCCCACCTTCCGGCGCAGCCGCTTCTTCGACGGCCGCCCGGTACGCCGCGGCGAGGGCGAGAAGCTGCCGGATATCGTCTGGCTCAATACCGACGGCAAGGAAATGCTGCCGGAGGACTGGGGCAGCGGATTCGGCCGGACCATCGGCGTGTTCTATAACGGCCACGGCATCCAGGAACAGGATTCGCGCGGACGCCGTATCACCGACGACAGTTTTCTGCTGGCGTTCAACGCCCATGACGACAGCGTCGATTTCTTGCTCCCGGCCGAGGAATATACGCCGTTTTGGGATCTCCTCGTGGACACCGCCGACTCGGCGGACACCGGCCAGCCGCTCAAGGCCGGGAGTGTCCTGAAGCTGGCGGCAAAGTCCCTCGTGGTGCTGCGCGCCTACTCGGGCCCGGAGGTGGAGGTGGACTACTCCGCCGCAGCCTCCCTGGCGGCCAGGGCCGAAGCTCCCGCGGAAGCGGTCACCGCTGCGCCGGCTGAGCAGGTTGCCAAGGTTACCGAGGTTCCTGCCGCTCCGGCCGAGCCGGCCGAGGAGGCTCCGGCCGAGCCGGCCGAGGAGGCGCCGGCCGAGGAGGCCGAGGAGGCTCCGGCGGCGCCGGCCGAGGAGGCGCCGGCCGAGGAGGCTCCGGCGGAGGCAGCCCCTGCGGCTGAGCCTGCGGCTGCGACTGAGCCCGCTCCGGCGAAGCGCGCCCCGGGCAAACGCGCCCCGGCCAGGGCTGGCAAGAAGCCGCGGTCCAAAAAGGGCCCGGCCTCATGAGGACCCCGGTCTCGACGTACCGGCTGCAGATCCGTCCCGGCTTTACGCTGCAGGACGCCGCGCAGACCGTTCCGTACCTGAAGTCGCTGGGCGTGGACTGGATCTATCTTTCGCCGATCCTGACGGCGGAGCGGGGTTCGGACCACGGTTACGACGTCACCGATCCCTCTGCCATTGATCCGGACCGGGGCGGCGCGGAAGGCCTGCTGGCGGTGTCGACGGCCGCGCGGGAAGCCGGCATGGGCGTGCTCGTTGACATCGTGCCCAACCATGTCGGCGTCGCGACCCCGGTCCAGAACCCGTGGTGGTGGTCGCTCCTGAAGGAGGGGCAGCAGTCCCGCTACGCGCAGGCGTTCGACGTTGATTGGGACTACGGTGGCGGCCGCGTGCGGATCCCCGTGCTGGGCGCGGACTCGGACGTGGACGCGCTTGAGATCCGTGACGGGGAACTGCGCTACTACGACCACCGCTTTCCGCTTGCAGAGGGCACGTATACCGCAGGTGACTCCGCTGCCGATGACCCCCGTGAGGTCCACGACCGGCAGCACTACGAGCTGATCGGCTGGCGCCGGGCGGACACGGACCTGAACTACCGCCGGTTCTTTGCCGTCAACAGCCTGGCCGGAATCCGGGTGGAGCTTCCCGAGGTCTTCGATGAAGCCCACGCAGAGGTTGTGCGGTGGTTCCGGGAAGGGCTCGTCGACGGGCTACGGATCGACCACCCGGACGGCCTCGCCGATCCGGAGGGTTACCTGCACCGGCTGCGCGAGGTCACGGGCGGCAGTTACCTGCTCATCGAGAAGATCCTGGAACCGGGTGAGACCCTGCCCGCCGGCTTCGAGTGCGAGGGCACCACCGGCTACGACGCGCTCGCGGACGTGGACCGGGTGTTCGTCGACGCCGCAGGCCAGGGCCCGCTAGATGCGCTCGACGCCGAACTGCGCGGCGGCGCGGCCGATTACGACGACATGATCCGCGGCACCAAACGACGGATCACGGACGGAATCCTGCACTCGGAAATGCTTCGCCTGGCACGGCTGGTCCCGGCCGGGGCAGGGCTGGCTGAGGGCGCCGCGGCGGACGCGCTGTCCGAGATCATTGCCGCGTTCCCGGTCTACCGCAGCTACCTGCCGGAGGGTGCAGACGTCCTCAAGGAAGCCTGCGAACTCGCTGTCCGCCGCCGCCCCGAACTCGAAGGCGCCGTCGGCGTGCTCCTGCCGCTCCTGCTCGACGCGGAGGCCGAACTGGGCATCCGCTTCCAGCAGACCTCCGGGATGGTCATGGCCAAGGGCGTGGAAGACACGGCGTTCTTCCGCTACACCCGGCTGGGCACCCTGACTGAAGTCGGCGCCGATCCCACCGAGTTTGCCGTGGCGCCGGAGGAATTCCACACCCGGATGGCCCGCCGCCAGGCCGGTCTGCCATTGTCCATGACGACCCTCAGCACCCACGACACCAAGCGCAGCGAGGACACCCGCGCCCGGATCTCGGTCCTCGCGGAGCTCGCGCCGGAATGGCAGGCCTCCCTGCAGCGGCTGCAGAAGCTGGCGCCCCTGCCGGACGGACCGCTGGCCAACCTGCTGTGGCAGGCCATCGCGGGCGCCTGGCCCGCGGACCGCGACCGGCTGCAGTCCTATGCACAAAAAGCCGCCCGGGAGGCCGGGAACTCGACCAACTGGATCGATCCGGACGAGGCTTTCGAGGCGAAACTTTCATCCGCCGTCGACGCCGCCTTCGACACCCCGGAGGTGACGGCAGAGCTCGAGTCCCTCGTGGCTCTGCTGGAGCCATACGGGGCCGTCAACTCACTCGGCGCCAAGCTCGTGCAGCTCACCATGCCCGGCGTGCCGGACGTTTACCAGGGCACCGAATTCTGGGACCGCTCGCTGACCGACCCGGACAACCGGCGGCCGTTCGACTTCGGCGCCCGACGGCGCGCCCTCGCCGCGCTCGACGCCGGTGAGCGTCCGGCGTCGTTCCTGGACGAGGCAGCGAAACTCCTCGTCACCTCGCGGGCCCTGCGCCTGCGGCGGGACCGGCCGGAGCTGTTCACCGGGTACACGCCGGTCCCGGCCACGGGCAGCGCCGCCGCGCACGTGCTCGCCTTTGACCGCGGAACCCCCTCAGCCCCGGGCGCGCTGACGCTCGCCACCCGGCTGCCCCGCGGCCTGGAGCGGCGCGGCGGATGGCAGGACACGACCATAGTGCTGGCCGCGGCCATGTCCGATGAACTGACCGGCTCCACGCACGGTCCGGGCACCGTAGCCGTGGGGGAGATCCTGCGGGACTATCCGGTGGCCCTCCTGATGCCCACCGCCTAAGCAGTCCTTGACGTACCGACATTTGGGGAACGGAAGAATGCCATGACCTTGCCTGCACACGGAAACGACCGCTTCGATCTCTGGGCTCCCGAAGCGCAGGCGGTCACGCTCCTCGCTGACGGCCGGAAGTATGACATGACCCGCCGCGGCGGGGAGGCGCCCGGCTGGTGGACTGCCCCCGGGGCGCCCGCCTCCGGGGAGGCGGACTACGGCTACCTGGTGGACGGGGACCCCACCCCGCTGCCGGACCCGCGGTCCCGGCGCCAGCCCGCGGGCGTCCACGCCCTCTCCCGCACGTTCGACGCCGGACGCCACCAGTGGGCTGACGGCCAGTGGGCGGGACGGGAGCTCAAGGGCGCCGTTATCTACGAACTCCACGTGGGCACCTTCACGCCGGAGGGAACCCTGGACGCCGCGGCAGGGAGACTGCAGTACCTGGCGGAGCTGGGCATCGACTTCGTGGAGCTGCTGCCGGTCAACGGGTTCAACGGCACGCACAACTGGGGATACGACGGCGTCCTCTGGTACGCCGTGCACGAAGGCTACGGCGGGCCCGCCGCATACCAGCGCTTCGTCGATGCCGCCCACGCCGCCGGCCTTGGCGTCATCCAGGACGTGGTCTACAACCACCTCGGCCCCAGCGGCAACTACCTTCCGCGGTTCGGGCCCTACCTGAAGTCGGGGGAGGGCAACACCTGGGGCGACTCCGTCAACCTGGACGGACCGGAGTCGGACGAGGTGCGCCGCTACATCCTGGACAACGCCGCCATGTGGCTGCGGGACTACCACGTGGACGGCCTGCGGCTGGACGCCGTGCACGCCTTCAAGGACGAGCGCGCCGTGCACCTGCTGGAAGACTTCGGCGCCCTCGCGGACGCCGTCTCGGCGGAAACGGGCCGCCCGGCCACCATGATCGCCGAATCGGACCTGAACAACCCGCGCCTGCTCTACCCGCGGGACACCAACGGCTACGGCCTGGCCGGGCAGTGGAGCGATGACTTCCACCACGCCGTCCACGTCAACGTCAGCGGCGAAACCACCGGCTACTACGCCGACTTCGACTCGCTCGGGGCACTCGCCAAGGTCCTGGAGCGCGGGTTCTTCCACGACGGCAGCTACTCCAGCTTCCGCGCCCGCCACCACGGCCGGCCCATCAACCCGGCCCAGGTCCACCCCGCCGCGCTGGTGGTGTGCAGCCAGAACCACGACCAGATCGGCAACCGGGCCACCGGGGACAGGCTGTCGCAGTCCCTGGGCTACGGGCAGCTCGCGCTCGCCGCCGTCGCCACCCTGACCTCACCGTTCACGCCCATGCTGTTCATGGGCGAGGAATACGGGGCCACCACCCCGTGGCAGTTCTTCACCTCCCACCCGGAGCCGGAGCTGGGCAAGGCGACGGCCGAGGGCCGGATCAGGGAGTTCGAGCGCATGGGCTGGGACCCCGCCGTCGTGCCCGATCCGCAGGATCCGGCAACCTTCACCCGGTCCAAGCTCGACTGGGCCGAGGCCTCCGGAGGGGACCACGCCCGCCTCCTGGAGCTGTACCGGGCGCTGATCGCGCTGCGCCGCAGCACGCCGGACCTGACGGAACCCGGCTTCGAGGACACCGCCGTCGACGTCAGCGAGGACGAGGGCTGGCTGCTGCTGCGCCGCGGCCGCACCGAGGTGGCGATGAACTTTTCCGCCGGGGAGCGGCGGCTCCCGGTCCGCGGCGCCACTCTGGCCCTGGCCACGGACGACGCCGTCCGGCTGCACCCGACTCCCGGCGAAGAGCCGGTTCCCACCGGTGAGCCGTCCGCCAACCGGCTCGAGCTCCCCGGTCACAGCGCCGCGATTCTCACCAACTAAGGCAGGATATGACGTATGACATATTTGGCAACTGATACCCGCTACGACTCCATGCCCTACCGCCGCGTGGGGCGCAGCGGCCTGAAACTCCCGGCCATCTCGCTGGGCCTGTGGCATAACTTCGGCGACGACAAGCCGTTCGAGATCCAGCGCGCCATCCTGCGCCGCGCCTTCGACCTGGGCGTCACCCACTTCGACCTCGCCAACAACTACGGCCCGCCCTACGGCAGCGCCGAGACCAACTTTGGCCGTCACTTCAAGGACGACTTCGCCCCGTACCGCGACGAACTGATCATTTCCACCAAGGCCGGCTACGACATGTGGCCGGGCCCCTACGGCAACTTTGGCTCCCGCAAGTACCTGCTGGCCAGCCTGGACCAGTCGCTGGGCCGGATGGGCCTGGACTACGTGGACATCTTCTACAGCCACCGCCCGGACCCCGAGACGCCGATGGAAGAGACCATGGGAGCCCTGGACCAGGCGGTGCGCTCCGGCAAGGCGCTGTACGCCGGCATCTCGTCCTACACCCCGGAACAGACCCTCGAGGCGGCCCGGATCCTCAAGGAACTCGGCACGCCGCTGCTGATCCACCAGCCCAGCTACTCCATGCTCAACCGCTGGACCGAGAACGGCACCCCCAACCTTTACGAGGCGCTGGAGCAGGTGGGCGCCGGATCCATCGCGTTCTCGCCGCTGGCGCAGGGCATGCTCACGGACCGCTACCTCAAGGGCATTCCGGCCGACTCCCGCGCCGCCCAGGACAAGTCCCTGGACGAATCCATGATCACCGAGGACAACCTGGACCGCGTACGCGGGCTCAACCGGATCGCCGAGAGCCGCGGACAGTCCCTCGCGCAGATGGCCATCGCCTGGATCCTGCGCGAGCAGGGCAAGGGCTCCTCCATCACGTCCGCACTGGTCGGCGCCTCCAGCGTCCGGCAGCTCGAGGACACCCTGTCTGCGATCAACAATCTGGGCTTCACGGCCGACGAGGTCGACGCGATCGATGAGTTCGCCGTCGAATCCGACATCAACCTGTGGGCCCAGAAGTAGCCAGGACCCGCACTTAACCCGGACTTAACACAAGAGCCGGGGCCGCCGGGGAACAACCGCGGCCCCGGCAGTGTTGACTAGACTACTAAGGGCGCCTCACGGCGCCGTGTCCGCCTGCCGCCGCCGCACAACAGAGTGCGGCCGCGCCGGTCACCCTTGTTCTCAAAAGGAGTTCCGTGTCTTCACATCCGATTCGTGTTGCAATCGTCGGCGTAGGTAACTGCGCCACTTCGCTGGTCCAGGGCGTCCAGTACTACAAAGACGCCGACCCCAAGGCCACGATTCCGGGCCTGATGCACGTGGAGTTCGGCCAGTACCACGTCGGCGACGTCGAGTTCGTTGCCGCGTTCGACGTCGACGGCAAGAAGGTGGGCCAGGACCTGTCCGCCGCCATCCTGGCCAGCGAAAACAACACCATCAAGATCGCCGACGTCCCGCCGACCGGAGTCACCGTCCAGCGCGGCCACACCCTGGACGGCCTTGGCAAGTACTACCTCGAGACCATCGAACAGTCCCCGGAGGAGCCGGTCGACGTCGTCCAGGCCCTCAAGGACGCCAAGGTTGACGTCATGGTCTGCTACCTGCCGGTCGGCTCCCAGCAGGCCGCCGAGTTCTACGCCCAGTGCGCAATCGATGCCGGTGTGGCATTCGTCAACGCCCTGCCGGTGTTCCTGGCCGGCACCAAGGAGTGGGCGGACAAGTTCACCGCGGCGGGCGTGCCGATCGTGGGCGATGACATCAAGAGCCAGATCGGTGCCACCATCACCCACCGCGTCATGGCCAAGCTGTTCGAGGACCGCGGCGTCACCCTGGACCGCACGTACCAGCTGAACGTCGGCGGCAACATGGACTTCAAGAACATGCTCGAGCGCGACCGCCTGGAGTCCAAGAAGATCTCCAAGACCCAGGCCGTGACCTCCAACGTCGAGGCCGACCTCGCCGCCAAGGACGTCCACATCGGCCCGTCAGACTACGTCCAGTGGCTCGATGACCGGAAATGGGCGTTCGTCCGCCTCGAGGGCCGCAACTTCGGCGACGCCCCGGTGTCCCTCGAATACAAGCTCGAAGTCTGGGACTCGCCCAACTCCGCCGGCGTGATCATCGACGCCATCCGCGCCGCCAAGATCGGCCTGGACCGCGGCATCGGCGGCCCGCTGGTGTCGGCGTCGAGCTACTTCATGAAGTCCCCGCCGGAGCAGTTCAACGACGACCTCGCCCGTGAAAAGGTCGAGGCCTTCATCCGCGGCGACCTGGAGCGCTAACCGCCTCTCCTCTCCCCGGTTGCCCTATCACTTACGGTCCCTAAACCTCTGGTTTGGCCGCTGTAAGTGATAGGGCAACCGGCGTTTAACGGGGACGAAGGGCGGACCGGACTCTTTGGGCCGCGCCGCGGAAGTCATCTGCCAGATCGTCGGCGTTGAATTTGAAATAGCGCCAGCCGGCCGCGTTGAACGATTCGTCGCGTCGGTTGTCCCGGGACTGCTGCTCGCGTGTCAGGTGGTGGCCGCCGTCGTACTGGATGGCCACCCGCTGCGCGCGGTAGCCGAGGTCCGCGGCGGGGGAGTAGGGGTCTTCCGGCACAATCCGGAGCTGCAACTCCGGCTCCGGCAACCCCGCTGCGGTCAGCGCTAGGCGCAGGAATGTCTCGGGGGCCGAGTCGGCACCGGGCCGGATCAGTGCCGTCGCCTCGCGCGCTTTCACGATTCCCTTCAGCTTTGGGTGGCGCTTCAACATTGTGTTCAGCTCGGGAAGGGTGGTCCATGGCTCCGTGCGGCTCTCCAGTCCAGGGCGGGGCCGCCGCACGAGCTGGTCGCCCATCGCCACGAGATCGTCCAGCGGCAGGATACGGGCTAGGTCCAGCCAGGTCCGGGCAGGTGTTGACATCCGGATTCCGTCCAGGACCATGAGCTCGTCGTCGAACGCGAGGACGGTATGCCCCACCACGCCCTCTCGCCGGACCGGCGGCAGGGTCCGGCGCTTGCTGAGATGCAGTTCGCGGCAGCCGCGATACCACGTCGGGAGCCACAGCCCCAGCAGCACGGCGGCCGTGAGGTGCGAAATCCACGCGCCCGGCGTCGCGGCCGACAGGGCACGGGCCAGGCTCCGGATTTCAAACTCCCAGCCCACAGGCACATGGATCAGCCGGCCCGCCGAGGCGAGGTCGGAGGAACGGAGCCGGGCACTGCCCAGGCTCGCAGCCCGCGCCTCGTAGACCGTGAACGGGGCCGCGGAAAGGTGAGCCGGCAGGGGTGCTGGTGGGTGCATGCGGACCATTCTTGTCCGAACGCATGGTCCCCGCTCCGGTTATCCACAGGCCCCTGGTTGCGCTATCACTTGGAGCGGTCAAAGGACCGGAATGGCAACCAAAAGTGATAGCGCAACGGGAGGGGACAGGGGGCGGGGGCGGGAGTTAGAAGAGGCCGACGGGGTTGCCGGCGTCGTCCACATCCATCCGCATCGCTGCCGGAACCTTGGGCAGGCCGGGCATGGTCATGACCGCGCCGGTGAGGGCCACGATAAAGCCCGCGCCGGTCTTGGGGATCAGGTCCCGGACGTGGATGGTGAAGCCCTTGGGGGCGCCGAGCCGGGCGGCGTCGTCGCTGAAGGAGTACTGGGTCTTCGCCATGCACACGGGCATCCCGGACCAGCCGTTCTTCTCGATCTCCGCCAGCCGTTTGAGCGCGGGCACCGAGAAGTCCACGCCGTCGGCGCCGTAGACCTCCTGCACGATGGTCCGGATCTTGTCCTCGACGGACATGTCCAGCGGGTACAGGTGCCGGAAGCTGTGCGGGGTGTCGATCGCGGCTGCCACCTTCGCCGCAAGCTCGTCCCCGCCGTCGCCGCCACCGCCGCGGCCCCAGACATCGGCCACCGCAGCCTGGACACCCTCCGCGGCGCACCACTGAAGCAGCCAGTCCAGCTCCTCGGCCGTGTCCGTGGCGAATTTGTTGACCGCCACAACCGGGATGATGCCGAACTTCTCGACGTTGCGGATGTGGCGCTGGAGATTGGCGACGCCGGCGGCCAGCGCCCCCACGTTGGGCTCCGTGAGCCGGTCTTTCGGTACGCCGCCGTGCATCTTGAGCGCCCGGACGGTGGCCACGAGGACGACGGCGGACGGGGCGACGTCGGCCATCCGCGACTTGATGTCCATGTACTTTTCGGCACCGAGGTCCGCGCCGAAACCTGCCTCGGTGACCACGATGTCCGCGAGGCTGCGGGCCGTCTGCGTGGCGATCAGGGAGTTGCAGCCGTGGGCGATGTTGGCGAAGGGCCCGCCGTGCACCAGCGCCGGGGTGCCGGCGATGGTCTGTACGAGGTTCGGCTTGATCGCGTCTTTGAGCAGCATGGTCAGGGCGCCCTGGACGCCGAGGTCGGCCACCGTGACGGGCTGCCGGTCGTAGGTGTAGCCGAACGTGATCCGGCCCAGCCGTTCGCGCAAATCGTTCAGGTCCGTGGCGAGGCAGAACACGGCCATGATCTCCGATGCCACGGTGATGTCGAAGCCGTCCTGCCGCGGCGTGCCCTGGGCCGGCCCGCCCAGGCCAATCACCACCTCCCGGAGGGATCGGTCGTTCATGTCCAGGACCCGTTTAAACGTCATCCGGCGCGGATCGATGTTGAGCTCGTTGCCTTGGAAGATGTGGTTGTCCACAAGGGCCATGAGGGCGTTGTTCGCCGAGGTGATGGCGTGGAAGTCGCCGGTGAAGTGCAGGTTGATCTGGTCCATCGGCAGCACCTGGGAGTAGCCGCCGCCGGTGGCGCCGCCCTTCATGCCCAGGATGGGGCCGAGCGAGGGTTCGCGCAGCGCGATCATCACGCGGTGCCCGGCACGGGCCAGGGAATCAGCGAGCCCCACCGTGGTGGTGGACTTGCCCTCGCCCGCGGGGGTGGGCGACATCGCGGAGACCAGCACCACCTTGCCGGGGGCCCGCATGGGGGCGCCCGCCGGAACGGTCAGCTTCGCCGGATCGATCTTGGCCTTGTAGCGTCCGTACAGTTCCAGCGCGTCCGGGTTGATGCCGGCGGCCGCCGCAATCTCCCCGATCGGCTTCATGACTGCCCGCTGGGCAATCTCCAGGTCGCTGGGTGCGTTGTTCCCGGCAGTGGTGGTCTCAGACATCGTTGTCCTTCGGCTCGTGGCGTCGGCGGGTTGGTCCCGGCCCGGAGTTGCCGGGCGGGGGCGGGGCGGATCCGGTTCAGGGCGTGTGGCCCACCGGGATGGTCAGGCTTCCAAAATACTGGCTCACGGCGGTGTGGTAGCTGTCCAGCGTGATGGCGGCGGTGTGCTGCCAGCCGAAATCCTCCGCGTGGAGCGCCGCGGTGTGCCCCATGTCGGTGCGCGTTTGGGGGTCGTCGAAGAGCTCTTCGAGGGCGTCCGCCCAGTCGCTGGCCTTGTGACCCTCGATCAGCATCCCCGTCCGGCCGTCCTGGACGGCGCGGGAGAGGCCGCCCACTTTCGTGGCGAGGACGGGCGTCCCGCAGGCTTGCGCCTCCAAGGCCACCAGACCGAAGGATTCGCTGTAGGAGGGCATCACCACGACGTCGGCCGACCGGTACCAGCCGGCCAGCTCCGGGGCGTTCACCGGCGGATGGTGGGTGGCGACGTCGTCCATTCCGGCGGCGGTGATCAGCGCCTTGAGATTGAAGTCCTTGGCGCCGCTGACGGCCCCCAGGATGGTCAGCTGCAGGTCGATGTCCGGACGCCGGGAACGCAGGAGCGCGGCCGCCTTGATCAGGATCTGCGGGCCCTTGAGCCGCTGGATCCGGCCCGCGAAGAGCAGATGGAACTTGCCCGGGACGACGCCGTGCTGGGCCCGGGCGCGGTTCCTGAAGGACGGCGTGAAGACCGCCAAGTCCACCCCCGGCGGCGCGACGTCGATGCGGTCGATGTCGGCGTTATAGTGCGAGACCAGCTCGGCCGCTTCGGTGCCGGTATTGGCGATCAGCCGGGTTGCGCCGTCGACAATCCGGTGCTCGCCGTCCTCACGCCGCCGCGGTTCGGGCTGCTCGCCGGACTCGAGGAGCTGGTTCTTGACCTTCGCCATCGTGTGCATGGTGTGGACGAGAGGCAGCCGCCACAGCTCTGCGAGCTCCAGCCCGGCCACCCCGGACACCCAGTAGTGGGAATGGATGACGTCATACCGGCCGTGCGGCTGGAGCTGGCGGATCCGGTCGATCTCGGCGACCATGCTGTGCAGCAGCCCTGGGAGCTCCTCCTTGGGCAGCTTCCGTGGCGGGCCGGCGAGGACGTTGTGTACGCACACGCCCGGGGACGGGTGTTCGACGGCGGGCTGCGTGGCCGAGGTGGACCGGGTGAAGATCTCCACTTCCACGCCGGTCTCGGCCAGGGCCGCGGCCAGTGCCCGGACGTACACGTTCATTCCGCCGGCGTCGCCGGAGCCGGGCTGCTCCATGGGCGAGGTGTGCAGGGAAAGGAAAGCGACGCGGCGGATCAGCGACACGGTTCCCCTTTCCTCTGCAGACTGCATGTCGATAAAACATTACTCCTGAAGTGCCGGCTGGTTCACGGCTCCGTTCCCGGACCGCGCCACGGGTCCGTTCCCAGACCAGGGCTTACTGCTAACGTGGCCGCTGTGAGCGCAACGACAGAACCTGAACGTGCAGCCGGCTGGTCAATCCGGGAGGCCCGCGCGGAGGACTGGCCGGGGATCTGGGCGATCCTGGAACCGGTCATCCGGGCCGGGGAGACTTTTACCTGGGACCGGGACACCGCGGAGGACGAGGCCCGCGGGCGCTGGTTCAAGCAGGCGCCGGGCCAGACGTTCGTCGCTGTCGCCGACGGGCCCGGCGACAGCGACAGTGACCGGACAGGGGGTGCCATCCTTGGCACCGGCGAGCTGCACCCCAACCAGGGCGGCGGCGGCAGCCATGTCGCCAATGCGGGCTACATGGTCCATCCCGCCCAGGCCGGCCGCGGACTGGCCCGGGCCCTCTGCGCCTATTCGCTCGAGGCCGCGCGCGACGCCGGCTTCCGGGCCATGCAGTTCAACGCCGTGGTGGAGAGCAATGTCCGGGCCGTTGCCGCCTGGAAATCCATGGGTTTCGAAGTGCTCGCGACCATTCCCGAGGCGTTCAACCACCCGGAACTGGGCTATGTGGGCCTGCATGTGATGTACCGAAAGCTGTAGGGGTTCCGGCCCGCTGGCCGCGGGTTGTCGCTGGCCGCGGGCCGTTACTGGCCGCGGGCGTTCCTGCCCCGGGGCCGTTACTGGCCGCCGTGCCAGAGACGGCCCAGCTCCGGGAACGCGGCTTCATAACCGGCCAGCAGTTTGCCGGCGAGGACCTCCGAATCCACCAGCGGATGCCTGGCGAACGCGGCCAGCGCCGCCTCCCGCCGGCCGGTCGTCGTCGCCTCCACCACGAGCCGTTCGACGTCCTTGACGCGCCGCATCAGCTCGAGTTGTGCCGGTGCCGGACGATCCTGCGGGACCGGCACAGCGCCGTCGGGCGTCACCGTGCACGGAACTTCGACGACGGCGTCGGCCGGCAGTCCCGGCACCGCCGGCACCGCCTGCGCCGCTGACCCGGCGGCGCCCGCTTCCGGTGCCGCGGACCCGGCGGCGTTGACAGTGTTGCGCGTGTTGAGGATCAGGTCCGCCGCGCCGCCTCCGGAGAGGGCGCGCATGGCCGCCAGGGCCACCCGCTCGTAGCCGCCGCCGGCGAGGTCGGTCTCGTCACGGCGTTCCCCGGAGGTGCGGGCTTCAGCGAGATAGCCTTCCTCGCGTGAGAGCCGGGCGGCGTCCCAAAGTGCAAAAGCATCCGGTCCGGCGGCAGCCAGCCGGGGATAGAGCTCGGCCTGCTGCCGGGCGATGGATTCCCCTCGGGTCTGCTCTGCTGCGCGCATCCCGGCCACCGCTCGAGCGGTGTCGTAGTAGTAGAAGAGGTATTCATTCGGCAGGCAGCCGAGCCCGGCCAGCAACCCGGGCGGGAACAACCGGCCTTCCTCGAATCCCGACAGCGCTGCAGGGTCCGCGAGCAGCTCCGGGAGGGCGTCCCGGCCTCCGGCCTCCAGCCGGTATAGCCAGCCGAGGTGGTTCAGGCCGTAGTAGCCCACGCCGTCGAGCGTTCCTTCCGGCAGGGCGACGCCGGCAGCCCGCGCCGCGCGGTGCACCAGGCCGCTGGCGGAGTCGCAAATCCCGATCACCTTGGGCCCGAGCACCGGGGCCAGGGCCTCGGTGACCATGCCGGCGGGGTTGGTGAAATTGAGCAGCCACGCCGCGGGGCAGCGGCTCCGCATTTCCTCCGCGAGTCGCAGCATCGGCGGAATGGACCGCAGGGCGTAGGAGATGCCGCCGGGGCCGGTGGTTTCCTGGCCCAGGAGTCCGAGGTCCAGGGCGATCCGCTCGTCGGCGGTCCGCCCGGCCGTGCCGCCGGGCCGGATGGCGGCGAAGACCATGTCTGCGCCGTCGAGGGCCTCGGAGAGCGAGGACACGGCACGGACCTGCGGGCCGGAACCCGGCGGACCCTGCTGGGCCAGGGAGGCCAGGACCGCCTCGATGGCCGCCAGCCTGGCGGGATCGACGTCGTAGAGCACCAGCTCCCGCACCAGCCCCGCGAAAGGGCCGGCAGAGAGCGCCCGGTAAACCAGGGGGACCCGGAACCCGCCCCCGCCGGCGATCGTGAGCCGCATGCGGACAGTCTATTCCCCGCAGGCCAGGGCCCCGGTTCCCGCGGTTTCCCTCGACGGCGGTACAGCGTAGTGTGCCGTATATGGACGCGACCCCGGCGCGGCGCTTTGATCCGCTCTCTGCCGTCCGCAGCCCGGCCGCGGACGGGTTCGACCTGCTCCTGACCGGGACGGTGTTCCAGGACATTATCTTCACCGGGCTGCCCCACGCGCCGCAGCCCGGAACGGAAATCTGGAGCGACGGGATGGGCAGCTGCCCCGGGGGTGTCGCCAACCAGGCGATCGCCGCGTCCCGGCTGGGACTGCGGACCGGTCTTGCCGCCGCGTTCGGCGATGACGGCTACGGCGACTACAACTGGAAGATCCTCGCCGCCCAGGAACATGTGGACCTGTCCCTGTCGCGGCGTGTGCCGGGTTGGCATTCGCCTGTCACGGTGTCCTTGAGCGTGGAGAAGGACCGGTCCATGGTGACGCACGGGCACCCGGCACCGGTGACCTCCACCGAGCTGGTCGGATGCCCGCCGCCGGCGCTCGCAGCCGTTGCGGAGCTGGGGGAGGAACTCGAACCGTGGGCTGTCGACGCGCACAAGAACGGCGTCCTGCTGTTTGGCGATGTCGGCTGGGACCCCACCGGCGCGTGGTCCTCGACCCGGCTGGACAACCTGAAGTACTTCCACGCCTTCATGCCGAACCAGCATGAGGCTATGAACTTCACCGGCCGCGACGACCCCTGGTCCGCGCTGTACTCGCTCGCAGAGAGGGTTCCGGTGGCGGTGGTCACCCTCGGCGCCCAGGGGTCCATGGCCGTGGATTCGGAAACGGGGGAGGAAGAGTGGGTCCCGTCCCTGCCTGTCCGGGCCTACGATCCCACCGGTGCCGGTGACTGCTTCGGTGCGGCATTCATTGTCGGTTCCCTGGCCCGCTGGCCGCTGGGAGACCGGCTCCGCTTCGCCAATCTGTGCGCCGCCCTGGCCGTCCAGGAGGTTGGCGGCTCACTTGCCGCACCCGGCTGGGGGGACATTGCCGACTGGTGGCAGCGGGCCAACGCCCGGAAGGAACGGCAGGGCAGCCAATGGCTTCGCCGCTACCGCTTCCTGGAAGAGATCGTGCGCGATGTCCCACCCGAGGCGCAGCGGCGGGCGACGGCGACCATCGCCCACCTGTCCGACGCGTAGACGGGCCGGGGGGCGCCTGGGCGGGGCCGTTGCTGTTACCACTGGACATGTCCTCCTGAGCCTTCCTGTTGCCAATGGACATGTCCTCCGTTCAAGCCAATGCGTGGACCCGTGCCCGTTGTGCGCATTCGTGGGTGCGTCGAGCGCGACAAATCCGTGCGATCGCGAATATGTCGACCGCGAGTCCAGCGACGAGGAGACCCGGCCGAGACCTAGCTGGCGGGGTCGTATTGGAAAGCGCGCACTTCCTGCGCGCAACGGCAGGCGACCGCGATCTTCGCGGCCCACTCCAAGGCCGCATCGTACGAGGGCAGCTCCAGCACCGAGTAGCCGCCTTCGAGCTGTGTCGTCTGCGGGTAGGTGCCCTCGCTCACCGTCCCATCGCCGTCGACCATGACGGGCGGGATGCTCTCATCGATGCCGCCGCCGAACACCCAGACGCCGGCGTCCTTCGCCTCCTGAACGACCGCATGCGCCGCATCCGAAACGGCCTGCAGGTCTTCGTCAGGAAAGACCATGGCGGCACTCGGAAACGAGATCAGATACTTGGTCATCGCGTCGACTCCTTCTTCACAGCACGGGCGATCACATTCATCCTCGCCGATGCCATCGTGCCGCGCAAAGATCTCGGCGGTCCCGCGGATGCCGGTGCCCGCTCACGGATCCGCCTCAACATCGGACGTTTCTAACGATCCGAATCGTGTGCTTATAGGGCCCCTTCACCGGCTGCTGGACCGGAACCCAGCTTTGCGCCTATCCGCGTCGGCCGTCACGGGGATCGGCGCGCTACGCACGTGCGTTCTGACGTCCGGGCAGCACGTCGTCGCGTTAGATTGGTCCCAGCACATCTGACCAGGAGGCCCGCATGCCGTACATCGTTGACTTCGAGAACGTTTCTACTGTCGGCTTGGAATCGTCTCCGGTCGCCGAGGCCTTGGCCGGGTTGCGCGCCAACGAGGGCCGCTATTACCGGAACAAGTACGGCCACGTCTTCACAGTGAGCCCTGCAGGCGAGGTTCCGGAGGTGGTCGACCGGGTGAGCCGCATCCTCAGGGACGAGCGTGACATCGTCATCGGCTCCCGCCGGCTCGAAGCGACCGCCTTCGAAGTGGACGGTTTGCGGATGGCTTATGTGTTCTACGAGTCGGGGCTGTCGATCAACGTCATGTACAGCATCGAGGAAGGCGGGAAGCGAGCGGTCGGATTCAAACTTGCCGAGGGCATGGAGATTCCGGAGGAACTGGCCTCACGCTTCAAGTTCGCTCGCCAGAAGTCGAAGCTGGCGGGCGTTATCCGCGGCTCTTACTTCGTCATTAAGGGCGAGTACTGACCGGGCTCACCGCCGCGTCTTGGGCGACGCCGCGACCGCTGCGGGCTGGCGTCCCGCACCGGCGGGACTCAGGCCAGCATCGCGGTGTTTGTCGGAGAAGGGGCAGTCTGCCAATCCTTCGGATTGTTCAATCAGTGCGCCGGAAGGATTTCGCCGATGATTGTGTTGGGAATCCCCGTCGGCTCCGTCCCTTCGGACGGATCGAGAAGATGAGCACCGGAGGATGGACCTCATGTCACATGTACGACGTTTCGATCATGTCGGTATCACTGTTGCCGATCTCAACGCGGTGACGGCGTTCTTCGTCGGGCTGGGTCTCGAGGTCGAGGGCACGCGGATGTTCGTGGAGGGCGAGTTCCTCGACACGGTCATCGGCATCCCCGACTCCCGCACCGAGATCGTCATGCTGCGGCCGCCCGACGGAGGTACCCGTGTGGAGCTCTCGAGCTTTGTCCGGCCCGACCACCAGCCCGGATCGCCCGCGGCGATGGCCAATGAGTTGGGGCTGCGCAACGTGGCCTTCGAGGTCGACGACCTCCAGGGGACCGTCGACCGGCTGGCCGCGGACGGCTACGGGCTGGTTGGCGGCATCGGCCAGTACGAGCACATCTGGCGCATGGCCTACGTGCGCGGTCCTGAGGGGATTATCGTGTCCCTGGCCGAGCGGATCGGCTGACCGCTGTCCGCCAAACCAGCGATGCAGCACAAAGGGGCGCCGCAAGCCCTGTGAATCGTAAATCAGCCAGTCACGCAATCGTTCGTTCGCCGTGAACGTCCCACAATCAACACCACGTTCAGGTAGGTGTTGCGACGCTCACGAGAGAGCGCTCTGTACCCGTTGTGCGCGGCCTTGGGCGCGAAGAATGGGCATGTCCCGCGGTGGGTGCCGGTCCGGGTTCCTGCCACGAGTGGACATGTCCTCGGCTGGGGCCAAGGAATGGACCTGTACCCGTTGTGCGCGGCCTTGGGCGTGAAGAATGGGCATGTCCTGCGGTGGGTGCCGGTCCGGGTTCCTGCCGCGAGTGGACATGTCCTCTGGTGGGGCCAAGGCGTGGACCTGTGCCCGTTGTGCGCATTCGTGGGCGTGAAGAATGGGCATGTCCCGCTGGGGGAGGGACGGCATGTCCAGTGGTGGCCGGGGCCGCCGATTATTCGGCCCGCGGCGCCGCGCCTAGAATCGTTAAGTGACTTACCAAGCAACAACAGGCGATCTCCTGCCCGGATCGGCGGCAGTGCCGGCCCACGCTGAGGAGCGCTCAGCCGTAATCGACCTCGACGCCATCCGGCACAACGTCCGCCGCCTCGCAGCCGTGGCCTCACCCGCGCAGGTCATGGCCGTGGTCAAGGCCGACGCCTACGGGCACGGTGCCGTCCAGGTGGCCCGGGCGGCCCTCGGTGCGGGGGCCAGCTGGCTGGGCGTGGCCCACATCTCCGAGGCCCTCGCCCTGCGCGCCGCCGGGATCGAGGCGCCGCTGCTGGCCTGGCTGCACACCCCGGACAGCAACTTCGCCGCCGCAGTGGCCGCCGGAATCGACATCGGATGCTCGGGCTGGGAACTGGACCGGATCGTGGCCGCCGCCCGCGAACAGGAACGGCCCGCCCGCGTTCATCTGAAGGTCGACACCGGGCTCGGCCGCAACGGCGCCACCCTCGACGCCTGGGACAGCCTGGTGGGTGAAGCCATGGAACACCAGGACCAGGGCCTGCTCCGGGTCGTGGGGATCTTCTCCCATCTGGCCGTCGCCGACGAACCCGAACGGCCCGAAACCGACGAGCAGCTCGCCGCGTTCCGTCAGGTCCTCGCCGTTGCCCAGGACGCCGGCGTGGACCCCGAGGTCCGCCACCTGGCCAACACCCCGGCCGCCCTCTCCCGGCCGGACACCCACTTTGACCTGGTCCGCGTGGGCCTGGGCCTGTACGGGCTGTCCCCGTTCGAAGGACAAACCCCGGCCGAGCTCGGGCTGCGCCCGGCCATGACGGTCCGCACTGTGGTTTCGCATTGCAAGGACGTGCCCGCCGGGCAGGGCGTTTCCTACGGCCTGAATTACCGCACGGACGGCGTCAGCACCCTCGGGCTCATCCCGCTGGGGTATGCCGACGGCGTGCCGCGCATTGCCACCGGCGGTCCGGTCCGGGTCGAGGGCGTGAACTATCCGGTCGTGGGGCGCATCGCGATGGACCAGATGGTGATCGACCTCGGCCCCCGCCATGTGACGGCCGGAGGCCCGAGCATCCTCGGGGCCGAGGCGGTGCTGTTCGGCGACGGCGCCGACGGCGGACCCACGGCCGATGACTGGGCCAGGGCCGCCGGCACCAACAACTACGAGATCGTCACCAGGATCAGCCCCCGGGTGCCGCGCCGCTACCTTCACGAAGAACCCTCCGCCGGCGAAGAGCGGCCGTGAGCGGGCCCGCGTGGGAACGGAGCCTTGAGGTCCGGACGGCGGCGGAGACGYACGCGCTCGCCGCGGCCCTCGGCGCCGTGCTGGAAACGGGCGACCTGCTGGTCCTGACCGGCGAACTGGGTGCGGGCAAGACCACCTTCACGCAGGGGCTGGGGGAAGGACTGGGCGTGCGGGCAGGCATCATTTCGCCGACCTTTGTCCTGGTGCGGATCCACCCCAATCTGCCCGGAGGACCCCGGCCGGGCGGGCCGGACCTGGTGCATGTGGACGCCTACCGGCTGGAGTCGGCCGCCGAAATCGATGACATCGATCTCGAAAACACCATGGACAGCGCCGTGACGGTGGTCGAATGGGGCCGCGGCCGGGTTGAGCACCTGAGCGACAGCCGGCTTGAGGTGGAGCTCCACCGGCCGCGCGGGGGCGCCGCGGGCATGCCAGCCGTGGCTCAGCCCGCCGGGGCACCGCGCGTGGCTGCCGATTCCGCCGCCGATTCCGGCGTGCTGGATTTCGACACGGACGACGACGACGAGCCGCGGTCCGTGGTTATCCGCGGCTTCGGCCCGCGCTGGGCCGAAGCGCCGGCGCTGCCCGGCGTCGAGCCCGTGCCCGCCCGCC